>JALSJJ010000237.1 GCA_026989375.1 Rhodothermus sp.
GGTAAGACGTCCCGTTCCTATGCCATGCACTGGTTTCTGCATCGCATTACCGGGACGTTTCTCGTGTTTTTGCTGATCACCCATTTCTGGGTTCAGCACTACGATGCGCAGACGGCCAGTGTGGCGGTCCAGGTACTTTCCCAGGAGCAGATTGAGGCCGGTGCGTTGCCCGACTATCCGGAGGCGGCCAAAGAAGCGGTGCGGGCGCGTTATGGCCCCGACGCTGAGGTTACCCCGTATGACGTGGTGATGCTGCGATTGGCCGATCCTGTATATGCTGTGCTCTGGAAGGGCTTCAACATTCTGTTTTTGATTTTTGCCCTGCATCACGGGTTTTATGGCCTCAACAACATCCTGACCGACTATATTCGCCATCCCATCGGGCGCGTGCTGGCACAGACGCTTTCCTGGACGCTGGCGCTGGTACTGCTCATTGTAGGGCTGTATTCCATCATTGTGGCCGGATGGGGATATATGCCTGCATCTTGAAAAGACCTACGGGTTGATTGCAAACCGAATGTTGCCATGATTTTTTCGCACGACGTCGTCATCGTAGGAGCCGGTGGTTCGGGCTTGATGGCGGCGCTTTACGCCAAGGAGGGAGGTGCCGATGTGGCCGTGATTTCCAAGCTGCATCCGCTTCGTTCGCACACAGGAGCGGCCCAGGGAGGGATTGGCGCAGCTCTGGGCAACGAAGAAGAAGACCACTGGCTCTGGCACGCCTTCGATACGGTCAAGGGGAGCGACTACCTGGGCGATCAGGATGCCATTGAGATCATGTGTCAGGACGCGCCCCGGACCATCATCGAGCTGGAGCATTACGGCGTGCCCTTTAGCCGTAACAAGGAGGGAAAAATTGCCCAGCGCCGCTTTGGGGGGCACACACGCAATTTCGGGGAGGCGCCGGTCCGACGTGCCTGCCACGCAGCAGACCGCACGGGCCACGCCATTCTACATACCCTCTACGATCAGTGCGTCAAAAATCAGGTTCGCTTCTACGACGAATTTCAGGCGTTGGACCTGATCATGACGCCCGAGGGCGTCTGTTGCGGGGTAGTGGCCTATGAGTTGCTTACCGGGGAAATTCACGTTTTTCACGCCAAGATGGTCTGTCTGGCCACGGGCGGCTATGGACGCGTTTACAAGACGACCTCGAACGCCCATGCCAGTACAGGCGACGGCATGGCCATCGTGCTGCGCAGCGGCCTGCCGCTTGAGGATATGGAATTTGTCCAGTTTCATCCCACAGGTCTTTACCGACTGGGTATTCTGGTGACCGAAGGGGCGCGTGGTGAAGGCGGCATCCTGCTCAACGACAAGGGCGAACGCTTCATGGAGCGCTATGCGCCTACGGTAAAGGACCTGGCACCTCGTGACCTGGTTTCACAGTGCATCTACAAGGAGATCCGCGAAGGACGGGGCATCAACGGGAAAGATTACGTCTATCTGGATCTGCGGCACGTGGGGCGCGAGGTGATCGAAACCAAGCTGCCTGAAATTGCCACGTTCTGCCGCACGTATCTGGGCATCGACCCGGTAAAGGAACCGATTCCAGTGGCTCCTACCTGCCACTATGCGATGGGAGGGATCCCTACCAACTATGATGGGCAGGTGGAGCGGGCCGGTCGGGGTAGCATTGTACCGGGTCTCTACGCGGTAGGTGAGTGCGCGTGCGTGTCGGTGCATGGCGCCAACCGACTGGGTACCAACTCGCTGGTGGACCTGGTTGTCTTCGGGCGCCGTGCCGGAATTCACATGGCCGAAACGCTTCGGAAAGAAGGACGCAAGAAGGAGCCGCTGCCCGACAACCCGGACCGGCGCGTCCGCGAAATGCTGGAGGACATTCTGGGGCGGACGCGGGGAGAGCCCGTAGCCGTGGTGCGCTCCGATCTGCAGCAGACCATGATGGATAACGTCTCCGTGTTTCGTAACGAGGAGACGTTGACCACCGCGTTGGACGACCTGAAGCAGATCCGGGAGCGCGCCAAGCGCGTGGTGGTGCGGGACAAGAGCAAGCGGTTCAATACCGAGCTGATGGATGCCGTCGAGCTGGGCTTCCTGGTCGATCTGTCTGAAGTAATCACGCGTTCAGCCCTGAATCGGACAGAAAGTCGGGGGGCCCATTCCCGCGAAGACTACCCGAAGCGAGACGACGAGAACTGGCTCAAACATACGCTTATTTACCGCGAAGGAGAAGACAGTTACCGGTTCGACTACAAGCCGGTAACGATTACCCGATTCCAACCGAAAGAACGGAAGTACTGAGCGACCCGCCTGATTGCTACGTGGTCGCCCAACCGATGGAGCGGTAACCATGAAAGTCAAGGTCAAAATCAAGCGCTTCAATCCGGAGACCGACGCCGAGCCGCACTGGGAGACCTATGAGGTCGATGCGGATCCCATGGACAGCGCGCTGTCATTGCTTTTGCATATCAAATGGCATATTGACGGCTCGCTGACCTTCCGCAAAAGCTGCGGTCATGGCATTTGCGGCTCGGATGCCATGAAGATCAACGGCGAAAACCGGCTGGCCTGCTCGGTGCTGGTCAAAGATCTGGTCAAAGGAGAGGGCGATACGATCACGTTCGAGCCGTTACCCACCGCTCCGGTAATTAAAGATCTGGTCATTGACCAGAGCCGCTTCTTCGAAAAATATCGGGCCGTTAAGCCCTGGCTGATTACACGCACGCCGCCGCCTGAGCGGGAGCGGCTGCAGAGCCCCGAGGAGTTTGCGCTGATTGAAGACGCCACTAAATGCATCATGTGCGGGGCCTGTACGCATGCCTGCCCCAGCACCTGGGCGGATCCGGAGTATCTGGGGCCAGCCGCTCTGCTCAAGGCCTATCGGTACACCTTTGACTCGCGCGACGAAGGGGCTGACGAGAGATTACCGGTGGTCGACTCGCGCGAGGGGCTCTGGAAGTGCTATACGATCTTCAATTGCAATGAGGCCTGCCCCAAAGAGATTGACATTTCCCGCTGGCTGTCGGCGCTGAAGCGGCGCGCTGTGATGGAGGTGGCTGCCCGATGATTACGACGGTAGAAAGCGGTGGCGCAGGTAGTCGCCGGATGGGATAAGGCGTGCTCGCGACAGATCGCCGTGGTACAGGTAGATCCAGGCCAATACTGAATGGCCATCCGGCAGGAACACGGTATCCTGGACGCGCCGGTATTCGCCAGCTTCTGGCTGCTCTGGATCGTATCCTTCGTATGCATCCAGATAGGTGAAGATGTGGGCGGCCTGGGCTCGATGCAAGGCATATAGTTCGCCGTGTACGATGCGGTCGGGATCAGGGACGACGCCGGGGTAGGCACCGAGATCGTACAAACGACCCCGGTAATAGGCACGCCCCAGCGAGCGAATTGCGTCGTGCAGGGTGGGCGGAAGAAAGCGGGGCAATTGGCCGCGCAGGGTGCCGTAAACAAACAACAAGGTAACCGACATCCAGACAGGGGGATGCCAGCGGTGTTTCATACCGAAGCAGCGGCCGATGCTTCCAGATGCAGCCGGGCAAAGTTAAACGGCGGTGAAGGGCCGTTCAACTGTAGTCGGATGCCCAGCGTTCGGTAGGCCCGCTCCAGAGAGGCCACCCGGTCGCGAAAAGCACTTGTGCGTTCGGTAGCAACCAGATAGGCTGCGCGCAGTACGGGGTGATGTCGGACTTCCAGGCGTTGCACTTTGGCCCGGTCAGCTAAGGCGGAGAGCGTCTGGTGACAGTGCTCGGCCGCTATTTGCAGGAGCCGATCCACCTCGACCATGAGTGAAGGGTCGTCGGCTGCTGTGCCCTGGACCAGCGCAACCGCCTCTTTCAGACGCGCACGATCCACATCGAGCTGAAATAGCCATTCCTGCCGGCCGTCCAGCAACGCCAGCGTAGCACAGAAATCTTCGTAGTTAGCCTCCAGCAGCGCTCGGACGTGCGCCTGTTCCGGACAGATCGTGCCAAATCGTAAGGGAAGCAGCGGGCCTTCGAGCTGCAAAGAGGCCAGAAACTGATGATGTGCCCGAAGCTGAGCACGTAGCCACTCCGTGTCGTGAAGGCGCTGCCGGATGGCTTCCAGACTATAATCGCGGGCCGGGACGCGCCGTACGATGGCTTGCACATTGCGGAAGGGAATGCATGCCAATGGCTCCGGTCCACTGACCGATTGGCCAGCCCATGTAATACCATAGACGTAGTGAACCTGCGGTTCTGGAGCCGTGATAGGATGTAATTGGCGGCTCACCTGCTCGAGGATGGCCTGCAACCACCACTGCTTGAGTACGGCACGCGCCAGCGCCAGCGCTTCCTGACGGGAAGCCTCGGTCAACTGGTATACTTCCTTTTCAGAAAAATACCAGCGGGCTGCAGGTCTGTCGCGCTCAAGCGCCGGCATGATCCGCTTCATCTTCGGCCGAGCTGCCCCGCGTGAGCCATTCCTCGTTGGCACTTAGCTGCTGACGAAGGTTCTCGATCTCGCGTAAAATCTGGCGCGCGCCCTCCATCTCTGATCCGTTCTGCTCCGTTTCGACAGCAGTTGGTGCCGGCGTAGCCTGTGCTGTTTTTTCCGAAGGCGATGTCGGAGGCGTTTCTGGACGGCTGACCAGCGTCACCCGAGGCGTCTCAAAAGGGGGACGCTTGGGGGCTTCTGCGGGTTGAGCAGCCGTCGGCTGCGCTGCAGTAGCTGGTGGGGACATTGCCTTATGAGCCTGCAGGCGGGCCGACTGCTCCAGAATGGCCTGGAGCATTTGCTCCTTGATGATTGCGCGGGCTTCCGCCAGCGCCTCCGCTCTGGTTTCTTCAACGAGGCGTTGAATATCTTCGTTGGAAAGCTCCAGAAATTTCGCGCGAAACTGTTCAATCAGTTTGCGGAGTTGCTCGTCGTACATAGCATTTTCTCCGGATGGATGGGTGGCATGGTGCTGAAAGTCTGTGCTACAAGCCGTGTGCCTGCTAAACGAACGATGCCTTACGGTGTGAGTTTCGTCTAAACGGCGGAAAACCTTTCCGCGCGTTCAGGCAAAAAAACTGTTGTTTCAGGAAAAGATTTTCAGGCGTTGTCCGGGGTAGATGCGGTTGGAGCGCAGGCCGTTCCAGCGTTTGAGATCTCGTACGGATACGCCGAAGCGCTGGGCAATTTCGCTGAGCGTGTCGCCGGGCTGTACATGGTAGATGGTATAGCCCCGTGAAACATCGGCTTCCGGGTAGATGCTCAGGCGTTGTCCGGGGTAGATGCGGTTGGAGCGCAGGCCGTTCCAGCGTTTGAGATCTCGTACGGATACGCCGAAGCGCTGGGCAATTTCGCTGAGCGTGTCGCCGCGACGTACGCGATACACCACCCGTTCTGGCATGACCGGCTCCGACAGATACAGCACCAGCTCCTGTCCGACGCGAATGGTATGACCAGAGAGGTTATTCCAGCGTTTGAGATCGGCCACCGAAATGCCATACCTCCGGGCGATCTTGCTGAGCGCATCACCCGGGCGTACGGTGTAGACGACGCGTGTGGGGGCTCTGGCATCCGTAGGAGAGGATCTGTCGGACGAGGCAGTAGCCGGTTCAGGGGCTGCTGTTTCCAGGGCAGTGGGTTGAGCCGCAGGGGGAGCCGGTGATTTTACGGCAGGCGAAACAACACGAAGCGGACGTATGGAGCGACTGCCATACTGCACGCGCACAGGCGCTGCTTCGGCCAGTTGCAGGGCCTGGCTGCTTTTGTAACGGGGTACCGGCACGATCAGCCGCTGCCCCGGTCGAATCAGGGTGCTCCGTAAGCCATTGGCGCGCATGAGCGCCGAGACGCTTACCCCAAAGCGTCGGGCAATGATGCTGAGCGCATCCCCACGGCGTACCCTGTAGGTAGTAACGGGACGCTTCCGATCTTCGGGAAGCTGCGCATAAGCTGCGGCAAAGCGGGCGTAACTCCCCAGAGGTAGCCGAATAAAGTAGGGCCCCCGTGTGGGCGGCAGGATGTTGCGACGCAACTCGGGGTTCAGGGCGCGTAGCGTTGCCACATCGGTCCCTGCCATGCGTGCAATCTCTTCCAGGGAAAGCATGCCCTGTACGGGCACATAGTCATATTCATAGCGGGGGCCAGGCTGGACGCTCAGGTTCAGAGCAGACGGATTGGAGGCCACCAGGGCCGTCGCTATGAACATGGGGACGTAGTTTCGCGTCTCGCGTGGCAGATACGGATAGATGTCCCAGAAAGTGGGCCGCTCGATGCCGTGACGGACAGCCGCCCGCTTGAGTGCGCGCCGAACCCGCCCGGCGCCGGCGTTATAGGCGGCAAGCGCTAAATGCCAGTCCTTAAACAAGGCGTACAGATCTTTCAGGTGGCGCGCGGCAGCACGGGTAGATTTTTCCGGATCCCGGCGTTCGTCCACCCAGGGCGTGATGCTCAGCCCATAAAGACGGGCCGTTCCGGCCATGAATTGCCACATGCCCACGGCCCCAGCTCGGCTTCGGGCGTAGGGATTGAGGCCGCTTTCTATCATGGCCAGGTATTTGAGCTCGTCTGGAACGCCTTCTTCTTTAAAGATGTGCTCGATCATGGGAAAGTAGGTCTCCGCCCGGCTCAGCCAGCGCAACAGATGTTGTTCCGGTTCGCGCAACAGATAATCTATGCTCATTTTGACAAGCCGGTTCATGGTGAGCGGCACGGTGCTGTGAGGAGCAGGCAGATTGGGGGGGGCCACGTCCTCCAGCAGTGGCTCGCCTACGGCGTCCATGGCTGCAAACATCGCTTCGCGAAAGGCAAAGATGTCGCCATAGCTCAGGGTCAGCGTATCTGGCGGTATGCCATAGAGCTGTTCGTACTCAGTAATGAGAGAGCGGTATAGTTCGCGAAAGCGCACATTAGAAGCAATGTGGGGCTGGCGACTCAGCATGGCCAGGGCCTCAAGCGCTTCGTCAAGCAAGCGGGCGGCGATTTCCAGCTCGCCCGCCGCCTCTGCTTTGAGGATGCGTGCCTGATGGTTGTACAGATGCGCCAGGTATTCAAGCAAGGTGGGCTCGTCCAGACTATCGGCGGGCGGTAACAAGCCAACCAGGCTGGTGCCAAGCAGGCGCAACCGCCGATCGAATGGGATTTCTTCGGAAGGAAAGGCCTGCAGACGCTCCAGCGGAGCCGCCGTTCTGGTTGAGATCGTATCTTGCGCCTGCGTGGTGCCTACCAGGCTTCCAATAAGCCACAGCAACAGTAATCCCCGTACCACGACTTTTTACTCTCAGTTAAAGCGATACTTCAACACTGGGCTAACGATACACACCGAGTATTTTTATTGCAAGGGGGATGCCCGATTTTTTCGGTATCGACGCTCGACGGCGTCGGTAAAGGCGACGGCGGGTTCGCTGTAGATATTTACGTGGTAGCGACGGAATACTTCTTCTGCGATGAGCTGAGAGGCTTCGGCCCAGGTGGGCATGTCGCGTAATCGGCGCAGTACGCGTTCGTAGGCAACCCGGTCTCCGCGGAACAGATGCGTAATGAACAGTTCGCGATGGCGCAGGCCGGTTTCACCGAGCACTTCGCGTTCCAGGTCGGTTGTGGGAAGCTCCGGGGTTTGTTCAGCCAACGGTTTTTGGTAAAACTGCATCCAGCGAGGCAGGGTGTCGGCGTCAGCGGTAGTTGTCTGTATGTTTTCGGGAGTTGCCTGCTGAAGCTGAAAGCGACGCCAGAGGGGTAACGTTGCTTCTTCTGTGGGTTCGGTGGTTATGGCCGGCTTATCGGCGATAAGCGCATGCAGCGCCTCGGCCGTCAGCAGAGCCGTGCCTTCGGCTTGAAGTCGCTGCACCAGGTGCGTCTGCTGTTTTTCTGAAAAGAAAGCGATCAGCAGGGAGGCAGGAATCGCTGTTGGCCGTTCCGGTAGGAGGGCGGCCAGTTCATAGAGCGGGCGAAGCAGTCGCAGCCAGGCGTCAGCATCAAAATCGGCCGTCAGCTTCCGGTCAATGCGTTGCAGTAGTGCTGTGAAGCGTTCTCGTTGTAGTTGGGCGATCTTTTTTTCTTCGAGGTAAAGGGCAACGGCTTCTCGGAAGTAAGCATAGGGGAGAAACCAGTGCATACGCTGGAGTACCTTTTCGGCCGGCAGCACCTCATCTTCCGAGAAGATGTGGGTGGTGAGGGTGTGGATTGGTCGGACCAGATACTGCGCCAGGGCCTGAACACTCTGGCTGAGCAGTTCTGGCCATACCTGGGGCGGAATGCGTAGATGCGAACGCAATCGGGTGCACAGCGCTTGATAGGCTTCCTGGACTTCTGGTGCTTCGACTTCGAACCAGGTGTCATCAAGGAAGGGAAGCCGGGCATCTGCCTGCGCGATCGCCAGGTGCTGCAGGTAATGTATGAGCGCATCGGGCATTCCCAGCCGGCGTAGCTCACGAAGGGGGTAGGCCCGGGTAGGAGGGAAAGCCGCCTGTAATTGCCGGGTCAGAAGACGAATGAATTCGGTCATAAGACATATGGGCCCGGTTCGTGAACGGATCTGGGCCTTATAACGCCAGCTTTTCGGCAAAGTCTCCTACAACGTGAGTTCCAGCGACAAGTCGAGTGCGCGAACGGAATGGGTCAGGGCTCCGGAAGAAATGGCTTCGACGCCGGTGGCCGCAATGGCCGCAGCGGTTTCCAGGGTAATGTTGCCTGAGGCTTCTGTGTGAAAGCGGCCATCAATGCGTTGCACAGCTTTTCGAAGGGGTTCGACGTCAAGTGTGCCGTCAGGAAGCCTTCGAGCGAAATTGTCCAGCAGGATCCAGTCGACGCCTCCTGTGGTGAGGATGGCATCGACGTCTTCCAGGGATTGAGCTTCAATCTCGATAGGAAGGGTCAGTTGGCGTTGTGCGCAGTATCGGTGGGCGGCTTCAATAGCTTCACGAATGCCACCAGCGGCCACAATGTGATTATCTTTGATAAGGATCATGTCATAGAGTCCCAGGCGGTGGTTGGTACCGCCCCCCAGACGTACTGCCCATTTATCCAGCAGCCGCAGGCCTGGTGCCGTCTTACGGGTGTCGAGCACTTTCGTGCCATAGGGGCGGACGCGTTCCACAAGGTGATAGGTAGCAGTGGCGATGCCGCTCATGCGTTGCATCAGGTTCAGCACCAGCCGCTCCGCCATGAGCAGGCTTCGAGCGGGGCCTTCTACGGTGCCGAAAATGGTGCCGGCTGTTACCCGGCTGCCGTCTGCCTGATGCCAGGTGAGGTGCACATGAGGGTCCACGATCTGGAAAACGCGGGTGGCTACCTGCAACCCGGCAATGATACCGGATGCTTTGGCGAGGAAAAGCCCGCGAGCTTGGCGATTCAGGGGAACGGTAGCTTCGGTGGTAACATCGCCCGGACCGATGTCTTCGGCCAACCACTGCCGGATCAGCGTATCCAGCGTTGCTTCATCCAGATAGGGAGGCCAGGCAGCCGATGTCGTCATTTCGGCAGGCATGAGCGTTTAGGCTGGCCGTCGGTTGACAGCGAAGGCGCCAGGGCCTGTTGCAGCACGTCCAGCAGAACCTTCGGTGCACGTATGGGGCGATTGCGGGCGCGATCGACAAAGCAGAGCGTTACCTGACCAGTGGCCAACAGTTCCTGGGTTTCGTGGCGGCGCACTTCATAATCCAGGAATAGTCGGGCCCGTGGTAGCTCTCGGATCATGGTTACAATATCCAGCAGGTCATCGTAATAAGCGGGCTGAATAAAGCGCAGGCTCAGCGCAACCACAGGCATGATAATTCCGGCCGCCTCCAGTTCGCGATAGGGAAGTCCCAGGGCGCGTAGCGTCTCGGTACGTGCCGCTTCCAGGTAGTCCACATAGTGGGCATGATACACCATACCCATCGGATCGCATTCCCGGTAGCGTACCCGATGTTGATAGACGTGTCGGATCATGCCGTTCCGTGTTCCGTCGAGGGCGTGGGCTCTGATACTTCTCGATAAATGCCCATGCGGGCAAACTTTTCGATGCGCGTATCGATCAGCGTGGGGGGGGCAATGCCTTCCAGCGCCTGTAGTGCTCGGGCGATAGCGGCACCGACCGCCTGGAAAGTAGCCTGAGGATCGCGGTGTGCCCCACCGACAGGTTCAGGAATGATCTCATCGATGACGCCGAGCTTGAGCAGGTCGGCTGCTGTAAGCTTCAAGGCGCGGGCCGCTTCTTCTTTGTAATCCCAGGAACGCCAGAGAATCTGCGAGCAGCTTTCAGGTGCAATGACCGAATACCAGGCGTTTTCCAGCATCAGGATGCGGTCGCCCACTCCGATACCCAGGGCGCCCCCTGAGGCGCCTTCGCCAATTACCACTACGACAATGGGGACTGGCAAGCGGGCCATTTCGAACAGGTTACGGGCAATGGCTTCGGCCTGGCCGTGTTCTTCGGCTTCAATACCTGGATAGGCGCCCGGTGTGTCGAGCAGGGTAACAATGGGTTTACCGAACTTGGCGGCCAGTTTCATCAACCGTAGGGCCTTGCGGTAACCCTCAGGATTGGGCATACCAAAGCGGCGGTATTTCCGGCTTTTTGTGTCGCGCCCTTTCTGGTGGCCTACAAAGAGTACGGTACGATCGCGATACCCGAAACGGGTGCCCTGGAACGTGGCAAATCCGCCGACGATAGCCGGATCATCGCCAGCGCAACGATCGCCGTGTAACTCGACGAAGCCCTCCGCAAGGGCCTCGATATAGTCGAGCGTATAGGGACGATCAGGATGACGAGCGATTTGCACCCGCTGCCAGCGGGTCAGGTTGCGGTAGACCGATTCGCGCAGTGCGGCTACGCGTGCTTCCAGAGCCGCTATCTCCGCAGAAAGATCTGCTTCAGGATTTTCGGCCATCAGCGCGCGCATCTCGTCGAGCTTTTGCTCAAGCTCGACGATAGGTTTTTCAAAATCAAGCAGGTATTTCGAAGTTTTCTGCGCCATGAGCGTGTTCAGGCTGTATAAAGCATTCGACGGATAGCCCGAAGCAGCAGCACCAGGTCCAGCCAGGTCGTCCGCTGCTGCATATAATAAGCATAAAGCTGACGAATATCTTCAGGATTGCGGGGTGGGGTAGGCCGTGCTTCGCTTACAGCAAACAGGCCGGGATGAATGTCCCAGGTGCGGGGTAGGAGTACATATTCGTCTGGTCGGCATCCGACAAGGACCCGGTGGCCGCGCAGCACATCGGGCAGGGCTGTCAGGCGACGAACCAGCCGGTTCAGCCCCGGGTGGGCGGTCAAGCGGGCCAGTCCTTTCAGGAGAGGCAGCAGCACCAGTCCCAGTAGCGCCAGGCTGCATTCCAACGCGCGACGCACAGGTAGGCTCCGGAGGGTAGGTAGGGCAGCTTCTGCATCAACAAGGGAAGGGGGCTCGAGCGTTTCGATATGCGCTTTGCCAATTACGTGGGGGCGGCCTTCCGGTAGCATTTTGAACTGGACCGGCAGGTCACGAAGCTGTTGAATGAGCTGCAGGACGGTGGTGTGTGAAAGGCCAGCGGTGGCAAAAATGACGGTATCCACCTGTTGCAGACGCACCAGATCACGCAGGTGATGCAGAGCGCCCAGGCAGGGGGGAGGCGGCGATGCATTTTCGTTCAGTTGCGGCGAGACGTATCCGATCAGATGAAACGACGGCCAGGGGATTGCTTCCAGCAGGCGGTGCAGACGGCGAGCTTCATCGGCCGGTCCCACCAGCAGAGCCCGTTGTAGGCGGGTGGAGCGGCGCCGTCGCCATATGAGTCGCCATCCCACCAGCAGGGTAAACATGAAGGGAGCGCTGAGCAGCACCACCATTCGAGAGAACGCGATGTCGGGCACCAGAAACGATAGCGTGCCCATAAAGAGCAGGCTGATCAACGTGCCATAGAAGACCGGACGCAGTTGCCAGGCGCGACCGCGTCGGTAGCCGTGCATCAACGCAATACCCACCACGGTGCTCAGTGCGTAAGCTGGCACTACGGTGAGCAAAAATAGCGACGCCAGTGGGCGTCCGGCCATCAGGGAGCGCAGCCAACCAGTGATCGTGACGACCAGCGCCGTCAGCGCACCGTCGAGCAGTAGCGGTGCCAGCCGACGGATGCTACGATGCAGCGCAGACAGTCCGGCCCGCAATGCAATACCGGTGCGAAGTAATGACAGAAAAACAGGGGGATAACGGTCACGGAAATGCTTCTCAACGAACCGGAGCATGGCTCCATAGAACAGCCGCACGTAGCGCAGCTCCCCCTTCTTGGTACTTTCTCCTTTATAGTGAATGATCTGGGTACGCGGCGTATAGACAATCTTCCAGCCGGCTTGCTGAATGCGATAGCACCAGTCCAGGTCTTCCCCGTACATGAAAAAAGCTTCGTCGAGCAGGCCGGCACCACCATCGGGTTGCAGACCGCCAGGCAGCAGATGCGCCGTAGCGCCGAGCCCATCACGGCACAGGCGCTCGTAGGCCACCCGCGAAAAGTAAAGCGCGGCATGCCGAACGAACATGCAGGAGCCGCTGAGCGCATCGACTTCCGTCTCGACATCGGGTGACAGGTAGGTCATGTTATAGCGCCCGAAACGTCGGCTGCGTGGGAAAAGACGGCTTAAGCCGATCATCCGGTAAAAAGCGACAGCCGGTGTAGGAAACGCTCGACGACTTTCCGGAGCAAATGTACCGTCCGGATTGAGAATTTTACAGCCGGCTGCACCTACGTCGGAGTGGGCATCCAAAAAGTCTACCATCGTGCGAAGTGTGTCTTCCTGCACGATGGTGTCGGGATTAAGCAGCAGCAGATAGCGGCCGCGGGCGCGACGGATGGCCTGGTTGTTGGCACGGCTGAAGCCGACGTTGTGGGTGTTGACCAGGAGATGCACCTGAGGAAATCGGGTACGAACCATTTCAACCGAGCCGTCCACCGAGTTGTTGTCCACGACAAAAACTTCCACAGCCAGTCCTTTGGCGGCACGAAAGACCGAGTCCAGCGCCTGCTCGAGCAGCTCGCGCACGTTATAATTCACAATAATCACCGATAGATCGACAACCGAACTATCGGTGGCGGAAGTGAACGGCCCGGCAGACGACATAGACGATCAGACAGCATCTCCGCAGCGCAGTGCAACCGGTTTCAAAGATAATGCGAAAGTGGGCCGCCCTTGCCGCAAAGCTTTGCAAAAAACGGAGGGGCGGCATACTTTGTGCCTACCTCTACGATCACGGTCCAGGGATGGGAAATGCGGAAGCTCTGTCAACGATTCCCGAAAATCCTGCAAGGAAATCCGGGAGGCGTTGATTTTTTTGGCTAAGTCCTGTACCGTTAGGGCTGTTTTCGGTAAAGTGAAACTTTTTATCCGAATTTCGCATGGACGGGCTCCCGCGCAGGGTGGGAGGCTGTAGATTCCTGCATTACGAACAAGAGGTATAGCCTTAGGCCCGGAACGTTATGCCGCAGATTTTTTCCAGAAAGACCAACCGGTTGCCGGCGCTTTCGCTGGCGGGTTCTGTCTTTGGAGGCGTGCTGGCCGTTTTTCTGGTATGGTACTACTTTTCGCCGGAATTTTATGAAGTGGGTTATGCGCCGGAGCAACCGGTGCCTTACAGCCATCGGGTTCACGTAGGCAAGCTGGGATTAGATTGTCGCTACTGTCATGGAGGGGTAGAGATCGCCGATAAGGCAGGTATCCCTTCTACGCAGACCTGTATGAACTGTCATGGTCAGATTTTGACTGAATCGCCCCGGTTACAGGCGGTGCGCGATAGCTGGGCGACGGATCAATCCATTGAGTGGGTGAAAGTGCATCACCTGCCTGACTATGCGCACTTCAGCCATGCCTCCCACGTAAACAATGGGGTGGGATGTGAGACCTGTCATGGCCGGATTGATCAGATGGATGTGGTGCGGGTAGTTAAGCCACTCTCTATGGGGTGGTGCCTGGAGTGTCATCGGCAGCCGGAGTTGTATTTGCGGCCGCAAAGTGAGATCACCACAATGGGCTATCAGCCGCCGGCCGATTACATCGAGCGCAACCTGGAGCGCATTCGGAAAGAGGGGATCCGTCCGCCTACGAACTGCTCGGCCTGCCATTACTGAGCCGAGCCTTATGGGTTTGGTTGGAAATGTCTTGGCGTTTGTTGGTTGAGAGCGTCCTATGATTGAACTGCCTGTGGTAAATCCAGACGGAGCCGAAAAGCCTGCGTCGGGCAAGCGTTTCTGGCGCAGCGCAGCCGATTTGCAGCGTAACCCGGAATGGGTAAAGCTGGCGCAGGACGAGTTTATGCCGGGCGTTGCCGAGCCGCCGAGTGGCACGTCGCGGCGTCAGTTTTTGCAGATTATGGGCGCGTCGATGGCGCTGGCCGGCCTGACGGCCTGCCGGCGGCCTGTCGAGAAAATTCTGCCCTATGTGCGTCAGCCTGAGGAGATCATTCCGGGCATTCCGCTTCACTATGCGACGGCCATGCCTTTCAGAGGGAGTCTGCGGCCGTTGCTGGTCGAAAGCCACGAGGGGCGTCCGACCAAAATTGAGGGGAATCCGGATCATCCGCTCAGTCGGGGAGCTTCGGGGGTCTTTGAGCAGGCTTCGCTGCTGAATCTGTACGATCCGGATCGCTCCCAGCAGGTGCTCCGCAAGGGAGAGGCCGCTTCATGGAATGACTTTGTGCAGTTTGCCCGGGCGCTGGTTGCCGAGGCGGGTACCAAACGGCTGGCTGTGCTTTGCGAGCCGAGCAGTTCGCCCACGCTGGCGGCGCTACAACAGGAGCTGGCCCGCCGTTATGCGCAGGTGCGCTGGGTGACCTACCGACCAGAAGGGGACGACAACGAAGCCCTGGGGCTGCAGCAGGCCTTTGGGCGTCCGGTGCGGGTTCGCTATCGCTTCTCCGAGGCCCAGGTTATCGTCAGCTTGGACGCCGACTTTCTGGGGCCGACCGACCGCAACTTTATCGAGAATACACGTGAGTTTGCAGCCAGCCGGCGCATGGAGCGGCCTGAGGACGAGATCAGCCGTCTGTATGTGATCGAGAGCACCTACACGGTAACGGGCGGGATGGCCGATCATCGCCTGCGCCTGCGCGCCAGCGACATCCCGGCATTTGCGGCAGCGCTGGCGGCTGAGCTGGGCATTGCCGAGCTCCGTGAGGCGGGGGCTCGCTTTGCCGGGCATCCTTTCGTGGTAGAGATTGCTCGCGATCTGCGAGCAGCCGGCACACGGGGCGTGGTGCTGGCAGGCGAGACGCAACCACCGGCCGTGCATGCTCTCTGCGCGGTGATCAACGATCTGCTGGGTAGTCTGGGCCGTACAGTGATTCTGCATGCGCTGGAAGAGCCGGTCGTGCCACAGCATGTGGCCTTGGCCGATCTGGTGCAGGCCATGCAGGCCGGTGAGGTAGATGTGCTGCTGCTTCTGAATGTCAATCCTGTCTATGATGCGCCGGCCGCGTTGGGCTTTGCCGAAGCGCTGGCGCGGGTCCCCGAGGTGATTCACCTGGGACTGCACGTGGACGAAACGGCACGCCGAAGCACCTGGCATCTGCCAGCAACACACTACTTGGAGGCCTGGGGAGACGGACGCGCCTACGACGGTACGCTTTCGGTTATCCAGCCCCTGATTGCACCGCTTTATGAGGCAGCTCATTCAGCGCTTGAGGTACTGGCGCTGCTGGCTACGGGACAAGAGCAGAGTAGCTACGACCTGGTGCGCGCTACCTGGCGGCAACTACTGGCAGGACGGGGCGCCTTCGAGCAGGTCTGGCAGCGGGTGTTACACGATGGATTCCTGCCGGACTCGGGCTATCCGACCGTTACGTTACGGCCGCGTCGGCAGGCGCTGGCCAACTGGCCTGCCCCGACAGAAGGCGGCCTGGAGGTGGTCTTCCGGCTGGATCCGACCATACTGGACGGCAGTTTCGCCAACAATGCCTGGACGCAGGAGCTGCCCGACCCGATCACAAAGATCGTCTGGGATAATGTAGCCATCTTGAGTCCGAAGACGGCCGAGGAGCTGGGCGTCAAGGCTGAATACCGTAAGGGCGTCTATATTGTCGACGTGATCGAGCTTTCGCTGGATAATCGTGCGGTGGAGCTACCTGTCTGGGTGCTGCCCGGCCATCCGGACGATACGATCACCGTCTATCTGGGCTACGGTCGTGAGATTACCTCAACCCGTCCCGAGCGTAAGACGCCGTTTTTCGACCTGGACGACTACACAGACATCTACGGCCATGGCGCCATAGCCACCGGCGTGGGCGTAAATGTGGCGCCGCTTCGGCGGCCGGAGATGCCCTGGGTGGCACGTGGTGTCCGGGTGCGCAAAACTGAACGTACCTATAAGATTGTAACCACGCAGGACCACGGAGCGATGGTCGGGCGGCCTCTGGTACGTCTGGCTACGCTGGAAGAATTCCGGAAGCATCCAGATTTTGCTAAAAAGGCCGAGCCGCCCCTGAAAGGCCTGGAACCCTGGGAGCAGTATCCTACGCTGTGGGAAGAGGCCCATCCGAGCAAGCAGCCCGCCTTTCAGGACAGCGACTACTACCGCAACCAGTGGGCAATGGTCATTGACCTGAATGCCTGTACGGGTTGCAATGCCTGCATTGTGGCCTGCGACAGTGAAAATAACGTGCCGATGGTGGGCAAAAGTGAGGTGGGCCGCGGGCGCGAAATGCACTGGTTGCGTATCGATCGCTACTTTGTGAGCGACGAAGCACATGCCGATGATCCGCAGCTCGTGGTGCAACCGGTGCCCTGCATGCACTGCGAGAACGCGCCCTGCGAGTCGGTCTGTCCCGTGGCCGCTACGGTGCACTCGCCGGATGGGCTCAACGAGATGGTCTACAACCGCTGCATCGGTACCCGCTATTGCTCGAACAACTGTCCCTACAAAGTGCGGCGCTTTAACTGGTTCAACTGGGTCAAGACGCTACCTATTCAGATACAGATGGCCCAGAATCCGGACGTGACCATGCGCTTCCGCGGTGTGATGGAAAAATGCACATACTGCGTGCAGCGCATCCGGGAGGCGCAGCGGCAGGCCAATATTGAGCGGCGGCCATTGCGGGATGGCGAAGTCAAGACGGCCTGTCAGCAGGCCTGTCCGGCCGAAGCGATCACGTTCGGTGATCTGAATGACCCCAACAGTGCGGTTGTACAACAGCGACAGAACGTGCGGCGGTACGAGATGCTGGCGGCGCTCAACGTCAAGCCGCGCACTTCGTACCTGGCCCGCATCACGAACCCGAACCCCCGGCTACTGGAACAGGAATCGGTAGCCTGAGCGATCTGCAAGCAGGACCGAGAACGCGATGGCGCACGCAACAAAAGACCTGTCGGCATTGGCCCGCACCGACTACGAGCTGGAGCCACCGTTGGTGCAGGGTGGACTGACCTTCCACGACATCACGGAGCTGGTTTCGCAGCATACGGAAAAGAAGACGCCCAAGGCCTGGTGGGCCGCTTTTTCGGTGGCCTTTCTGGGGATGCTGACGTTGATTGCTATGCTGGCCTACCAGGTCTGGAATGGCGTGGGCGTCTGGGGGAACAACATTCCGGTCGGGTGGGGCTGGCCTATTGTCAACTTCGTCTTCTGGGTTGGTATCGGTCACGCTGGCACCTTGATTTCAGCTATTCTGTTTCTGTTCCGCCAGCGCTGGCGTACCTCTATCAACCGGGCGGCCGAGGCGATGACCATCTTTGCGGTGATCTGCGCGCTGATCTTCCCGACCTTCCACGTAGGCCGCGTCTGGGCTATCTACTGGACGCTGCCCATCCCGAACCAGATGGAGATGTGGCCGCAGTTCAAGAGTCCGCTGCTCTGGGACGTGTTTGCCGTTTCCAGCTACTTTATCGTTTCGCTCGTGTTCTGGTACGTCGGGCTCATTCCGGACCTGGCCACGCTCCGGGATCGCGCCGTTCTGATGGGTCGTCGCCTGCGCGCCAAGATTCTGGGCTTCTTTGCGCTGGGTTGGTGTGGGGCCAATCGCCACTGGCGGAACTACGAAAAGGTTTACATGCTGCTGGCCGGGCTGGCCACGCCGCTGGTGCTTTCGGTGCACTCGGTCGTGTCGTTTGACTTTGCCGTCTCCATCATTCCTGGCTGGCATACAACGATCTTTCCCCCTTACTTCGTGGCCGGTGCCATCTTCTCCGGGTTTGCCATGGTCGTGACGCTCATGGTCATTGCGCGCAAGGCCTATGGCCTGGAAAACGTTATCACCGTGGATCACCTGGAGAAGATGAACATCATCATGCTCGTGACGGGCACGATGGTTGGCTTTGCCTATATCACGGAGTTTTTCATTGCCTGGTACTCCGGGGTGCCCTACGAGCAGTATGCCTTTATCAACCGGGCGACGGGGCCGTATGCCTGGGCCTACTGGATCATGATGTCAGCTAACCTGATCTTTCCTCAGTTCTTCTGGATTAAGAAGCTGCGGCGGAATATTCCTTTTATGTTTGTGGCTTCAATTGTGGTCAACATTGGCATGTGGTTCGAGCGCTTTGTGATAACGATCACGTCGCTGCATCGAGATTTTCTGCCGTCAAGCTGGGATTACTTCGTGCCGACGTGGGTGGATGTGCTCACGCTGATCGGTTCGTTCGGGCTGTTTTTCACGCTGTTCCTGTTGTTCTTGCGCTTTGTGCCGATGGTGGCTATGGCCGAAGTGAAAGGAGTACTGCCCGAGGCCGATCCGCACTTTTACGAGATGCACGGCGACGGTCACAGCCGTCCGGCCGACGTCCAGGTAAACCGGGGACGCTCGTCCTGAGCAACGGAGAGATGCCATGCTGAAGGAATTGCTTCGCTCGCTGAAAGCTTCCATGGGCATTTATGAGGCCCGTGAGGGAGCAGTTTATGGCCTGCTGGCCGAGTTTTCGGATCCAGCAGCGCTGCTGCATGCGGCCCGGCAGGTGCGCAAGGCTGGCTATCGGCATTTTGATGCCCACAGTCCCTTCCCCATTCATGGTATGGACGAGGCGATGGGGTTGGGCAACTCGAAGGTGGGCGTGATCACCTTCTTCACGGGCACGATTGCTGGCTTTGCACTGGGCTGGTGGATGCAATGGTGGATGGGGGCTGTCGATTATCCACTGAACATCAGTGGAAAGCCCTTTTTTGCACTGCCGCCATCGGTGCCCATCATCTTTGAGCTGACCATTCTGTTTTCGGCGCTGGCCGGGGTGGCGGCAATGCTGGCCCTTAACGGACTACCGCGTCCGTACAACCCGCTGTTTTATTCGAAGAACTTTGCACGGGTAACCGACGACGGTTTCTTCCTGTTTATAGCGGCCAGTGATCCGAAGTTTGACCAGGAGGCCACGCGTCGGTTGCTGGAGCAGTTGGGCGGCTACAACATCGAAGTTATTGAGGATCGCGGAGAGGAGGAACGAGTGCCCGCGCCCGTGCCGGCTGGCGAAGCCGCGGTGCCTACGAGCTGAAAAATCATGTAAGCCAGAATGGTTATGCCGCGTACGATCTGGACTGGACTGCTACTTGGCCTGCTGCTGACGGGTTGCCGGGGGATGATCTCCAGCAAACCCCCTGTGCATCCTAACCTGAATATGGACTTCCAGGAGAAATTTGAGGCGCAGGAATTGAACCCCTTCTTTGCCGATCGCCGGGCCATGCGGCCGCCGGTGCCCGGCACCGTGCCTCGGGGGCTGCTGAAGGAAGATACCCATTTCTACTTTGGGAAAACGGCTGATGGGGCCTACGTTGAGCGCATTCCGCTGGCTGTCACGCCCGAGCTGGTACGGCGGGGCCAGGAGCGCTATAACATCTACTGCGCCGTCTGCCATGGAAAAGCGGGAGATGGCCAGGGTATTATCATGCGGGGTAACTATGGTTATACGCCCGCACCGTCCTTCCATGACGACCGGCTGCGCAACGTGGCGGATGGCTATCTCTTCGAGGTAATCACTAATGGTGTGCGTAATATGCCCGCGTATGGTCATCAGATTCCTGTAGCTGACCGCTGGGCCATTGTGGCGTACATGCGGGCGCTTCAGCGCAGCCAGAACGCCACGGCCGCTGACGTGCCCGAGGCAGTCCGCGCACAACTTCAAGCAAAGTAGTTTGGGCGCTTAATCATTGGGCATAGACTTATGGCAGCAGTGAAAAAGAGTACGTTTCCGGGCTGGCTACTGGATCCGCTGCAGCCCACGCGAGCGCAGGCGGAACCCCGTTACCGCCTTCCCGAAGATGTGCGCATCTGGGCCGTTCCGCTGGCTCTTGGCGTTGGGCTGCTTATTGTCAGCATCGTAGGGTGGATTATCGATGCGCCTCAGTTCTATTTCTCCTACTTGGTAGGGTGGACCTTCTGTCTATCGCTGGCGCTGGGAGCTCTGTTTTTTGTGATGATTCAGCATCTGACGCGCGCGCAGTGGGTGGTGGCCGTACGCCGGCTGCCTGAAGCCCTCCTCTGGACTTTCCCGGTGTTGATTGTGCTGTTTATCCCGATCCTGTTCGGGCTGCACGATCTGTATCACTGGACACACCCTGAGGTCTACGATCCGGCCAGTCCGGAGTATGATCCCATTCTGGCCGGGAAGCGGGCATACTTGAACGTGCCCTTCTTCCTGGTGCGCGTCGGGTTCTACTTTTTCATCTGGACGCTGCTGGCCTATAAGCTTTACACCCTGTCGGTGCGTCAGGATGTGGACCCGGATCCGTCTATCCCGGCGCAGCAGCGGAAAGTCAGTGCCTGGGGGATGCCGCTCTACGGCGTGACAGTAGCTTTTGCCAGCTACGATTTCTTGATGTCGCTCGATCCCCACTGGTACTCGACGATCTTTGGGGTGTACTTCTTCGCGGGGGCATTCTTTGTCGCATTAGGTTTCATCACCGCCTGCTATGTTATGCTGGTGCGTCGAGGGCCGCTGGCTGGCGTGGTGCGTCCGCCCCATTTCCAGGATCTGGGCAAGTTGATGTTTGGCTTTACGGCTTTCTGGGCCTATATCGCCTTCAGCCAGTACATGTTGATCTGGTATGGAAACATTCCTGAGGAGACGCTCTGGTACCGTCATCGATTAGAGCATGGTTGGGAAGGGATTAGTCAGCTGCTGATCTGGGGCCATTTCGTGTTGCCGTTTCTGATACTTTTACCCTGGGCGGCCAAACGCATGCCGCTGCTGGTGGGGATCATGGGCATTTGGTTTGCCATCATTCACTGGATCGATCTGTTCTGGATAGCCATGCCCGTGCTGCACAAGGAGTTGACCTTCCACTGGCTGGACATAACCTGCTGGCTGGGGTTACTGGGAGTGGTGGTTGGATTGCTGTTTTACCGGCTCAGTCGGCATAGCCTGGTGCCCCAGAACGATCCCTACCTGGCCCGCTCGCTGGCTTTGCATTAAGGACGTTTTTGCAGAGCCTTTGCATAGAGCGACAACCAGGTTTTTTATAAAGCGTTCGACCATACTGTAACTTGCTTAGAAGTTATGGCCGAGCAGGAGAAACAGACCCAGAAGGCTTCCGCCGAGACTGCACCGGCCGAGCCGGAGCTTCCAGCCGTGCAGCCGGACGAAGCCAACGTGCAGGCACCGTACCTTTTCCGGCTGGTGTGGGGAACGGTAGCGCTTGTTGTCGTTATTGTGGTGATCCTGATTGTGGCGGCGCGCTGGCAGATGCAAAAGATGGCAGAGGCGGCCGCGGCGTCGCTTCGCTATCCGTTGAAAGAAGAGACCGAAGCGCATGCGCGGCAACTATTGGAAGGCTATGGGGTGGTAGATGCCGAACGGGGCATTTATCGCATTCCTATTGAGCAGGCCATGGAGGAGGTGGTAAAAGCTTACGGAGGAGATTCGACCTTGACGTTACCACAACCTTCAGGGCTGCGCGTGCGCATGTGAGCTTGAACATTTTGATGATGTCGATGTGGTGGCGCTGGCAGAAGAGGATATGGTTGCTGGGAATGCTGCTCGCGCTCCCGGCCCTTGCGCAGCGGAGTGGGCAGCAACTGGCTGTTTTTGAGGGGGTTGGCATCGAGCCGAAGCTCGGGGCCTACATTCCGCTGGATCTGACGTTTTATGACGAAGAGGGTCGGCCTGTAGCCCTGCAGACGTTCTTTGACGGTCGGCGCCCGGTATTGCTGACGCTGGTGTACCACGATTGCCCGATGCTCTGCAACCTGGTGCTGGACGGACTGACAAAAACGCTTCGGCAGATGTCGTGGACCCCGGGCGAGCAGTTTGAAGTACTGGCGATCAGCTTTGACCATCGAGAGACGCCCGCACTGGTCCGTCGAAGAAAGGCCCACTACCTGGAGATGCTGGGAAAACCGGCTGCGGCGGCCGGCTGGCATTTTCTGACGGGTGATTCGACAACGATTCGGGCGCTGACGGATGCCGTGGGATTTTCTTTTCGCTGGGTGCCGGAAAAACAACAGTTTGCGCATCCAGCAGCGTTAATTTTTCTGAGTGGCGACGGAAAGATCTCGCGTTATCTGTACGGCCTGGAGCATGATCCGGGCGATGTGCGCAAGGCGCTGGTAGAGGCGTCGGAAGGCAAGGTTGGGACGGTGCTGGATCAGGTGCTGCTGTACTGCTTCCAGTACGATCCCAACGAAAATTCTTACGTAGCGAACGCGTTCAACATCATGCGGCTGGGTGGAGCGGTGACAATGGTGGTGCTGGGCATCACCCTGTTTCTGTTCTGGCGGCGAGAGCGTCGCCGCCAGCAGGCAACGCTCCAGACGGCTGGCTAAACGAGGAGAACGTTTCGAAAGCGATGTATGCAATGATTTTGCTGCAGAGTACCGCTTGGTTACCGGAGGCTGCTTCTTCGGTAGCTCCCGAAGTAGATAGCCTGTTTCTTTTCTGGGCACTGGTGAGCACCCTGTTGTTTATCGGCGTCGTCGGAGCGATGACCTTTTTTGTCGTTCGTTACCGGCGACGTCGGCTTGACGAGATGCCGGAGCCCGTCAAGGAAAAGAAGGCGATTGAGCTGGCCTGGATCGTGGTGCCTACGATTCTGGTGCTGATCGTTTTCACCTGGGGCTTCCGGGTTTTTATCAAGATGTACACGGCCCCACCGGATGCCTACGAGATTCTGGTCCATGGCTACCAGTGGTACTGGGAGTTTGAGTACCCGAATGGGGTTAAGACAACCAACGAGCTGCATGTGCCAGCCGGGCAGCCGGTGAAGCTACGTATGACCAGCGTCGATGTGATTCACAGCTTCTACGTACCGGCATTTCGGGTCAAGCAGGACGTGCTGCCCGACCGGTACTCGTCGCTCTGGTTTGAAGCCACCAAGCCCGGTGAATACACGGTCTTCTGCGCGGAGTACTGTGGCACGCAGCACTCTGGCATGCTGGCCAAGGTAATCGTGCATCCGCGGGAGGAATTCGAGCAGTGGTTGGAAAACGCCGGAGTACCGGAAGACATGCCACTGGCAGAGCTTGGCGCCAAGCTGTACCGGGATAAGGCCTGCTTTAGTTGCCACAGCCTTGATGGATCGCGCCTGGTCGGACCTACCTTCAAGGGGCTTTTTGGATCCACCCGGACGTTTGAAGATGGGTCGACCGCTGTGGCGGATGAAAATTATCTTCGGGAAGCCATCCTGCAACCCGGAGCCCGGGTAGTGCAGGGCTATCCCAACGTGATGCCGGCCAGCTACGCGTCGCTGAGCGAACGCGAAGTGGCCGCTTTGATTGAGTTTATCAAGCAGCAGCAGTAATGCTGAGGAGGGTGCCATGGCTACGCAGACGGTTGCCGCCACCAAGATGGCTCAGCCCGAAATCAACTACTTGAACCACGAGCGAGGGCTGAAATCCTGGCTGTTGACCCTGGATCATAAGCGAATTGGCCTGCTTTACCTGGTCTCGGTGGTTTTCTTCTTCATTGTGGGGGGTATCCTGGCCCTGCTGATCCGGTGGGAGTTGCTCCAGCCAGGGCAGACGATCATGAGCGCCGAGACCTACAATCACATCTTCACGCTTCATGGCGCGATCATGATCTTTCTGTTTCTGATTCCGGCTGTTCCGGCCGTGCTGGGCAACTTTGCCCTGCCGATCATGATCGGTGCCAAGGACGTGGCCTTTCCCCGGCTGAACCTGGCCAGCTGGTACATTTTCTGGCTGGGGGCGCTTACGATGCTGGTAGGAATTGTGACCAGCGGGCTGGACACGGGCTGGACCTTCTATACGCCTTACTCGACGATGACCAGCTCAGGGGTGACCTGGGTGGTGCTGGGCGCGTTTATCCTGGGCTTTTCGTCTATTCTGACGGGACTCAACTTCATTGTGACCGTACACAAGATGCGGGCGCCTGGTATGACCTGGAGCCGGCTCCCGCTCTTTGTGTGGGGGCTTTATGCCACGAGCATTGTGCAGATTCTGGCCACACCCGTGCTGGGCATCACGCTGCTGTTGCTGGCGCTGGAGCGTATTCTGAAGATCGGCATCTTTGACCCGGCTCTGGGAGGCGACCCGGTGCTGTTCCAGCACTTCTTCTGGTTCTACTCGCACCCAGCCGTCTACATCATGATTCTGCCGGCCTTCGGAATTATTTCAGAGCTTGTCGGTACGTTTTCGCGGAAAGGTATTTTCGGGTACAAGTTTGTGGCGCTTTCGTCGGTAGCCATTGCCTTTCTGGGCTTTCTCGTGTGGGGGCACCACATGTACGTGGCAGGCCAGTCGGCTACGGCTTCGACCATCTTTTCGCTACTGACCTTTCTGATCGGTGTGCCGACGGGCGTGAAGGTGCTCAACTGGATTGCTTCCCTCTACCGGGGATCGATCTGGCTCCGTACGCCCTTGCTCTACGCGCTGGCCTTTCTGTTTGTCTTCCCGATCGGAGGCTTTACGGGCATTGCCCTGGGGACGCTGGGCCTGGACGTGCCGCTGCATGATACCTACTTCGTGGTAGCCCACTTCCACTACGTAATGGTCAGTGGTGGCTTGCTGGCATTTCTGGGCGGGCTGCACTACTGGTGGCCCAAGATGTTCGGGCGGCTTTATAACGAGAAGCTGGCGCAACTGGCGGCGTTGCTGATTTTTGTGGGCTTCAATGTGACGTTCTTCCCACAGTTCATCTTGGGAACGCAGGGCATGCCGCGTCGCTACTTCGACTACGTGCCGGAGTTCACCCTGCTGCACCAGCTGTCGACAGTGGGTTCCTGGATACTGGGAGCTGGATTGCTGCTGGTTGCTGCTTACCTGCTCCATTCCTTGGTTAAGGGACAGCCAGCGCCGGCCAATCCGTGGGGTGCCGGTACGCTGGAATGGACGCATACGGGACGTATCCCGTCGCCGCATAACTTCGAGCGGATTCCTGTGGTCACGCGCGGTCCCTACGACTACCATCTGGCCGAAGAGATCTTTGGCAATGGTCATCAGGGCCAGGAAGCTGCTGTAACCCCGGCACAGGGACAGGCCCCGCAACCTGAATCGACGCGCTGAACGGAGTGTACGACTGACCAACGCAGGAGATTACAATGGCAGGAGCTTCGGAAGCTGTACCCGGTCAGGCGGAAGCCCACGTGCACCATCCGCCATATCTGCAACACCATTTTGTGTCGGCCGAGCAACAGTTTGATGCGGCCAAGCTCGGCATGTGGATCTTTCTGGCCACGGAAATTCTGTTGTTTAGTGGCATGTTCGTGGCCTATGCGATCTATCGCGTCTGGCATCCGGAAGTGTTTCAGGCGGCCAGCAAGCTGCTCGACTGGCGGCTGGGTGGTCTGAATACGCTGGTGCTACTGGCCTCTTCCTACACAGTCGCCCTGGCCGTGCATTACGCGCAACTGGGCGATCAGAAACGCCTGGTTCGCAACCTATGGCTAACAGTGGTGCTGGCTGGGGTATTCATGGTGGTGAAGTACTTCGAGTACTCGGAGAAATTTCACCACCACATTTTCCCCGGCGGGAATTATGCTTATGAAGGGCTCCAGATTCCCTATGTGGGGCAATTCTTCAGCATCTATTTTGTAATGACGGGTATCCATGGCCTGCACGTGCTGGTGGGGATGGGGATCCTGGCCTGGATAGCTATGCGGGCGCAACGCGGGCACTTCAGCCCCGAATACTATACACCAGTGGAAATTTCGGCCCTGTACTGGCACCTGGTAGATATTATCTGGATTTTCCTGTTCCCCTTGCTGTACCTGATTCACTGATGCGGATGGAGGCAGCATCATGGCGCACGCAACACACCACATTATACCCCGACCGCTACTGCTTAAAGTGTTTCTGGCACTGGTGGCGCTGACGATTATCACAGCGTTGACCGGTCAGGCGGATCTGGGCGCGTTCAATTTTATGCATGTGCCGCTGGCTATTGGAATCGCTGTGATCAAGGCCACGCTGGTCGTGCTGTTTTTTATGGGGCTTAAGTACGACCGGCCTATCAATGCGCTGGCCTTTATCATCGGACTGTTGATGGTGGGGGTCTTCCTGACCTTCACGTTACTGGATATGCTCTATCGGGGTGACATTGGCAACCTGGATGCGCAGCCGATTCGAGGGCCACAGATAGAGCAGGTAGAGGCGCCATCGGGTAGCCCCTGAAGATGGCTTCTGTTGCGCAAGAAGCAAAGGCGTCGGATCTGCAACCGACGCCTTTGCTTGTAAACGACCCTTACCTGAAGGCCATCTTCTTCTGCGTCCTGTCGCCATGGATCCCGGCTGGAGGTAGGGGCGTGTCTATACGAGAATAAGCGCAAGCATGCCATGACGCTACTTCCGGTATTAGTCTTTGGGCCCGTCCTCTTTTTGATGCTGGTATGGGCTCTGGTGACGGCCGGACGGATTCTTTTTCCGGAGCGACCGTTACCATTTGACCGGGAGTTTTCCCTGCGGGGGTGGACGATGCGTCCGCGTCATCGGGCACCGATCCATGCGGAGGCGCTACGGGCCGGGAGCCTGCAGCATGACCACCAGGCTTCGTATCACTTTGAGGCGGGCCAGTCCGACGGATTGCCGGAGACCTGGGTAGATGACCTCTGGCTTCGCCGAAATTGAAGTCTGGATTTCATTAGACGCTTCCTTGAATCCTGAAGGGGCGAGCGCGGTAGAAAGCGACGTTTGTAGAGCCCGGCCGTTTGCCTATGAAAGTGATCGAAATTCTGGAGCAGGCGACTGGACCACTGATTTCCTATGAAATCATTCCACCGCGCCGAGGGGGCTCGCTGGAGGAGGTGCTGGCCGTAGTCGAAGCGTTAATACCGTTCGATCCCCCGTTTATTGATGTGACCAGTCATGCTGCCGAAGTTGAATACGAGCAGCTGCCGGACGGCACATTGCGCCCTCGGGTCAAGCGTAAGCGTCCGGGAACGATTGGCATCTGTGCAGCCATCAAGAGTCGCTTCGGCGTTGAAACCGTACCGCATTTGCTCTGCCGGGGGTTTACGCGAGAGGAAACCGAAGATGCGCTGATCGAGCTGCATTACTTGGGTATCCAGAACGTCATGGCGCTGCAGGGCGACTCGCCCAACTACCGAAAGCCCATTCCACCAGATCGGACGGTCAACGAGTACGCCGTTGATCTGGTACAACAGATAGCCAACATGAACCGCGGCATTTATCTGGAACCGCTTGAGGATGCTGTCCCTACTGACTTCTGCATTGGCGTGGCGGGCTATCCCGAAAAGCACTTTGAAGCGCCCAACCTGACCTGGGATATTTTAAACCTTAAGCGTAAGATTGAAGCAGGAGCCCACTATGTGACCACGCAGATGTTTTTTGACAACCGACACTATTTTCGGTTTGTCAAGCGGTGTCGGGAGATGGGCATTAATGTGCCCATCATTCCTGGGTTGAAAATTCTGACCAGCAAACGCCACCTTCAGCTTTTGCCCAGTCGGTTTCATGTAGAGATTCCAGAGGCGCTTGCGGCTGAGGTGGAGGCCGCGCGGCCGGAGCATGTCCCTGAAATCGGAATAGCCTGGGCACGCCGGCAGGCCGAAGAGCTATTGGAAGCGGGCGTGCCCTGCATCCATTTCTATATCATGTTACGGGCTGATCATGTGCGGGCGGTAGTGGAGTATCTGCGCAAGATAGCGTAGATCTGCTGACGCCAAAAGACCGTGACCCGCTGCGCTTTTCACGCAAAGTTGCGACGCCCATTGCTTGCGTAAGACATTCTGTGTAGAATAAGTAAAGATTGACAACCGAGGAGGAGGCGACTATCTTATTGGTAAGCAGTGACTTGTGCCTGTAGTCCCCGGGCATCTCGGCTGTCGAGAGACGGGGAGGCCAAGCTTTTGATGGAGCATTACGTTGGGCGTAGCATTGAGGAGGCCTCCCATGGCAGCACGTCGTGGCGTCGTTAAGTGGTTTGACGCAAAGAAAGGATACGGTTTCATCGTGCATCCGGACGGAGGAGCCGACATTTTCGTTCACTACTCACAGATCATCAGCGAGCGGCGGTTTAAAACGCTCCGAACCGGCCAGGTGGTTGAGTTTGAGTTGCATGAGGGGCCGAAAGGACTGCATGCTCGCAATGTCGTTCCGCTCAACGAAGTGAGGCGGAAGGCAGCTTCCGGTGAACGTGCCTCAGGTTCGCAGCACTCCCACCCTCATGCGGTAGATCGTTCCTGAAAAGAGGTAGGGGCATTGTTTTTCGTCCGGTATGCCGCTATCTTGCAGCAGCTCTGGGCTGCAAGATGGCAGAAGACCTATGGGTTTTACATTTACCGACGAGGATATTCAGCGGATCGCTGAGGCGTTAGGGGGAACGCCACACATTGAAGGGACGACAGCGCGGTTTGCCTTATCTGATCCGGAGAGTGGAAGACGACTGACGCTTGAAATCCAGTGGAAACTGGCGTTGCCCGCTGCGCTGCAGGAGGTGATGCCGTCTAATCTGGTTTCAGTTTATACGCCCAGCTCGTTTCTACAACTTCAGGGTTGTACAGGCTATCTGGCCAGTCGGGAGCTGGGGGAGGTGATCTTTTTTGGACGACAGCAGGGGTGCGTCAGTGGCCTGGTGGTCGAACGTGAAGTGGGTTGCTCGCTTTATGCCAATGTGCATGAACGGTTGCTTTCGGCTGATTTTATGCAACTGCCGCCCGAAATGGTCATGAGCAGCGTAGCCCTTTCGATGAGCGAGACCCTTTTTAACGATCTGAACGACAACGCCTTATGAAGGCCGCCGAGACAGAGGCGCTGGAGATCATGCAGGTACATCCATCGCGGCGGTTACCTAATGCACTGCTTCGACGGTTGGTACAGGTAGTACTGGACGGTGAGCAGGCACATCTGCGCTATCTGAGTCTGGTGCTGGCCGATCACGCCACGGTGCGTGCCCTTAATCGGGTTTACCTGGGACACGACTACGATACCGATGTTCTTTCTTTTCCCCTGTCCGAAGAGCCCGGGGTGGTAGAGGGCGAGATTTACGTTGACCTGGACACGGCAGCCGAGCGACATGCCGAGTTCGGGGCCACGTTTACCCAGGAAGCCTGCCGCTACGTGGTGCATGGGCTACTACACCTGATCGGCTACGACGATGCGACGCCCGAAGCCCGGGCGCGTATGCATCAACGTGAAGATCACTATCTACAAACGGTGGGGCTGCGCTGACGGCTACGGGTTCGTAGTGGTGTCGTCCGGGGCACCCAGGAACTGCTGCATTTCCTGGCGGAGCTCTTCTGGGGTCTTGCGAAAGCTGTCGTCTCCCAGCACTTCAGCCAGCCGATTGCTGAAGGCTGCCGCCGCGTCGTAGTCGCCGGCCATCATATAGGTGAAGCGAATGATCCGTACGAATTGAGCAGCCAGATCAGCTTCCCGCTGGGAGCGAGCCGTACGCAGGGTAAAGAGCACAAGCGGTTCTGCTTTTTTCCAGATTGCTACGGCTTTTTCCAGAGCGCCTACCTGCTGATAGGCCTGGGTCAGGAAGTAGTACGAACGCAGGTCAGCCGGGATGGTCTCCAGGGGTATTCGGACCATCAGCGTATCGAGCAGGGCCTCGCCTTCGCTGGCCATCCCTTGCTCGGCCAACTGTGTGGCGATATGTGCATAGATGCTCCGGTAGTTGTCTACCATACGACGGATGTTTTCGTCAAAGTATACGTCCGGGTTGTCTAAGTTGGTGAATCGGAAGTTCCGGAGCCGTTCCAGCGTAATTGAGGGCACGACCCGTCCAAGTGTTACGTTGTGCCGAATAGGGACTACCCGGTAGGCCTGGCCTTCGAGCTGGAAGAAGTTTTGCAGGTTGAGCTGACCATCCGGACTGACCGTAACAGCAAAATAGATAGGGCGCTCCCAGTTGCGCTCGGCATTGGTTCGCAGCATATCGAGTACGGCAATGTCGGCCGCATAAAGCAGGTGCAAATCGCGGGTGTAAGGCCGACCTTCCAGGCGCCAGCGCATTGGCCGCATAACGCGGCTGCTGTCTTCTGGAGCAATGCCCAGCCGCTCGTAGTCGGTGGCAGGATTGAGCCGAACCGGCAGCTCAAGCTCGCGCGGCTCCCAGGCGACCACGCTGAGACGGTCAATTTCAGCATCGCTCAACGAGATGGGCAGCGGTGCCGACTTACGAGCCCACTGATGCTTGAGCTGTTTGATATACCACGAGGTGTTCAAGAGCGACAGGTTGGCTACGCGGACGTCCTGACGCACGCCTTCTACTTCCTGCAGATACCAGAGGGGATAGGTATCGTTGTCGCCGTTGGTAAAGACAATGGCGTTATCGTCAAGGCTCATCAGCAGATTCCAGGCGTAGTCGCGAGCCACATAGCGACCGGAGCGATCGTGATCATCGTAATTCTGTAATACCATGTGCAGTGGCACGGCCGCAAAGATCACCACAGCGGTTCCCCAGAGCAAAGCACGTTGCAAGGTGGCTGCGCGATCTTTCAGACGGTCGCGGACGATTTCCAGCAGACCTGCCGCTCCAATACCTACCCACAGGCTGAAAGCAAAGAAACTGCCCACGTAGGAGTAGTCACGTTCGCGAGGTTGCAGGGGCGTCTGGTTCAGATAAATGATAATTCCCACCCCGGTTACCAGAAACAGAATGAGCACGCTGAAGGCCCGCCGCCAGTCATGGTTGAAGTGAAAAAGCAGGCCCAGCAGGCCCAGCAGGAGCGGCAGGGCGTAGTAGACATTGCGGGCAGCACGTTCACTGGGCGTCTGGAAGAAATACAGGTCTTTTTCGCCGGGTAGAAAGCCCGTGATAGCCGGGGCATCCTGCACGTCGCTGGCCTTGCCAACAAAGTTCCACAGGAAGTAACGTATGTACATGTGGCCGAGCTGGTAACGCAAAAAGAAGTCCAGATCCGAGTCATACTGGGCATAGACGCGCAGGTGGTTAGGGTCCGGTGACCAGCGACGAGGAAAGAGCACCTGACGCGTCTGGTCGATCTGTCCTGTCCGGTTGTTGTAGGTGGCCCCGCGCAGCAGCGGGGTCTCACCGTACTGTTCACGCTTCAGATAAGAGACAAAAGTTTGGGGGGTTTCGGGGTCGTTCAAGTCGATGGGCGGATCGACACTGCTGCGGATAATGATGAGCGCATAGCTCGAATAGCCCAGCAGGATCATGGCCAGGAAGAGCATGGCCAGATTGGCCGCTGGCTTTTGCTGCCGATGGGTATAGTAAACCCCAGCGACTACCAGGACCAACACCGTCAGCCCGAACAGGAGCGGATCGCCACTTTTGCCTGCCCAGTCGGGTAGTTCCTGGATGATGCCCGGATAGATGATCAGAAAGATAAGTGCAGAGGTGGCCAGGGCGCCTGCAATGCGTAGCCCGCGTTGGGTGGGGGTCCATTCAGGTCGGTCAAATTCTGTAAAAAAGACCAGGAGCGCCACGAAAAACAGAGCCAACAGGCTGAGCAGGTGCACCCCGATGGCCAGTCCAAACAGGTAAGCGATGAGCACCAGGTAGCGGTTAGCCGCCAGGCCGGAGAGTGTGCCGCCGCGCCGCAAGGTAGCGACTTCGGCCGCTGCCTGTTCGCTCCACCGCAAGCTCAGCCAGACGACCAGTGCGGTAAAAAGCATGGACATGGCGTAAACTTCGGCTTCGACGGCATTGAACCAGAATGAGTCAGTTACAGCAAATGTGCAGGCACCGACCACACCACCCGTCAGTGCAACGAAATCGTCTGTCCACGACCGCTGTTCGGCTGGCGGTTGCCAGTGGCGAATCAGGCGGACGATAATCAGGAACGTCAGCAGCACGGTAAAGGCGCTGGAGAGGGCCGAGACCCAGTTGACAGCCAGCGCGACCAGCTCGCGCGAGGGAGCCAGCATCGAGAAAAGCCGGGCTACCAGCATGTAAAACGGGGCCCCGGGTGGATGCATGACCTCCAGGCCGAAGACGCTCGCAATAAATTCGCCCGAGTCCCAGAAGGAAACCGTTGGCGCAATGGTCAGGCCATAAAGAATCAGCGCGTACAGAAAAACGGCGGTAGCTACCAGACGCTCAATTAACGTGCGACGCATCGGGGTAAGGATTAAACTTTCCCGGAAAAACGCCTTTCTAACGCCGGCCTGCATGGCGGGTTGCCCTTCAAGGTCACGGCGCTGATCGATCCGGCATGAGGCAGATGCTCAGGGAGCCGGCAGTGAGGTGGACCAATCAACGGGCAGTCGTCGTGCAGTGCCTTCAACCCGCAGCGTGCGTTCCTGAAGCGTCACGACCACCCCCAGAAACTGCTCCACCAGCCAGCAGCTTGAAGCCATATGGTCGGTGATTGCAGGGACGCGATACATTGAGGTACTCTCGGCCAGTGCGACGTAGGGCAGCAGTTGATCGGCCAGATGGCGATCGACAGTGGCGCCGCTTTGCAGGTCTTCAAGCAGCATACGGGCCACGTTATCGGCGATTGCTTCGGAGGGGCGTCCGGGGGCACCGGCCTGATCAGCTCCCAGCAATGCGCCTGTGTCGGTTTCGACAAAGACAGCCAGCGCAGCCCCTGGCTGAGAGGCAAGGGTGTCATTAATCGTTTCAATATGTGGCTCCGGAAGCCCGGCTTCGATCAAGCGCTGACGGCAGCGGTTGGCCAGGCGTCGGGCTACCCGGCGTTGCTTCAGGTGGGAGGCCAGCGCGAACCCGAAGATTTGCACTGGACGTCCTTGTTGCTCCAGGCGTAACGGCTGCAACGGGGTACGAAGCGGGATTACTTCTAAGAGAAGCTCGCCTCCACCGCGAGGCACGTAACCCGGCCGCCGCATCTCCAGGTGCGCTTTCAGCCCCATTCGATGCAACAGCGGCAGCAGGGCATAGCGCAGATGAAAATAGGTTGGCGCAAAATCCTGAAATAACCCACCACGGATAATGGCTCGGGTTGGGCTATCGGCAAAAGCCAGCACAGGCAAGACCGTTTGCACCAGCAATGTGGCCGAGCCGGCTGTGCCAATGTCCCACTGGTACAGGCCACCGCGGGGTTGCGTGCGGGGCACAAACGTCAGGCGCTGGCTACCGACCTCGGCACCTTCCAACCGAGCATCAACCAGCTCGGCGACGGCCTCAACGGCTTTCAGGTGCTGAGGACGAAGGCCCGGTGGTCGCCGGCGTGCCCGTACGTTGTAGAGACGCAGGGGGCGACCCAGCAAGGCCGCCAGGGCTACAGCCTGCCGTACCAGCGTCCCGCTTCCGGAATGCCGGCTGCCGTCGAGTGTAAGCGGTGCGGGCATGCTCACGAGGTTTCTTCTGAAGCGTAGGACGAAACGATAACCGCCTGATCACGGGGCCAGTTGGGATCAGGCCGGTAAGAAGTACCGGCCACGATGAGCACGATCTCACCTCGAATGCGCGGCTGTGCTGCATAGTACGCGTGAAGTGTACGCAGCGTGCCGCGCGCGAACGTTTCAAACACCTTGGTCAGCTCGCGGGCTACAACAGCCGGCCGATCGTCTCCCAACGCCTGCGCCAGCTCGTCGAGCGTGCGGACCAACCGGTGGGGGGCCTCGTACAGTACGATGGTGCGAGGCTCGGCCGCCAGCTCGGCCAGCCGCTTCCGGCGTCCCTTTTTGGACGGTAGAAACCCCTCGAACACAAACCGATCGGCAGGAAGTCCACTGGCGGCCAGGGCCGGTATGAAGGCGGTCGGACCTGGCAGCGCTACGACCGGAATATGTCGGTGCAGACACGCCCGCACCAGGTAGAAGCCGGGGTCGCTGATACCAGGCATGCCGGCATCGGTAATCAGAGCGATTCGTGCGCCAGCTTCCAGGCGGGCGACAAGCTGCGCTGCCTTGCGGGCTTCATTGTGTGCATGGTAACTGGTCGTGGGGGTTGTAATGCCGTAGTGCTGCAGCAGCTTGGCCGAGGTACGGGTGTCTTCGCAGGCGATCAGGTCCACCTCGCGCAGAACGCGCAGGGCGCGCAACGTGAGGTCCTCCAGATTACCGATGGGCGTGGGTACGAGATACAGCATAGCGTAGCACATGCAGTTGTCGGGTTAGCCATTCCAGCGGGCGCGTGACGCGCAGGTCGAGCGAGACGTATAGGATCAACACCACTCCGAGCAGGCCCATAACCAGGTTAGGTAGCCACATACCGACCCATGGAGCCAGATAGCCACGGTCGGCCAGTTTCTCGCCTTGGACAAGGGTCACCCAGTAAAACAGAAAAATCCCCAGAGCCAGCCCGCCAGCCAGTCCCAGCCCCCCTCGGCGCACGCTCAGTCCCAGCGGCATTCCGATCAACACAAAAATCAGGCAGGCAACGGCAATGGAAAACTTCTTGTGGATTTCGACGCGGTAGCGATCGGCTCGTTGTTCAGTCCAATGGATTGACCGTTGCAGGTCTTCGACTTCGGTCTGGAGCCGACGGGCCTGCTGGAGGGCCAGATCGTACAACGTAGTCCATTCCGGACGGCCGCGAACCGCCAGGCGCGCAGGTGGACGTAGCGTGTCGCCATGGATCTGGGGAAGCTGCTCCTCAGGTGAAGGGTTTGCGTCGGCCACATCCCCCAGGAGGCGCATCAGAAGCTGACGCACACGCACGCGGTTTTGCCGGATTTCGGCCTCCATGGAGTCGACCAGCGCCAGCATCTGAGGTGTTGGAGTGGTACGATCGGTACGGTAGCCTTCTTCCTGGCTACGAGTGAACACGAAGTCCGACAGATCGAGCCGTAATCGATACCGCGCGAATATCAGCCGTTCGTAACGTTCCTGCCCTTCAAGGCGACGCAGCCGGTGAAACTCCCCATTTTCCAGAATTAAATCAATGAAACGTCCGCCAGCGATAGGTTGCAGTAGCCCCCGCTGGGCTTTCAGGACTGCATGTTCGCCACTGCGCCGGTAGTCATAGATGGTGATATCATGTAGGGAGTCAGTCTCTGCATCGCGATGCTGCACCAGGATGCTGTAGCCTTCGATGCCGTCGTAAAACACGCCGGGTTGTAGCTGAAAGCCGGGTTTTTTTCGCTGAATATCGATCCACAGGTTACGGGCGCGATGATTGGCTTCGGGCAGGATCAGGTTGTTGAAATACATCATGCCACCTGTCAGCAGCAGGCCTACGATCAGGAGCGGCCAGGTTAGCTGAGGTAGTGAGATCCCCGCGCTTTTGATCACCTGATAGGCATTCGATTCGGCCAGCCGCCCGAATGCCATGATCATGGCTATCAGCGTGGCCATGGGCACGGCCAGCACCACCATGTAGGCGAGGTTATAGCTGATAAGCTCCAGGATAATACCGAGCGGGAGTCCTTTGCCGACCAGATCCGGCAGATACTTGATCAGAAACTGCATGACGAGCAAAAACATGAGCGTGCCAAACCAGCCTATAAACGGGCCGGGGAGCATGCTGAGCGTCATGCGATGGAGATGCTTCATGGTGGGGCTTCAAGCGCGACGTAGCGTAATCAGGGTAATTTCTGGACGAATGCCCAGCCGAAGTGGTGGGCCGATCGTCCCCACGCCCCGGTTGACGTAAAGGTACTGACGGCCACGCGGTGATGGAGCAGGTTCCACATAGAGGCCGGCCCAGCGCTCATAGACGATACGGGCCAACCCCCAGCGGAGGGGGCCCAGCTCGATGCCGATCTGTCCGCCATGGGTATGGCCACAGAGCATCAGGTCAATGTCGGGATAACCGGGGCGTACTTCCAGATCCCAGAATGAAGGATCGTGGGCCAGCAGTAGCCGAAGTTCTTCGCCGTGCGGATCAGGTTCCAGCCCCTTCAAGGCGCCGGGCAGATCGGCAAAGCGCTGTCGGAATCCTGTGTTATCAGTACCGATCAGGTGCAGCCGAGCCCCATCGATGCGGAAGGTGTGGTGGGCGTTGATCAGCAGACGCAGTGGGGTCTGCTCGTGTAGTCGTCGTACGACGTCGGGAGTGTGGGCGTAGTGGTCGTGATTGCCCAGGCAGCCCCAGACGCCCAGCTCGGCCTTCAGTTTGCGCAGCGCGGGCAGAATGAGGGGCAGTTCGTCGGCATCGTGATTGACGTAGTCGCCGGTGATGACGATCAGGTCGGGCTTAAGCGCCAGCAGAAGTTCGACGGCTTCGTGGACCGGTCGCTCGTCCAGGAACGAACCGGCATGCAGGTCGGAGAGCTGACCGATGGTCAGCCCGTCAAGCGCTCGGGGTAGATGGGGAATGGGGATCGTTACGCGGTACACGGTAAAGTCGTAAAGCGTACGCAGCAAGCCCTGTCCGACGGTCAGAAAAGGCAGCGCAGCGGCCGACCATCCCAGCTTCTGAATGAATTCAGCACGACTCATGCGGCGAGTGGTACCCGATTCGGTTGTGGAAGGTGCAGGCGACCTCGGACGCAGATGGGCCAGCAGCTGAGTGATCAGGCGCGTACCGTCTTTGATCAACAGGACCAGCGCGATGGGGATTTTGGGCACATAGTAGAGAGCCCAGCCTCCAAAGAACAAGGCCCGGGCCAGCTTGGGCTCTACTTCCCACCAGCGAAACACCAGAAAATAGCCCGGCAGAGCCAGCGGCATGATCCATAGCAGCACCCGATAGACAGCGAGCGTCCAACGCACCGTCGGTCGGGACCTGGCAAAACGGCGCCAGTTAACGTACACGTATCCATCAATGGCCAGCGTCAGCAACGCGAGTCCGACCGAAAACAGCGCAAAACGCCCCATACGTATGACTTCACAGGTTTCCTTTCGGCCAGTGGCCTAAGCAGCACGGAAACTTGCGGGAGATGTTCCATCCGTCCAAGCCGGTACGTGAAAAACCGATCAGGACTTTTAAAAGCACGGGGCTGCGTGATAAGTTTGCCCCAAACCGACGGGCGGCCTACCATGACGATTCATCGATTTACCTTCAATCCGTTTCAGACGAATTGCTACATTTGCCACGATGGAAACGAAGCCGTGCTGGTCGATCCGTCCTGTCACACCCGGGCCGAGCAGCAGGCCGTGGTGGAGTATCTGGAGCGCAATGGGCTCCGACTGCGTCACCTGCTGTTGACGCATGGCCATATTGATCATATCTTCGGATGCCGATTTTTCAGCGAGTATGCCGGAAAGGGATTCTGGATGCATCGAGCCGATGCACCTTTCCTGGAGCAGGCAGAAGTGCAGGGGCAATTCTTTGGTGTGCCGGTCGAGCCTCCTCCGCCCCCTGAAGGTTTTCTGGACGAGGGCGATACCATCACGTTTGGACAAACCACTTGGAAGGTGCTGCACACGCCGGGTCATTCACCGGGGTCGATCAGCTTCTATGATGCGCAGCACCGACTGGTAATCGTAGGCGACGTGCTCTTTCAGGGATCAATCGGGCGGACCGATCTGCCCGGAGGGAGCCTGCCTGTGCTTATGCAGTCGATCTTTCAGAAACTCATTCCGCTGGGCGACGACACACGTGTCTATCCCGGACATGGTCCCGAAACCACTATCGGTCGGGAGCGTCAGCACAATCCGTTTCTCACCGGCGCCTTTCCGCTGTAGCTCACGGATTGCCCATGACGGCACGCAGGTAGAAAGCTACCGCAGCCGGACGGCTGCGCTCCAGCACAATTTGCGTGGAGCACCACACCAGCTCTCCCATTGTCAGGCAGCGCTCAAAGCGGGCGTCTCCGTAATGCTCGGCCAGTTGAGCTCCCAGCCGACGCACATTCTCTTCGGGCGCAATCAGGTCTTCCTGCATCACTTCCATGAGGGCCTGAAAGCGCCCGTGTGAAACGCGCATGCGATTGGCAATCAGTGCCCGCTCTTCCTTCTGATACTGGATGATGGTTTCTTCGGGCAGATACTCGGCCACCAGTTCCACGAAGGGGCCATTCTGTGGAAAACATTCTGGCAGATAGACTTCCTTGCGCCAGTGATGGCTCTGCTGGTCAAAGTCGATCGGACGGATGCGATAGTGCCATTTTTCGAGATCCGGCGTGCCATCGATGACGAAGTTGCCGGCATGCATGTCGCCCAGCAGACGTACGAAACAGCGTTCGTTGAATTTGACAAACTCCTTGGCCAGGCGAACCTCATCGAAGCGGTTGGTGGGCATGTGGTCTTTTAAAAAGTCATCGCCAGGGATGCCGATGATGTGCTCTTCAATGATCGTGTCGCCCCAGACAAAGTAGTTGATGCGGTTAGGGGACAGAATGTGTTCCAGTTCAAGGCCATAGATGCGGTTGGCATCGACGCGCTTGACGTAAAAGTAGTCGAAGTTGTCATTGAGTGCATTGACGATCCGTACGCGAAACGGTGATGTGTTTCCATAGAGGCACAGATCGATGCGGTCGATGTAGAGATGGTCGGCAATGGAAAGATCTCCGTCGGCCTTCAGCAGGGCGTACGTAAGCCGCAGACGGTCGTGGATTTCGCGTTGTTCGAGTTCTGGATAAAAGACGGTGGACCAGAGGGTGTCACGGCCCTGTTCATCATAAAAAGGGATTGCATTGTTGTAGCGGAGCAGGTCGTCGTAGCGGATGCCTCCCTCATAGATGCGACCGTAGCGTTCCAGGTAAGAGCGCAGAAAGTCGCTGATTGGATAGATGGGTTTTTTGCGACTGATCAAATGCGTCATAACGGTCAGATCATGCGTGGGATGGCCTGGGCCAGCACCTGCTCGTAATAAGCTTCGTAGCGGGGAACGATGCGCTCGGTGTCGAAATGTTCCACGGCGCGTTGGCGTGCCGCCTGGCTCATGCCCTCCCAGAGCGCCTCGTCGGTCAGGAGGCGGTAAGTGCGTTCCGTGAAGGTGTCCAGGTCACCCAGCGGACATAGAAACCCCGTCTCACCATCGATGATCAGCTCGGGAAGGCCACCGATGTTGCTGGCCACGACGGGCACGCCACAGGCCATGGCTTCAAGTGCGGCCAGGCCAAACGTTTCTGAGCCGCTGGGCATCAGAAAAACGTCGGCAATGGACAGGATTTCTTCGACAGGGTCCTGCTTTCCCAGAAAGCGAATGTCGTCGTAGACGTCCAGCTCGCGGGCCAGATGCTCAGTCGGGACGCGGTCGGGGCCGTCGCCCACCAGCAGCAATTTGACCGCCAGGCCTTCCTGACGCAACCGATGAAAGACGCGCACTACCTCTGGCACGCGTTTGACCGGG
>JALSJJ010000238.1 GCA_026989375.1 Rhodothermus sp.
CAGCGAGCGCCCCACATAGAGCGCAACTTCGGGCTCAATGCGCGGGTGAATGAGCGCGCTGCAGTCAAGCTGTGGCCGCGTCAGCAACATGCTGTCCAGCAGAACCCCATAATTGGGGCGGTCGATGCCCAGTTGCGTGCGCATGGCCGCACTGGTGAAGCCCAGTTTATATCCTATGGGCGACCCTTTTTGCAGGGCCACCCGGACCTGCTGCACCCGATAGGCTTCCTCCAGCGTCAGGGCATACTGTTGCGTAAGCGGTCGGATAGGACGCCGCTCCTGCTCCGCTTCATATAAGCGGCGCGCCAGCGCTTCAATGGTTGCCGCCGCCAGCATCAGCCTTCAGGATTCCAACACCAGGCGTCCCAGTTTCCCCTTGCAGAAGACCAGCGGCTCCTGCTCTTCGTGGTAGTCCATATACACCACCGAGCCAATTACCAGCACATGATCCCCGGCCTCGTGCCGATCGACGATGTCGGCCACGATGCGAACGAGGGCCTGGTGCAACACCGGTGCGGCCGCCTTCTCCTCAAAGAGAATTTCCACATCGCCTTCTTTTTTTCCCGCAAAATGCCAGCACAACGCTTCCTGCTTTGCAGACAATATATTGACGCTATATTTATCACTGTTACATATATATTTGTACATTTTAGTATGCTTATCTATTGACACTAAAATCAGAAGTGGATCTAAAGAAACAGAAATGAATGAATTCACTGTAATCCCATGGACTCCCTGAGGCGTCTGCGTAAGCACGACAGTTACGCCTGTGGGGAAAAGCGACATCCCTTTCCGGAAAAAACGTGCATCTATTTCTTTAAGCGTCGCTTCCATAGTGGTTTACGTTTGTTCTCAGAGGTACCATCCCATGAGGGCATGCGCTTGCTCCACCTGCTGCTGGCGCAAAAGCGATCGAATACGACTGGAAGAAATAATCTGGCCCGTGTGATCGCGCACCTTCAAAAATTCCTGGACGTTAAAATATCTGGAAAGCAGCTCAATATTGCCCTCCCTTTTTCTTCCAAATCTAAAATCTTTTCCTACCCATATTTCTACAGGATTAATCCAACTGATCCGCTTAATGAACTCATAGGCGCTCAATGCGGCATAAGCCCTGTCAAATACGGCAACGACGACATAGTCCGGACCGAACGCCGAAAGACGTCGCAGCTTTTCCGGCAGCGGTGTGAGCAGGCGGGCCCCTTCAAACAGGGTGCGAGGCGGTGGATCAAAGGTCAGGATGACAAAGGGCACGCCATGATGCCAGGCGCGGCGTTGCGCCTGACGCAGCAGCGCCTGATGGCCCCGGTGGACCCCATCAAAGGCCCCGATTGTCAGCACAGAAGCATCCAGACGCAGGGGCCACTGGGCGGGCGTGTCGTAGCAGACTCGCATGCTCGCTTTACAGGGCTTCTTCCTGGGCGGCCAGTTCTGCAGCGACCCGCCAGATCCAGTCTTCCTGGCCGGCCACTGCCTGGCGGCGTCCCAGTTCCATGAGCACCTTTGCCGGATCAATGCCCAGTTGTTGGCTAATACGCTTGGCGTGGAGCAGGAAGGTGGAGTACACACCGGCATAGCCAATGATCAGGGCATCCCGGTCAATCACGGGTTGCCGCGGCATTATTGGCGCCAGCACAAATTCGGCCGCCTCCATGATTTTAAATAGATCGATTCCGGTGGAGAGGCCGGCTTTTTCCAGCACGGCCACCAGCACTTCGGTGGCCGCATTGCCGGCGCCCGCGCCAAAACCGCGCAGCGTTCCGTCGATCTGGTCGGCGCCTGCCGCCAGCGCCGCCAGCGTGTTGCCGATCGCCAGTCCCAAGTTGTTGTGCGCGTGAAAGCCTACCTGAATCTCCAGAGCCTCTTTGAGCGCCCTGACGCGCGCATAGACTTCGTGTGGCAGCAGGGCTCCAGCCGAATCGACTACGTAGACACAGTCGGCTCCATAGCGTTGCATGAGCAGCGCCTGTTCCACCAAGACTTCCGGAGGGCGCATATGGGCCATCATCAGAAAACCCACAGCTTCCAGCCCCATCTCTTTGGCCATGCCGAAGTGCTGCTCACTGATGTCGGCCTCGGTGCACATGGTTGCAATGCGCAGTACCGAGACGCCGCGCGCCACGGCCTCCTTGAGCTCGCGCCGGGTGCCAATGCCCGGTAAAAGCAGGGCTGCAATGCGGGCCCGCTGCACCACCGAAGCAGCCGCCTCAATCAGGGCCAGTTCCGGCTCCCGGGAAAAACCGTACTGGATCGATGAGCCGCCCAGCCCATCTCCATGGCTTACCTCGATCACCGGAACGCCCGCGGCATCCAGCGCCTGAGCGATCTGCTGCACCTGCTGCCGCGTGTATTGATGCCGCATGGCGTGCGAGCCATCCCGCAGCGTGGTATCGGTCAGGCGCGGCGGCTGCCGCTGGGCCAGCTGTGCCAGGTCTCTCATACGAGCGCACCCTCTCGCTTTAGCAACTCACGGGCAAAGAGATTCCCGACCTGCCAGGCTGCTGCGGTCATGATGTCCAGGTTGCCCGCATAGCGCGGCAGAAAGTCCCCGGCGCCTTCCACTTCCAGCAGACAGGTAATCACCACACGTCGTCCCCAGGGCGTCTCCAGCATGTCGAACAACGGGTCGGCTTTCAGTCGGTAGCCCGGCACGTAGGTCTGCACCTGAGCTTCCATCTGCCGGATGGAAGCCACGATGGCCTCCTGATCGAGCTGATCCAGGGAAGCCACCTCGGGCATGACATAGACCGTATTGGTCATCAGAATAGGCGGTTCAGCAGGATTGAGGATGATCAGGGCCTTTCCCTGTTGCGCCCCTCCGATGGCCTCCAGGCCGCGGGCTGTAGTGAACGTAAATTCATCGATGTTCTGGCGCGTCCCAGGCCCTGCCGAGCGGCTGGCGACCGTTGAGACAATCTCTGCATACTGCACGGGATGCACCCGATGCACCGCATAGACCATGGGAATGGTCGCCTGGCCCCCGCACGTGATCAGGTTCACATTGTCGGCTTCCAGATGGGCCCCCAGATTGACCGGCGGGACCACATAGGGCCCACGGGCCGCTGGCGTTAAATCAATTGCTATTTTACCAGCTTCCCGCAAAAGCGGCGCATGCCGCACGTGCGCTTTTGCACTGGTCGCATCAAAAACCAGCCGAATTTCCGGATCTTCCAGAATCGCCTGAATGCCTTCGTGCGATGTGTCGATGCCCAGCTCTCGCGCTCGTGCTAACCCTGGTGAATCAGGATAAATTCCCACCATCAAAGACAATTCCATATATCCAGAATTATTACAAATTTTATACATTAAATCTGTACCAATATTACCCGGACCAATAATCGCTACTTTAATTTTATCCATTTTATTATTTTTACCATTCATAACTTCGATACTGGCAGAACATAGGAAGATTCACACATTCTCATCAACACGGTTGTTCTCTTATCAGGAACGCCCCATTATTCTGCATTAACTTGATAGAAAACTACATGGATACGATCGGGGCTTACTTTCAGGATCTTCTTGACCTGCTCCTTGATTTGCTGTGCCAGCTGCTTTCGGACTGCGGGTGTAAGCGGTCGGTCTATGAGGACTTCAACGAGCGGCATCGTTCTTCGGGGGGGTTTCAAGCAGGATACAGGATACCCCGGAGTAGGCCGAAACGAACCGCCTACTCCGGGGCCTTACGCCTTCCCGGGCTTACAGAGCCTCCTCTTCCTCTTTCTTAACGGCAGCAGCTTCTTCCTTGACGGGCGGCGTGCCATAGCGGAAGTATTCCGCCGGCAGCTCTCCGCCCCACCAGATGATGCCTTTGTCCAGCACGTCTTCGGTCCACTTCACGGGTTTCCAGTCGGGATCAAAGATCAGATAGCCCGGATCGCCAAACAGCTCAACCCGGTTGCCGCCCGGCTCGAACACGTACATGAAGTACGCCTGGCTGATACCGTGCTTGCCCGGTCCGGCTTCGATGGTGATGTCATGCTCACGCAGCGCATCGGCCAGGTTGGCTACGTCCTGGGGGAAGCCGTACCAGTAGCAGATGTGATGCAGGCGCCCCCGGGCCCCCTGCGCATCTCGCATAAAAGCGATCTCGTGGACCAGCGGGCTAACGCTCAACCACACACCGGCCCACGTACCATTATTGAGTTCAATGTATTCTCGTACTCGAAAGCCCAGCACCTGCACCAGAAAGTCCTTGTTAGGCTCTACACGTTCTGCCAACAGGTTGACATGGTCCAGCCGACGCACCGGCACCCCGCGTAAGGGCCGTTTACTGGGACGGTTGAGGAGTTTTGACTGCTTGTCGGCGGGCGCCTCGTAGTAGTCCACCTCCCAGAGCAACTCCATGGGGTGGCCGTCCGGGGTGACGAACTGATAGGCCGGCCCATGACCATGATCGCCATCAATCCATCCACGCCCCAGGCCCGCTGCCTCGATGGCCTTGACCCGACGCTCCAGTGCGGCCGGCGAGGTCGTCCGCCACGCAACATGCCCCAGACGGGGCGTGGGTCCCTCGGTAAGCTTCAACGTGTGATGATAAAAATCCTCATAGGCCCGTAGGTAGACCGACTGCCCGACCGTCTCGGTTACTTCCAGCCCCAGCAGATCCCGGAAGAACCAGAGCGAAGCTTCCGGCTTGGGCGTGATCAGTTCCACATGGGCCAGCTGCGCTACCTCAAACAGGGGTTCCATTTGTTTAGCTTCCATGGCATCTCCCAATTTTTATTTATTGTTATGCCAGAACATGTTGATATCTTCCGGATTGATCAGATCGGGCACGACCCACCCATCCAGATCATATTCCTGAAGACATTGCTCGGCAAATCCTTTGTACTGATCTACTTTGCCTGTTGCCATTGATGCTAACAATACTTCTAATCGAATATTTTCATGATTTCCTGCATAGTTTCTTTCATAAAGTTCATGTCTTCCACCAAACTCACTGCCAATTGCATCCCATATTAGCTTCATTAATTTGATCCGTTTCTCTGCCGTATATCCGTTCGCTCCACGTACATATTTTTCCAGCAGCTCTCGAATAACCGGATTCTTGAGATCCTTCACATGGGAAGGCAGATAAATAAGGGCACTGGCCAGATCCTGCATAAAGATCTCCCGGATGCGCGGATAGGCCACCGTCGCAAAGACTCGGTAGGCCAGTCCATAATCCAGGTTGGGCAGCACATAGCCATCTACCCAGGGCATGGGCGTGCGGGCCATGGCATCCGTGATGGCCCAGAAGAGATTGCGCCAGGCCAGCACCTCCCCTACGCGGACCTGTACCCCACGAAAATCTTTGGCCCCCGTCGCTTCGACCCCCATCAGGAGCAACCCGGCCAGGAAGTCCAGCTTAACGGCCAGCCGCGTGCACCCGTGAAACGTAAAGCGCGGAATAAAACCGGACAGGGGGAAAAACTCGTTTACCTTGTCCACATCCCCGTAAACAAACACGTTTTCCCACGGCACGAGCACCTTATCAAAGACAAAGACGGCATCGTTCTCGTCCAGTCGGCTGGAGAGCGGATAATCGAACGGACTGCCCACCGCTTCGGCCATGAACTCATAGGAGGGGCGTGAGATCAACTTCACGCCGGGCGCATTCATCGGCACGCAGATGATCAGCGCCAGGCGCCGGTCTTTGATAGGAAGCGGACCGTAATGCGCAATGAAATTATAGTGCGTCAGCGCCGAGCCGGTCGCCACTACCTTGGCACCGCTGACCACAATCCCCGCATCGGTCTCCTTCTCCACGTGCATGTACACATCCATGACTTCTTCGGGCGGCCGATTGCGGTCCACCGGCGGATTCACGATGGCATGGTTCCAGTACAGGAGTTTCTCCTGCGTCTCCCGGTACCAGCGCCGGGCGTTTTCCTGGAAGGGCTCATAAAAGGCCGCATTGGCGCCCAGCGTCCCGACAAACGAGGCCTTGTAGTCGGGACTGCGGCCCATCCAGCCATAGGCGATGCGCTGCCAGGCCGCAATCGCATCGCGCGCATGCACTAAATCCTCCGCGCTTTTCGGGGCCTTGAAAAACCAGTGGGTGTAGCCGCCATTGCCTGTGTCGGTCTCCGTGCGAATCACCGCCCCCTGTTCTGGATCATGCACAGCATCATACATGCGGGCAATCATCCGGGCGGCATTCCGGAAAGCCGGATGCTGGGTGACATCCTTTACCCGTTCGCCGTACACATACACTTCGCGCCCATCCCGCAGACTCTCCAGATATTCCTCTCCGGTCATCGGCCGCGTAACCGGCCGGGAGCTGTCGTACGCGTTATAACGAGAGGTCTGCTCAGCAACGTCCATGGCCTTTCTCCTGTTGGTTCGCGGTTTTTTCAGGAAAGAATCCGCGGGCATCCCGAAAGACAAGTCATCTGTTTGGCTATTTCGAAAAAGCGCTTTTCTTTGTCCGAAAAAAAGCGAAGTGTCCCAAATAACCGAACAGTTAAACCGCTATCCTGAATCAGCAGAGAGGCACACGCACACTGCAAAAGCAGCCATCAGTCGCCTTGGTTCTCCCAAAATATTCAAGGAAATTGTTTAAACAAAGTTTTAGGACATCCTGAATGTACCGGACAAAATGAAGGGCTGAACAGGGCCCCACATGGTTTCACTGACACGACTTTCTTGTCGTTAATTTCTGTTCTATCTTTTTTTTAGGTAACTACTCTTTAGCAAGGTAATGGTGTTCGCTTCAAGCCTTCCTGTATTCCCTAAACGATCGGGCTTATGCGTACGACGTGTATCGGTTGGCCTGCGATCGTGTTATTCGTCGGGTGGCTGATTGGCTCTCATCCGTCAGCCGCTCAACCCGGCATTAGTTTGCTGACGGGGCCGGTTCCCAACACCGTAGGGGCCGAACTGAGCCTGCCTCTATCTTCCCGCACGGCGCTGACGCTATCGGCGACCACCGCACTCTGGAAGGCTGGGCGGGACCGTCCCGACTTTCTATTGGGCGGGCTACAGCTTTTCTTCAAGCCAGAGGGGAACCGCTGGCTTCTGGCGGCCTATGCCGGCGCGATGCTGCGCGGCGCGGATTATCTTCCGGTCGGCGGACTCACCGGAGGCTACGAATGGCAGGCTACGCCGCACTTGCATTTCAGTGCGGAAATAGGGGTGGGGGTCACTGTCGGGGTCCTGCTTATTGCGGCGGTTCCCGTTCCTTTTCCGCTCGTAGCTGCCCGAATTCGTTATCGCCCTTAGGGTGTAAGCCGCCTTGCCTATGTATCTGGCTCCCTGCCGCCCTGAGACAGGTGGCGGGTTTACAGGCGTTCGGTCGCCGGCTCGGGATCGGGTAGGGTACGCGACCGGCGTCCCGCACGCACAACCAGCTTGCCATGCGCTATGGCTTCTCCGCGCATCAGCTCCACCGTGTAGGTACCGGGCGGCAGATAGTAGCGGCCGTTGTCGGCCGCCTGCACCTGCGCTTTCTCGCCACGCCGAGCATTGAAGACTGCCACCTGGGTGGTGTCGATGGTCAAATCGTACACCGGATAGTTAAGGCCTACTTCAGCCGTGTCCACTCGCGTTGCAAGAAGCAGGCTGTCTTCAGTCAGCACCCGGATCGTCACCAGGCCCGCTTCCTGGCTGTAGTATGGAATCTGCACCGCGGGCGTGTCGGGCACCATCCAGACCGCCCGGCGGCGTCCCCAGTTTGGATTATGCCGGATTGTATCGAGGGCGAACACGTGCAGCGGCCGTTGCAACAGCGCCGGCGTAAGTTGCTCGATCTCCTCCAGGTCGGCCACGTAGAGCGAGCGGCCGTGCGTGGCTACTACTAAATCCCGTTCCCGTTTTTGAATCACCAGATCGTGCACGGGCGCATGCGGTAATCCTTCGTAGAAGGGCATGAACGAACGCCCGCCGTCCAACGACACGTAGAGGCCGCCGTCAGTGCCCACGTAGAGGATGTCCGGATTGTACGGATCTTCGCGCACCACGTTGATCGGCTCGTAGGGCAGGTCCGTCCCGATCCGCTCCCAGGTCTGTCCGTAATCTTCGGAGCGATAGAGATACGGCGTGAAATCATCCCAGCGATAACCGTTGAGTGCCACATAGACCCGGCTCTCTACATGCTGCGAGGGCTCGACGTGGCTTACCCAGAGATGCTGCGGTAGGTTGTCCGAGATGCGGGTC
>JALSJJ010000239.1 GCA_026989375.1 Rhodothermus sp.
GTCGCGCTGAAGGAAGAAGAGGCGGGCGACGGACCGATCATTTACCGACGCTGGACCGGCACCGACCGGCCGGTGCCCTGCCGCGTGCTGCGCGTCGTAAAGGCGCGGGCGCTCTGGGAGCAGATCCTGCGCGCCACCTACGACTATGCCGAACCCGGTGTGCTTTTCATCGATACGATCAATCGGATGAACAACCTGGCCTATCGCGAACAGATTACGGCGACGAATCCCTGCGGTGAGCAGCCATTGCCCCCCTATGGCGCCTGTGATCTGGGTTCGATCAACCTGACGCGCTTCGTGCGGGCGCCCTTTACGCCGGAGGCCGATCTCGACTGGGAGGGAATTCGGAAGACCGTCGCCGTGTCCGTGCGTCTGCTGGACAACGTGATCGATGTATCGGGTTTCCCACTCCCGGCGCAAGCAGAACAGGCGCGTGGCACGCGACGCATTGGCCTGGGCATCACAGGACTGGCCGACGCGCTGATCATGCTGGGGCTGCACTACGCCTCGGACGAAGCGCGGCGGCTGGCGGCCCGCATTATGCGGACGATCTGCTACACGGCCTACCGTACCTCCATTGCCCTGGCCCGTGAGAAAGGAGCCTTTCCTTTCTTTGAGCGGGAACGTTATCTGGAAAGCCCCTTCATTCAGGCCCTCCCTGAGGACATTCGCCAGGGCATTGCCACCTACGGGATTCGAAACAGCCACCTGCTTTCGATCGCACCTACGGGCACGATCAGCCTGCTGGCCAACAATGTGTCGAGCGGGATCGAGCCGGTCTTTGCCTATCGCTATACGCGCTATATTCTGGGACCCGACGGTGCGCGTCGGGCCTATACGCTCACCGACTACGCGCTGCGTCTCTGGCAACGGCTGCATGACGACCATGAAATGCTACCCGAGGCGTTTGTGGATGCGCAGCATCTGGACCCGTACGATCATCTAAAAATGCAGGCAGCGCTGCAGCCGTATGTGGACGGTGCCATTTCAAAAACCGTGAATGTTCCGGCCGATACGCCTTTTGAAGTTTTTCGTCAGCTCTACGATTGGGCCTACGAGCACGGCCTGAAAGGATGCACCACGTATCGGCCCAGTCCGGTTCGAGGGGCCGTGCTGGAGGCCATCAATGCTGGTGTGGCCGAAAGCACGCACTGCTGCAGTATCGAGCGCGAGGCCGACTGAATACAAAAAAGCCCGGACCCGAAAACGAGCCCGGGCTGGAGGACGGAGCCACCGGCGCCGGCTTTAGGCCGTGCCGGCCGGCTCGGCCTCGACCTGGGCGATCTTCTCGAAGATCAGCCCCGAACCGTCCGGCGCCACGTCGATCCGGACCGTATCGCCGTCGGTGAAAAATCCGGACAGGATTTCTTCGGCCAGCTTGTTTGTGATCTCGCGCTGCATGACCCGCTTGAGCGGCCGCGCGCCGAAGACCGGATCGAAGCCGCGCTCGGCCAGCCAGTCTTTCGCTGCGTCGGTCAGCTCCAGCTTGAGCTTGTGACTGCGGGCCGCCAGCTCCTGAATCCGGGCAAACTGGATCTCGACGATCTTCCGGATCTCTTCGTGGCCCAGCGGCCGGAAGACGATGATCTCGTCGATTCGGTTGAGGAACTCAGGCCGCAACCGCTGCCGCAGCAACTGCAGGATCTCCTCACGCATCCGCTCATAGACCTCAGGCGGCACCTCGCCACCGTAAGCATCGATGCGCTCGCGGATGAGCTCGGAGCCCAGGTTGCTCGTCATGATGATGATCGTGTTGCGGAAGTCAGCCGTGCGCCCCTTGTTGTCGGTGAGCCGCCCGTCGTCGAGCACCTGAAGCAGAATGTTGAAGACCTCCGGATGCGCCTTTTCGATCTCGTCAAGCAGGATGACCGAGTACGGCCGACGACGCACAGCTTCCGTAAGCTGGCCCCCTTCTTCGTAGCCGACGTAGCCCGGCGGCGCTCCAATGAGGCGGCTGACCGAGTGACGCTCCTGGTATTCGCTCATGTCGATGCGAATCATCGCATGCTCGTCGTTGAAGAGCGCCTCGGCCAGTGCTTTGGCCAGCTCGGTCTTACCGACACCTGTCGAGCCCAGGAAGATGAACGATCCGATGGGCCGGTTCGGCTCCTGAAGCCCGGCACGGCCACGCCGCACGGCATTGGCCACCGCCGAGATGGCTTCGGGCTGTCCAACGACGCGCTTGGACAACTCCTCCTCCAACCGCAACAGCTTTTCGCGCTCGCTCTCCAGCAGTTTGGCAACGGGAATGCCTGTCCAGCGTGCCACGATCTCGGCGATGTCTTCGGCCGTTACCTCCTCTTTCAGGAGGGCGCCGTCTTTCTGGATCTCTTCCAGTTTTTGCTGGGCTTCTTTGAGTTGCTTTTCCAACTCTGGAATGCGGCCGTAGCGGATCTCGGCCACGCGACCGTACTCACCCTGCCGCTCCAGTTGCTCCGACTCGATCCGGAGCTGTTCGATTTCCTCCTTGATCTGCCGGATGCGCTGGATCAATTCTTTTTCCTGCTGCCAGCGCGCCCGGAGCGCCCGCCGCTGCTCTTCGAGGTTGGCGAGCTGCTCGTTGATTGCCTTGAGCTTTTCCTGATCGTTGTCGCGCTTGACCGCTTCCCGTTCGATCTCGAGCTGACGAATCTGCCGTTCGAGCTGGTCCAGCTCTTCGGGCATTGAGTCGATCTCAATACGCAGCCGGGCGGCGGCCTCGTCAATCAGGTCAATGGCCTTGTCCGGCAGATGCCGGTCGGTAATGTAGCGGTGAGAAAGCTCAGCGGCCGCGATCAGCGCGCTGTCGGTGATCCGCACCCCGTGGTGGACCTCGTAGCGATCCTTGATGCCCCGCAGGATCGAGATCGTGTCTTCCACCGACGGTTCCTCGACAAGCACGGGCTGGAAGCGCCGCTCCAGGGCCTTGTCCTTTTCGATGTACTTCCGGTACTCGTCAAGCGTTGTGGCGCCGATCACCCGGATCTCACCCCGCGCCAGCGCCGGCTTCAGAATGTTGGCGGCATCGACGGCGCCTTCGGCAGCACCGGCACCGACCACGGTATGCAGCTCGTCGATGAACAGGATGACCTGCCCTTCGGAAGCCGCTGCTTCGCGGACGACCGCTTTCAGCCGCTCCTCGAATTCGCCCCGGTACTTGGCACCTGCCAGCAGGGCGCCCATGTCGAGCGCAACAATGCGCCGATCCTTCAGGCTTTCGGGCACGTCGCCCTGCACGATGCGCAGCGCCAGCCCTTCCACAATGGCCGTCTTACCAACGCCAGCCTCACCGACCAGCACGGGGTTGTTCTTCATCCGGCGCGAAAGGATCTGCAGCACGCGCCGGATTTCCTCGTCACGGCCAATGACGGGGTCCAGCTTCCCCTTGCGGGCCAGCTCCGTCAGATCGCGGCCGTAACGCTGGAGCGCTTCGTACCGCTCCTCGGCGTGCGGATCGGTAACACGCTGCGCGCCGCGCACGTCTTTGAGCACGTTCAGGATTTTTTCTTTCGTCACGCCCTGCTCGCGGAGCGCCTGGCCCACATCCGTCTGGCTTTCGGCCAGGGCGATGAGCAGGTGCTCGGTCGAGACATATTCGTCCTTCAACAGAGACGCTTCGGCCAGCGCCCGGTCAAAGACTTTTTTCAGTTCGTTTCCTACGTATTGACCGGAAACCGAAGCGCCGTGTACGACGGGCAGCTTGGCCAGCGCCTGGTCGGTTTTCGTGTTCAGGAGCTCCAGGCTGGCCCCGAGTCGTTTCAGAATGGAGACTGCCGTCCCCTGCGGATCGCTCAGCAGGGCCTTCAGCAGGTGGGGCGGTTCGATCGCCTGGTGATTTTTCTGCGCCGCAATTTCCAGCGCGCGTTGCACCGCCTCCTGCGCCTTGACCGTAAATTTCTGCAAATTCATTGTCTTCCTCCGGTTCGTTGGTTTGCGCTCCCTGACACGTTGCCAGTCAATATGCGCCTGTTATGTTTTTCTAAAAATGTACCGGCCGGTCTGTGGGTGACAGGATGGCAGCCGATCAACGAACCGACAGACGAGCGCGAAGCAGACGCGCCGAGTTGCCCAGAATGCCCAGATCGGGAAGTGACTGGGCGGCAGCGGCCAGAACAGGCGGCAGATAGCCCAGCGCGGCCAGGGCCAGACCAATCAGGTTGTAGAGCGCGGTAAAGCCCAGATTCACGGCAATGGTACGGCGCGTGCGACGGGCCAGATGAAACAGCGCAGGAAGCTGACGCCAGTCGTCACGGAGCAGCACAATGGCGGCCGTGTCGAGCGCCACATCAGTACCGGAGCCCATGGCAATGCCCACATCAGCCTGCAGGAGGGCGGGCGCATCGTTGATCCCGTCGCCGATCATGACCACCGTGTGGCCCTGGGCTTGATATTCGCAGACTATGCGGATTTTGTCGTCGGGCAACAGACCGGCCCGGCAGCGTAGCCCCAGCCGGCGGGCCAGGGGCTCGGCGGTCCGCGCGTGGTCACCTGTGAGCAGCTCTAAATGGCGAAGGCCCAGCCGCCGTAAATCTGCCAGGGCCTCGCGCAGGCCCGGACGCTCGGTGTCGGCAGCCGCCAGCAGGGCCGCCGGACGGCCGTCCACTTCCATCAGGATGAGCGTTTTGCCTTCGGCAGCCAACCGGGCCGCTTCAGGAAAGCGATCAAGGTCGGACAGGCGCTGCAGGCGTACCCGATGGCCGTCGATGCGGGCTTCTATGCCGACGCCCGGCAGCGGGTGCGCTTCTTCGGGAGGGCGCAGTGGCAGACTGCGTAAGTGGGCAGCTTCCCGAATGGCTTCGGCCAGCGGATGCTCCGACGCATATTCCGCCGCGGCGGCCAGGGCCAGTAGCTCGTCCGCCGACCGACCGTCAAGCGGCACCAGATCGGTAAGCTGCGGACGACCCAGCGTAAGCGTGCCGGTTTTGTCGAACAGCACCACGTCGGCCTTGGCCAACGTCTCCAGATAGCGGCCTCCTTTGATCACGATGCCCTGACGGGCAGCCGCTCCAATGGCGGCCAGCACGGCCACAGGCGTGGCCAGCGCAAAGGCACAGCTACAGGCCACCACCAGCACCGCTACCGTAGCCATCACATCGCCGCGCAGTAGATAGGTCCCCAGCGCTACGACTGCTACCACGGGCAGGTAATAGACCGAAAAGCGATCGGCCAGGCGCTCGGTAGCGCTCCGGTTCGCCTCGGCCGTTTCGACCAGATGCAGAATGCGGCCAAATGTAGTGGCCGTGCCGGTGCGTGTGGCTTTCAGGCGCAGGTAGCCCTGACGGACCAGCGAAGCGGCCCATACCACGTCGCCCGGACCTACCTCGGCGGGCATCGACTCGCCCGTGAGCGCCGACGTGTCGAGCGTGGCTGTGCCTTCCAGCACCTCGCCATCGACCGGCACGCGCTCGCCCGGACGCACCAGGACAACCTCACCCGGCTGAACGGCCTCGGCCGCCACTTCGACCAGCTCGCCGCCGCGCTCCACACGAGCCGTACGCGGCATCAGGCGGCTCAGCCCCCGAAGGGCACGCCGAGCTTGCTCTGTCGTGAAGCGCTCCACATAGTCTCCGATGCGCATGAAAAAGACCACAACGGCCGCCGTCGGCCAGGCGCCGACGAGCAGGGCAGCCAGCGCTCCGATACTCATCAGGGTATGCGCCAGAATGCGGCCTCGCAGCAGCCCCTGGACAACCTGACGAAAGACCGGGTAGCCCAGCAGCACAACCAGCCCGACGCCAACCGGCAGGGGCACTTGCTCGGTGAGCTGCTCGAACAGCCCCAGCCATTCGCCCAGCACAACGACCGTCAGCACGGCACCGAACACCAGAGCCAGCAAGGCGCCAATGCGACGGGCCGCGGGCGTATCTGACGTTGAGGCCGAAACAGCCGGGACGCGATAGCCAGCCGCTTCGACGGCGCGGCGTAGCGTTTCGGGAGAGGGTGAGCGCGTCGGATCCACGGTCAGGATCGCTTTCTGGGCGCCCAGCAGTACGTTGACCTGACAGACGCCTGGCACGTTTTCAAGCGCCTGTGCCACATGACGCGCACACTCGGCGCAATCCATGCCCTCGACAGGCAGCTCAATCGTTTTCATCTCTGTTGCGCTCATGGCGTGTCGTATCGAGTGCAGCGATAGACACCCCGGGCAACGTCGGCCAGTACCTGTTCGGCCAGTCGTAGCAGCTCAGCAATGCGCTCGTCGCTGAGCCGGTAGATGACGAAGCGTCCCCGGCGACCTCGGCGTACCAGACCGCAATCCAGCAAACAACGCAAATGGTTGGAAACGTTCGGCTGGCTCAGGCCAGTAGTCTCGACCAGGGCCGTTACGGTCTGCGGCCCATCGCGCAGGGCTTCCAGAATAGCCAGCCGCGACGGATCGGCCAGCCCGCGAAACAGCTTGGCCTTCAGTTCGAGTCTTGTAGGGGCAAGGCTCAGCATAGCTATTGATTATTATATCAGCATATAATAATATGAAGCAGATACGCTCCCACGCAAGGATCCCGGAGGGAATGATCAGGTTCTTCAAAGCGTGTTTTGTCTCACCCGACCACAGAGGAGCCATGCAGGAAGCACCGGCAGAGACGCGGCCGTTTACTGTACCGCCGTTTGCCCGGGAATGCCTGGAAGCGGCGTCGGATGCCTGGGGCGCTTCGTTCCGGCATCCGTTTGTGCGGGCACTGGCCGAGGGGACGCTTGAGGCCGAGCGGTTTCGATTTTACCAGATGCAGGACGCCCGCTATCTGGAGGCATTCGCCGATGCCTGTAGCCTGATTGCGACGCGATGTGTGCGGCCCGACGACAAGCTCTGGTTTATCGAAGCAGCGCGGCTGGCGCTGGTGGTCGAACACGAACTGCATGCCGGCTATGGCAAGAAGCTGGGCTACACGCTGGAGGATGTGGCCCGTATTGAGCTGACGCCAAACAATCGCGCCTATCAGAACCACATGATTGCGACGGCTGTGCGCGGTACGCTGGTCGAAGCGGTGGCGGCCATCACGCCGTGCCCCTGGTTGTACGTGGAGCTGGGACAGCATCTGGCGCGGGAGCTGGGCACGATCCCCGACACGCATCCGTACGCCGACTGGCTCCGGATGTACAGCAATCCGGAGTTCAACACCTACATGGATAACCTGCTGGAGCGTCTGGAGCGGTTTGCGCGGGAGGCAGACGAGGCAGCGCGCGAGCGGGCAAAGGAAGCCTTTCGCCTCAGCGTGCGCTACGAGTGGATGTTCTGGCAGCAGGCCTGGGAGCAGCAGCGCTGGCCGGTTTAAACCATACGCAGGATGAAAGAAGGAGCTTCTTCGTCGGTTCGGCTGGGACTGCGGGCCAACTGGATGCAGTTCAGCCTGCTGGTAGTGGTAAATGCCTTCGTGGGGGCAATGGTGGGGATGGAGCGGGCGATTCTGCCGCTGCTGGCCGAACAGGAATTCGGACTGGCCTCGCGTGTGGCGACGCTCTCGTTTGTGGCCAGCTTCGGGTTGACCAAGGCCCTGGCCAATCTGCTGGCGGGGAGGCTGGGCGATCGGGTCGGGCGGCGCCGGGTACTACTGGTCGGCTGGGTGGTGGGGTTGCCAGTCCCCTGGCTGCTCATGTGGGCCCCTTCGTGGGACTGGGTCGTTGTGGCCAACGTGCTGCTCGGCCTGAATCAGGGGCTGGCCTGGTCGATGACCGTCATCATGAAGATTGACCTGGTGGGGCCCCGGCAGCGTGGGCTGGCCATGGGACTCAACGAGGCGGCCGGCTATCTGGCCGTATCGCTGGCGGCCCTGGCGACCGGTTATGTGGCGGCCGCCTACGCGCTTCGTCCGCAACCTTTTTATCTGGGCGTAGGGTTTTCGCTGGCCGGGCTGTTGCTTTCACTGCTATTTGTCCGCGAGACGCGGCATCACGCCGATCTGGAAGCGCAGCAGCACTTTGAGACTGCGGAGCCGCCGCTGTCGTTCAGGGAGGTGTTCGCGCGCACATCCTGGCGCGATCGCCGGCTGTTTGCTGTGTGCCAGGCGGGGTTGGTCAACAACCTGAACGATGGCATGGCCTGGGGGCTGTTTCCGCTCTTTTTCGCGGCGCTGGGCTATGGGCTAACGCAGATCGGCTGGCTGGCCGCGCTCTACCCGGCCGTCTGGGGGATGGGGCAGCTCGTTACCGGT
>JALSJJ010000240.1 GCA_026989375.1 Rhodothermus sp.
CTTCCAACACCGACCGGTGATGGAAGACCCGACGTTCTGCGGGGCGCTCGCGCCATAGCCGTTAAGGGTCCAATTTTCGAGGTTCTCCTTACCGGCCTGTTTCGCTGCGTATTGGATTTTTAGCAATGAGGCTCCCTGCGCTCGCAATCGCTCCGGCGGCCTCAAAGGGCAACGCGATAAGGTTGAGGCCCGTCCGTACGCACAAACATGCGCCTTTTTTCGTCGGACCCAGAGGCGTTTTTTGTTATGATTCGTTTTATCCGAACAAAACAATTTCTTGATCTTTTATTGAAACTTATTTTCATTTCACTCAACTTTTTGATCATTTTTGATCATCTGCGCTTCGGGGCTATGCTGCGCACGATTGAAAAAGCCTGTAGGGCGTTACTGCTCTTCACGGAAGAAAAGCCAGAATGGGGGGTTACCGAGGTAGCCCGCACGTTACAGATTCCGAAGTCCAGTGCGGCGGGCATCCTGGCGACGCTGGCCCATCATGGGCTTCTGCGCCGCACGCCATCGCGCAAATACCGACTGGGCTGGGAAATCCTGCGGTTGCATACCTTGCTGGTCAAAACGTCCGAGTTTCGGCAACTGGCCCATCACGAAATGGAGCGCCTGGCGCGGGAATACGGCGAGACCATTCATCTGGCTACGCTGGAGAACGGCATGGTGGTGTACGTGGACAAAGTGGAAGGGTCCCGTTCGGTTCGGGTGCATGTGACGGGCCTGGGCGTGCGGCTTCCGCCGCATGGGAGTGCGGTAGGCAAAGTCTTGTTGGCCTATCATCCCTGGAAAGAGGTGCTACAGATCATCCAGCGTCATGGGCTTCCGGCCCTGACGCCTAACACCATTGTCACGCTGGAACGGCTGGAGCAGGAGCTCATCCGGGTACGTCAGCAGGGCTATGCGATTGATGAGGAAGAGGTGCTACCCGAGCTGTGCTGCGTGGCGGCCCCTATTCGCAATTACCTGCGCCAGACCATTGCTGCGATGAGTATCTCGGCCCCCTCCTATCGATTCCGTCTCATGCGCGAGCGCTACACGCAGGCGGTCGTGGCCGCCTGCCAGCGCATTTCCAGGAAGCTGGGGTTTGCCTGTGGCTGATTTTACTGTTTACGCCGGACGGTTGTCTGTCTCCGGGGAGTTTCGTGTACAGGCGTTTCTGCAGGCATTGTCCGCGCAATCAGTCCCAGGTTGGCTACCACAAAGGGAGTCAGATAATTCAGCACCACCTTCCCTCCCAGGATCAGTGTCCAGTCCCCCTGGATGATCAGATCTCCCTGATTGAAGGCGGTCAACCAGGTACCTACAACCAGGGCAATCCAGCCGGTTCGCTTTAAATGCGGTGGGTAAAAGACCACCTGCATCAGCTGCTGCAAACGCGGCTTCATGGTTCAATAAACCGGCCGTTCCCGCTCCCCCTGCTGCGCCTCCAGCCAGGGTTGCACGGGCGGCATTTCTTCGATCAACGACTGCACCGGCACTTCCAGCAGACAGGGGCGTCCCTGCTGGAAAAATTGTAAGAGCTTCCGGGTCAGTTGGGTGGGATCGGATACCCGCTCGGCTTCCATGCCCATACTCCGGGCCAGTTGTACACCGTCCACCGGGCCCAGCGTGACCCCAAAGTATCGTTTTTCGTAATAAAAATGCTGCAGTGCCTGAATCCAGCCATAGGCCTGGTTGGTCAGCTGCACAAACAGGATAGGGAGTTCATAGCGCACCGCGGTTTCCAATTCGCCGGCGGCCATGGCCATGCTGCCTTCGGTAGTAAAGACCAGCACCGGCTGTTGTGGGCAGGCCAGAGCAATTCCGATGCCTGCGGGGATGGCATAACCCATCGGTCCCACACCGCGCGGCAGAATGACGGTGCGCCCGGCCCGATGGAGCGTCCAGTAGGCGGCCAGATAGGGCGTGGGCGTGCCCGGATCGCCCACCACGATCACATCACCATGCGCAGTGGCCAGGCGATGGACCCTGTGCACGACATAGCGCGCCGAAAGCACCGATCCTGACTCTTCAGGCGGAGGGGGCATGCCTTGCTTCCGCACCTGCGTGATTTGCTCCATACGCTCGTCTTTGGGAACACCGCCTGCCTGGCTCAGTGCATCGATCAGTTGGGCCAGCACCACGCGGGCGTCTCCAATCAGTGGTAGCGCCCCGGGATAGTTGGCCCCGGCCCGCTGTGGATCGATGTCGATCTGAATAACACGGGTTCCTTTCCGTGGCGGTGCCCGAAATCCCAGCGTATCGGTCGCATTGGCGCGCGTTCCCACGAAGAGCACCACATCCGCCTGGGCCAGATAGGCATTGGTGGCCGGATGGCCCCCATTGGCCCCGACCACGCCCAGACAGAGCGGGTGCGTTTCTGGCAGGGCCCCTTTGCCATGGATCGTTGTCGCCACCGGCAGCTGGAAGGTTTCCGCCAGCGTCTGCAGCGCTTCGTAGGCGCGGGCCCAGTGCACGCCGCCGCCGGCCACAATCGCCGGTTGCTGCGCGGCGGCAAGCCATTGGGCGGCCTGTTCTACAAGGGGTGGATCGGCTTCGGATCGCGTGGCCGGAAAGTCCGAACGCAGGGCGTATCCGGTGACCTCATAGCCTGCAGGCACCGACGCCTCCCACAGATCCTCGGGAACCACCAGGGCGCCCGGCGCCGGCCGCTGCGCACCCAGTTGGTGCCAGAGGGCCTGCATAGCCTGGGGAAGCTGGTGCACCCGGTCTACCCGATGGACTGCCTTGGTGGCGCCTGTTAGCAGGGTATCGACCGGAAACTCGGTCAGTGCACCGCTCCCTCGGCTGTCCTGATGAATATCACTGACAATAGCCAGCACAGGCACCGAAGCGGCATAGGCCTCCACCAGTCCACTGGCCAGGTAGGCGGCGCCGCCCCCACTGGAGGCTTCTACGACCATACGCTGGCCCGTCACGCGCGCAGCTCCATCGGCCATATACGCGGCATGCCGCTCATCTCGCGTAACAATATGGCGCAGGGTGCGCTGGCGCGCCAATGCATCGTAGAAGGCGACGCTGGTATCACCGGGCAGTCCAAAGAGCAGCCGCACTCCTGCCCGCTTCAGGAGCTCGATCAGCAGTTCTGCTCCCGTTTTCACCATGTTCATGCCTCCTCCTCGGGCAACACCGGATTTTCCAGCACCCCGATGCGCTCGATCTCAATACGCACCACGTCGCCCGGCTGAAGGAAACGGGGAGGTGTCCGGACGAAACCCACGCCTGCTGGCGTGCCGGTAGCAATCACATCCCCGGGCTGCAACGTCATCACCTCGGATAGACGGGCGATGACCGTGGCCACCGGAAATACCATCTCGGCCGTAGAGGCCTCCTGCATCACCTCCCCATTAAGCTGCAACCGGATGCGGAGCTGTTGCGGATCCGGGCATTCGTCCGGCGTGACGATCCAGGGACCCATCGGCGCAAACGTATCAAAGGCCTTCCCCAGGGTCCACTGGGACGTCATGAATTGATAATCGCGTGCCGACACATCATGAAAGATCGTGTAACCGGCCACGCAGTTCAGCGCCTCTTCCTCGGTGACATAACGCGTCTGGCGTCCGATCACCACGGCCAGTTCCGCCTCAAAATCCACGCGGGTCGATACACGGGGCAGTCGGATGGGCTGCCGGTGACCGATCAGGCAAGAAGCAAACTTGGCAAAGACTTCCGGGAAGGAGGGCACGCTGGCACCGGCTTCTCGGGCATGCGCTGAATAATTCCGCCCCAGACACAGAATTTTTTCAGGATGGCGGACGGGCGGTGCGAACTGAATGGCGGACACGGGCAACAGCACCCCCGAGGAGACCAACAGCTCGGGATCCTGTTGGTGCTTCTCTTGCAGAAAAGCCACGACCTCCTGCAGCAGACGCATCCCCTCCGTCTCGCGGCGCAACAGGGCCTGCAAATCGGCAGGCAACAGCAGCTCAGCCCAGAGGCGCGCGGTAGTACGCGGTTGATACTGCGCCCAGAGCGCACCGGCCCGCTGGATGTCCAGCACATGGGCGTCGTCCCAGCACAGGCCAGCCCGATAACCGCCCCACAGCCGATACGTCAGCAGCTTCATCGGTCCTACGCAAAAATCACGGTTAGCGGCGGGAAGCCCTGCATACAGAGCGTGCACACATCCCCACGCGTCACGGGAAACGAAGCCGCCAGCGCGCCGGAAAGCACCACATCGCCTGCCTTGAGCCGCGTACCATACCGGTGCAGCGTGTTGGCCAGCCAGGCCACGGCCCGCGCTGGATGCCCCAGACAGGCAGCACCCACGCCCTGGGCAACCAGGGCCCCATTCTTGTAGATCAGCATGCCGAGCTGCTGCAGATCGAAGGCACGGGCTTTTCGCTGCCAGGCTCCCAGCGTAAAGGCCCCAAAGGAAGCGTTGTCTGCGATGGTATCATAAATCCGTATCCGCCAGTCTCGAATGCGGCTGTCCACGATTTCCAGGCTGGCTGCGACGGCTTCCGTCGCGCCCAGCACCTCCTGCAGCGTCACGTTCGGTCCTTCCAGGTCCTGCCCGAGGAGAAAGGCCAGCTCCCCTTCCAGACGCGGCTGCCAGAAGAGATCGATGGGAATCGTCGCCTGGGTATCCTGCGGGGCAAAATAGCGCGAGGCCCACAGGCGCCCAAAGTCGGGTTGATCGACCCCCATCTGCTGTTGCATGGCCTGGGAGGTCAGTCCGATTTTGTGCCCCATCACCTGTTCGCCGCGCGCTTCGCGCAGCGCCGTCCACGCCTGCTGCACGGCATAGGCCGCATCGATCTGCGTCAGCCCCGCTGTTTCCGACAGCGGCTCCACCGGTGCTCGTTGTTTTTCCCAGACGGCCTCGAGCACCTCGGCCAACTGAACGGCCGCTGCATCTACTGGTTGGCCAGGCATATATTTTTGATTTCGGTGTAGAATTCCAGGCTATACTGCCCACCTTCCCGTCCGATGCCACTCTGCTTCATCCCCCCGAACGGTACGCGCAGATCCCGCACAAAGAAATCGTTCACCCAGACCGTACCGGCTTCCAGAGCCTGGGCGACCCGCACGGCGCGTCCGGCGTCCCGGGTCTGCACCACCGCCGACAGGCCATAGGCCACCCCGTTAGCAATCGCAATCGCTTCTTCCTCCGTGTCAAAGGGCAGCACCGTAACGACCGGCCCGAAAATCTCCTCCTGGCAAACCCGGTCGGTGGGCTGTACCCCTTCGATGATAGTGGGATTCAGAAAGTTGCCCCGGTCCAGAGGCGATGGCAGCTCGGGACGGTCGCCGCCGATCAGCACGCGCGCGCCCTGCTGGCGGGCCAGCTCAATGTAGAACTGTACCCGTTTCAGATGATCGGGATGAATCAGTGCGCCCAGCGTCGTGTCAGGATCAAACGGATCGCCCGGCCGAATCTGCTCGCGGGTTGCCTGGACAAACCGCTCCAGGAACGTCTCGTAAAGCGGCCGCTGCACCAGCAGCCGGGGACCGGCCAGGCAGAATTCCCCTTGATTGAAGAAGCTGGCCCGCAACGAAATCTGCACAGCCCGCTCCAGATCCGCATCGGCAAAGATGATGTTGGCCCCTTTGCCGCCCAGCTCAAAGGAAAGGCGCTTCAGCGTGGGCGCTGCTGCCTGCATGATGTGTTTCCCTGTGTTGCTTTCTCCTGTGAACGAAATCAGGCGCACGCCGGGGTGTTGCGTCAGCAGCGCACCAGCCGAGTCTGGTCCAAAGCCATGCACGACGTTAAAAACACCCGGTGGTAGCCCGGCTTCGTGGGCGAGCTGCGCCAGTTTCCAGGCGCCGATCGGCGTAAACTCGGCCGGTTTGAGCACCACGGTATTGCCGAAAGCCAAGGCAGGCCCCATCTTCCAGGTGGCCAGCAGCAACGGCACGTTCCAGGGCGTAATCAGCGCGGCTACGCCTACCGGCATGCGCTGCACATAGTTGACGTAGCCATTGTCCATGAGATAGGCCTCGGAACCATGCGTTACGGCAAAATCCGCAAAAAACTCCAGATTCCAAGCCACGCGCTCAATGTAAATCGCCGGATTGTTCTCGCGGATGGGCCGGCCTACATCATACGTTTCGATCCGGGCCAACTCTTCGGCATGCTCTCGAATGAGCTGGGCGAAACGGTGCAGCAGCGCGCGGCGTTGCCGCGCGGGCATGGTTCCCCAGCTTTTAAAAGCAGCCTGGGCAGCCGAAACGGCGGCCGCCACCTCCTCCGCCTGTCCCTCCGGTGCTCTCCCAATGACTTCGTTGGTGGCAGGATAGTGGATCTCAAAATGACGCTGTCCTTCCACAAACGCGCCGTTGATGTAGTGCTGGACGTTGAAAAAGGGAGGCCGGAGGGTTGCTTCCGTGACCTGTCCAGCCGTCTGTACCTGGGTCATGATCCGTCCCGGTTTGGTTTTCTGGAAAAAATCAAGGCGTTAGCTGGCAGAGCAGGAGATGATCGTCCAGTTCGACGCGGAGCACCCCGGGTTGCGCAGGCTGCGCAGCAGCAGGCGATCCCATAAAGACGAACTGCCCGGCCTGTAGGCCCCCCACCTGCTGCGCGAGCCACTGCAAGCGCTCCCCGGGGTCCCCCAGCGCGGCTACCTCACCTTCCCCGACACATACCCCGTCCATGAACAGGCGCAACGTTCCGGAAAGCGGCCAGGTGGGCAATAGCTGGGGGCCCAGCAAAAAGCCCCCGCCGGAAGCATTGTCGGCGACCACCTCGACCAGTGAAAAACGATAGTCTCTCCATACGGAGTCCAGTAAATCGACCCCCAAAAAAACACCACCGATGGCCTGCGCGGCCTGGTCGGGTCTGCTTGAGGGCGGAATGGGCGCCCGCAACCAGACAACCAGCTCAGGCTCCACCCGCGGTTGCAGAAACTGCCCCAGCGACACCGGGCTCTCGTGGAGCATGTCGGCTGCAATGCGCCCGTAGATCGGGTGATCGATCCCCATCTGCTGTTGTTTGGCCGGACTGAGCAAGCCCAGCTTATAGCCCTTCAGGGGGGTCGCCGACAGCCGGGCTGCCTGGATGAGGTAGGCTCCGGCCAGATCGACCTGCCAGTCCGCACCCCGGCTGGTCAGGGGCGTGCGCTGCTTTCGCGCTTGTTCAATGGCGTCCCGAAGGCGCTGTTCATTGGGTGGAAGCATCGCGATCATCCATTCGTGCCGAAAGCGGTTGCCCACCGACAAACCAGTGCGTAGGCGGCACCTCCTGATACACGACCCGCACGGTTTCTGCAGGCACCCCGATCGTTTGCGCTGCCGTTTCAGAGAGCGCTGCGGCCAGTTCCTGCAATTGCGCGGGCGAGCGTCCCGCCCGCAGCGTGACTCGAAAAAGCAGCATAATTTTTTCCTGGATGGTAGTCAGCCGAGCCGATAGCTTCTTCCTGGTTCGTACGCCCCATCCCCCAGGCCTTTTTGTCCGCCACAGTCCTCCTGTGCTGGTGGACGTATGGCCACCTCAGACAGCACTCAAAAAAAGCGTGCCCAGGCCGCCAAATTCTGCCACATAGGTGTCTCCTGGTTTCAGGGGATGGGCCCGGGTCAGTCCGCCGGTCAGCACCAGACTCCCTGCTGGAAGCGCCCGACCCTGTCGCGTCAGCGTTTCCACCAGCCATTGCAGGGCATGCAGCGGATGCCCCATTGCCTCGGCGCCCAGTCCCCGATCGATTTCCTCACCATTGCGCCAGAGCCGCACGCCCATCAGGGCCAGATCGACGGGACCGGGCCAACGCTGAGGTGGCCCCAGCCATACGCGCGCCGCCGAACTATTGTCCGCGGTATTGTCCTCCAGTCGAAAAACATACTCCTGATATCGGGTATCGACCACCTCCAGACAGGGATAGACCGCCTCCACAGCCGCCTGTAGCGCTGGCCATGCGGGTTGGCCCTCCAGCGAGCGCCCCACATAGAGCGCAACTTCGGGCTCAATGCGCGGGTGAATGAGCGCGCTGCAGTCAAGCTGTGGCCGCGTCAGCAACATGCTGTCCAGCAGAACCCCATAATTGGGGCGGTCGATACCCAGTTGCGTGCGCATGGCCGCACTGGTGAAGCCCAGTTTATATCCTATGGGCGACCC
>JALSJJ010000241.1 GCA_026989375.1 Rhodothermus sp.
TGGGTGGCCGTGGTTGGTTTCGGCTGGCGGCGCAAAGCCTTTGCGAGCCGGTCACGATGCCTCAATTTGGAGATTACTGGACGGGGGTGGGATTGGGAGCATCCTTATTTGTAGGCTGCATAGGCACCGACTATTTGATCTCTCTCCGGTCTGCTAATCCATGGGTGCTTCTGGGCGCGTGTGTTGGAGGGGCAGTTGGTGCTGGTGCTCTATACATGGCGGAGGCCTATGATGATTATCGCACAGATCTGGCCAAGTGGTGCAGAGAGAATTATATTAGTTGTAAAGATAGTGAATTTTACAAGGATGCCTGTGCAGATTTTATAAAGCCAGAAACAACGGAATAATAAGCCATGCAGCGTGTGTCAAAATATCCAGTGATGAGACTATTTACAGGATGGCTATTTATGGCTGTTATATTTGGAATATATCGTAGCATTAATGCAAATACAAGTTTGCTTAGCACAGAAAACATTATGATAAGTATATCCTTTTCATCTTACTTTTTTGCAATGATATTAATAATCCTATTTATAGGATCACTATGTATAAAATCTTCGGAGCCACTCTGGTTATCTTCTTTGTATTTATCTGTATTTTTCACTTTTGTCACCCATATGCCTTTGATGCGAAGATATTTTTCTGTTGATGAGAATTTTGTAATAACGGGTGATTATCTAAGATTTCTATTTTATATTTTTGTGAGTATTTATATTGCTACTTTATTGATTTTGTATATTTTAAAAAAGAAAAGGGTATCGTTGCCGAAGTGCGCGTGAGACAGCAGGGAGTGGTCAAGGGATCTCATTCTGGGCGGTTAGGGCGTGGTGGTTGTGATCATTGTTAGGCGAACAAGTGGCGTTGGATAGCTTTTGGTCGAGCGCAGCAGAACACGACGTGCGAGCTTAATAGCATGCCAGAGTTCGGAGATTACTGGACGGGGGTGCGCTTAGGGGTGCTTGCTGTGCAAGGAGCTGCTTTAGGCTGTATAGGCGTGGCTGGTGGATCTGAGCTAATTGCAAAAATCCTTCGATTAACTGTATCATTAAGTCCGGGCGTAATGTGCGCACTTGGAGGATTAATGGGTGGATTATACGCAATAGCTGATTATTTGACTGCAGCTTATGATGAGTATTATCGAGATTTTTCTCAGTGGTGCAGGCAAAACTATACAGATTGCAAGAGAAATGAATATTATCTAAAAGCTTGCAGCGAAATTATAAAACCACAGTAGCCAATTATTATGACACGCTTAAAAATTAAAATATCAAAATATTTTATGACTCTATTTTTTGTTATATTTATCATGACAACCTTAATCAACTTTATATTTGAAATTTTCAGGTCAGACTTTACTATGAAAAATATTGGTGCAGAAGGTTTATTTTTTTACTCTATGAAATTATCAGCAGGATTATTAATTTTTATTTTAGGATTTTCGTTTTGATAATTGGTAGCTTAAAATCAAAAGAATCAATTTATATATCAGCACTATATTTGTGGATAATTTCAGATCTGTCTTATTTATCAGGGATGAAAATTTTATAAACAATCCTGTTTCAACTATTGCATTTTTGTTATGGTTGCCTTCTGTATTTATTATTCTTCTCTTGTCAAAGAAATATATTAAGATACAAGAATAGACACGTTATCAACACACGAGGTTGAAGTATGCCGTAATAGATCTGTGCTGTCGATCATTGAGTCGGCATGCTCAGTTTTGCCAGCCTCTTTTCTGAATCCAAGGAGGCCTGTTGGAATGATGGCATCCGACAGGTTGGCTTCGGCTGGCGCAGCAGAATGCGACGTGCCCGCTGAATACGATACCACCCCGGGGAGACCAGGCAGCGGCCATCAACATACTGGCTATACCAAAAGGGCAACGGGCAGGCTGGTGTTGGGGGGGTAAAATATTAGAAGCGTTCGCAGAGGAGCCTGGTGTTCGAATCGGTGCGGAAGCCAGCTTGCTGACCGGACGCTTTGGGGGATCTTTTGCCTGGAAACAGAGACTGGAGGCCGCATCCATTGCCTGGTGTGAACGCAATCGTGACGTTTGTAAGGGCGTGGAAGCCGATGAAGCGTTCTGTGACGAAGTAACCAAACCTCAGTGATTGACCATGCGTCCCCGCATCCTCTCAAACAGCGACGTTCTAAAAACGACCTTAAGTACCATGGCCATTATAATCATATGGTCAACCTATAATGTTGTTCGGTATGACAAAGAGCTATTTACAATTATTCGTTTTTTGCCTTTTGCGGGCCTTCTGTCAGCCTTTCTTTTTGCCCTCACAGCAACGGTAGCGCTCTTTTTCAAAAAGGTTCATTTTGTTTTGCATTCGTTTAAAGATGTGATTTTCTGGTCGGTCATATTTTCTTATTATGCATGGAGTTTTTCATTTTTGGCCTATGATCATGTGCTGAGGGAGTGGTTTGATCGATACGTGAACGAATGGCACATGGCTTGGATACTATTTGCTCTCTGGTTTTTCCCATTTTTCGGGGTGTTTTATCTGTTGTACCGGAAAGCCGAAACGCAGTGATTCCGCTACCTGCCGGTTTTACAGGCGTTTGAGAATCTGGGGCTATGCCTCACGCTGGTCAGATCGACGCCCCCTTGCTTGCCTCCCGCATTCCTTCCGGGGGCTGTATGCACGCGGTAGCAGCGGCTCGATCCCTGCGTTCGTCGAATGGCGACGCCTTTGCCGCAGGTCTGGCCAACCGGCCGGTCTCAGCAGGCAGGCGTAAAAGCTTCCCCGCTTACTCCGCGTTCGCCTTCAGGGGTGGCAGAGCCCCTACCTCTGTCTCATAGCGCCGCCGGATCTCTTCCAGGCTATCGCCGCCGAACTTTTCCAGAAAGGCGTTTGCAATGACAAAGGCCACCGTAGCTTCGGCCACGACGGACGCCGCCGGCACGCTGGTCACGTCGCTGCGCTCGTAGCGTGTGGGTTGCGCCTCACCGGTAGCGAGATCGACGGTATCCAGCGGTTTGATCAGCGTGGGGATGGGCTTCATGTAGCCGCGCACGACGATGGGCATGCCGGTGGTTACCCCTCCTTCCAGCCCGCCAGCGTGGTTGGAGCGCCGCCGAAAGTGCCCGTCCTCCAGAATGATCGGATCGTGCACCTGCGAGCCGGGCCGCGAGGCCGCCGCGATCCCGTCGCCGATCTCGACGGCTTTCTGCCCCTGAATCGACAGAATGGCCTGTGCCAGCTGGCCATCCAGCCGTCGATCCCAGTGCACATAGGAGCCCAGGCCGGGCGGCACGCCCGTCACAACGACTTCGTAGACGCCTCCCAGCGAATCGCCCTGTTTTCTGGTTTCCTGAATATGCGCGATGGCCTGTTCGGTCAGCTTCGGGTCGAGCATCCGCACTGGGCTCTGATCGGCTGCCCGAGCCAACGCTTCGGCGCCTTCGGCGATCAATGCCGCCACCCGATGCTGCCAGTCTTCCGAGCGCTCGTAGCCGACCCGTCCGATCCGCAGCACATGGCTCCCGATCTGGATGCCGAACTGGCGCAAAAGCTGCCGGGCAATGGTGCAGCAGGCCACCCGCATGGCCGTCTCACGGGCACTGGCCCGGTCGATCACTGGCCGCAGGTCATCGAATCCGTACTTCTGCGCCCCTACCAGGTCGGCATGGCCCGGTCGGGGGAGCGTGATCTTTTCGATCCCCTCGCCCGTCCCCTCAATGGCCATCACTTCGGGCCAGTGCGCCCGATCACGATGATAAGCAGCATTATCAATGCGCAGGGCAATTGGGCTGCCGATCGTCTTTGAAAAACGGACGCCCGAGTAGATATGCACCCGGTCCTGCTCGATCTTGGCCCGGCCGCCTCGACCATAGCCCTGCCAGCGCCGCGCCAGTTGCTCATTGATCACCTCGGCCGTCAGCGGCACCCCGGCCGGCATCCCCTCGACAATGCCGATCAGCGCTTCGCCATGCGATTCACCAGCGGTCAGATAACGCAACATCCCGATCAAACTCCCTGAAGTTTACCCACAGCCGCTTATGTAATCTGCGTCTTGTTCAATCCATCCCTCCGGTAAGGGGGAACCCCTTTCCTACAGCGCTGAAAGAACGATTCATCTGGTCTCCTTCTCTGGCCACCTCCTGCAAGCATCTATTCCGGAGCCGCAAAACAGGGGTAAAGCGGAACGCCTATCTTCGCTGGACCGGTGTCCGTCCTCTCTGCTCCCTTGCGTTTTATTGCGTAGATGACAGCTCCGGTATGGGCACTTCGTAGAAGGCTACGGTGCCGTCTCGCTTTTTCACGCGGAAAAGTACGGTTTCCGCTTCCGCCAGCTCTTCCAGGAGCATCAGCGCATCCTCAGGGGCCGCCACCTCGACGCCCTCGATCTGCAGAATCACCACATCCCGCGGCAGCCCGGCTGCTTCGGCCACACTACCTCGAGCGACATAGGCCAAGTAAACGCCGCTATCCACGTCGAAGGCCGCACGTTCGGCTGCGGTCAGCGCCCGGAGTCCCAGTCCCCAGCTTTCCAGATTAAAAACGCTGCCGGGCGGCTGTGGGGATAGTTCTGGCATCCGGGGCGGTGCTTCTTCTGTCAGCTCACTGAACCACGCCTGGTAGGCTGGCGCGTCACGCCCCATCAACTCCACCTGCAGGTGTAACCGTTGCCCCTGCCGCCATATTTCCAGATCCAGCCGATCACCGGGGCGGTGACGGGCCACCACACTCTGCAGCTCATTCGGCGCATCTACGTCACGTCCGCCTACCGACAACACCACATCCCCTGCCCGCACGCCGGCCTGATCGGCCGCTCCTCCCTTGCGCACTTCCGTAATCAGCACGCCCCGCACATCGGGCAAGCCCAGCTTACGAGCCTGTTGGGCGTCAATCTCCTGGATCGACACGCCCAGATACCCCCGCTGCACCTCGCCATAAGCAATCAAGTCTTCCACCACACGGGCCACCAGGTTTACCGGAACCGCAAAGCCATACCCTTCATAAGCTCCGCTTTCGGTAGCGATGGCCGTATTGATGCCCACCAGCTCACCACGCAGATTTACCAGCGCACCGCCAGAATTGCCCGGATTGATGGCGGCATCCGTCTGGATGAAATCTTCCACCCGGAAAAAGTCATCAATGATGTTCACCTGCCGTCCCAGTGCACTGACGATGCCGGCCGTCACGGTCGAAGTCAACCGAAATGGATTGCCGACGGCCAGTACCCATTCGCCCACCTTGAGCTCATCGGAGTTGCCCAGGGCAATCACCGGAAACGTCTCACCTGGTGGCGGATCGATCTTGATGACAGCCAGGTCTGTAGAGTGATCAAAACCGACCAGCCGCGCTGCAAACTGGCGTTTGTCGGCCAGGGTCACAAGAATCTCACGGGCATCTTCGACCACATGATAGTTGGTAACGATATAGCCATCCGGACTGATCAGCACCCCGCTACCTACACTCTGCCGGGGCATGAACTCCCGGAAAAAGCGCTCCTGGTCGGGACTGAACCGATGGAAGAAATCGCCAGGCAAAGCGCTTGTGCGCTCTGTGCTCACTTCGATATACACTACGGCAGGGGTCACCCGTTCTGCTACCTCCCGAAAGACCTGATTTAACACGCGGGGATCCAGCACCAGCCGCTGTCCATCCACTTCGGGCAAGGTAATGGCGCCTACCGTTTCACCTCCACCCAGCTGAACCCGCTCCACGATACGGGTGGGCGTAACCGTCAGTTGTGCTTGCTGGATGCGCCATTCCATTAACAGAATACCGCTCAATAGCCCGATCATCAGTAGCCCGATGCCGCCCAGTATCAGCAGCACGCGCGAACGCCTCTTTGCCACCATGTCAATTTATGGGAGATGGGTGTCCGTTGCCTCTGGATCGTTTTCAGAGACCGTATCCGGCCTGGTTTGTTTCGCGGAAACTGACAAAAAAATACGATCATTGGCCGCTGCCGTCAGCCCCTCAGCTAACATTTCGTGATACAGCGCCTGCACCTGCTCATAGGCTTTATGGGCCAGCTCCTTGCGATGCCGGTCGGCTGTCGGAATCGGCGTGCCCACGCGTACCTGTAACTGCAGAGACCGCGTCCCCAGCCAGCGCAGCAGATGCCGCAGAAACGACAGTCCCTCGGTCCATGCATACCAGCGCCGCATGTCTGGAGTAGCCGGACCACCGTCCACCCGTTGCAGACAGAGGCTTACCGGCAATACCCAGCTATCTGCCAGCCCGGCTACGGCCTCAAACGCCCCTGTCTTGAACGGCTGCACCGTATCACCCGGCCCCGTCGTTCCTTCCGGAAAGACCATGACCGGCACCCCGGCTTTGATCCGCTCCTGCACCTGCCGAACAAAGGTAAGGGAGCGCGTCCGGCGTGCTCGTTCAACAAACAGCACGCCATACGTGCGACACAACCAGCCAATCAGTGGCCAGCGAGCCAGCTCAGCCTTCCCGACAAACGCCACAGGCCAGCACGTGGCCAGCACAATCGGATCCAGTGCGCTGAAGTGATTGGCCACCAGCAAACTCGGTCGCCCTTCAGGAAGTGATGGACCCGAGGCCCTCACCGCAATCCCCATGAGTCGGCACAGTATCTGGCATCCCTCCTGCAGTCGACGTGCCCGGTACAGAGGACGCTGCGCCGGCGACAATCGACGTGCCTGCCAGGCCGTCCGCGCCGTGTACCACAGCGTAATCCCCAGCAAGCGGGGCAAACGCCTCAGTATCCGCCACCAACTCCATGCCGGCATGGTTCACGATGCTGAAATCTGCCAATGAGGAAACTCTCCGGAAGGTGCGCTCTGCTCCGGAGCCCGCGGCAATACAATCGTGAAGGTACTGCCTTCACCTTTTCGGCTGTCCACCTCAATGGTCCCGTCCATTAAATTCACCAGACGAGACGCTATGGCCAGCCCAAGTCCGCTGCCCTCATAGGCTCGATCCGTACCCGAAGATTCCTGCCGAAATTCTTCAAAAACATGCGGCAGAAACTCTTCCGAGATGCCTTCGCCAGTATCGCGCACGGCAATCCGCACATATTGCTCATCAGCCGTCACCGCAACCACGACCTCACCTTCCGGCGTGAACTTGATCGCATTGCCTATAATGTTATTCAACACGCGCTCTACAGCCCCCGGATCGCCCCACGCCCGAACTGACCCCGACGGCAACTCCAGACGAAAGATCAGCCCTTTTTTACGGGCCAGTGGCTCCAGTAGCTGATACACCTTCTGCACCACCTCATTCACTTCGACCGGAATCCTGCGGACGATCATGGAGCCGGAACGCAATCGCGCCAGGTCCAGAATATCGTTGATCGTAGCCAGCAGCCGATGCCCGCTCTCCTCAATAAGCCCCAGAAATTCCTGATGCTGCGGATTGTCGGTCTCCTCTTTCAGCACCGAGGCAAAGCCAAGAATGGCCGTAAGGGGCGTACGCAACTCGTGCGTCGTGGTGGAGAGGATTGTCTCCTTGGCCGCATTCGCCTCTCGAAGCGCTCGGGTCAGCAGGTTAATGCGCCGCGTCAGGTGATGAATGCGATCACCCAGCACCGCCGCAATGTACATCTGCAGCGCCCGCTGCTGCGCCACATAGTGCCGCCAGGTGAGCGTCACAGCGGTGATCAGGATTACCAGGTAAAGCGTGTAGGCCCACCAGGTGCGATACCAGGGCGGCAGGATGCGTATCACCAGCGTAGAGACCGGCGTGGTCAGCCCCCAGGCATTACGTGCCCGCACGTGAAACCGGTAGACCCCTTCCCACAGGTTCGGGTAGAACCGCTCCGTAACCGTGGTCCAGTCGGACCACTCCTCTTTTCCTTCCAGCCGATACTGATAGCGCGTATCCTCGGCGCGAATGAAGCTGGGCAGGGCAAACTCGATCTGCAGGTCGTTGAAGGCATAAGGGATCACCAATTCCTGGCCGTCCTCCTGCTGCCCCCGAATCACACCATCTGTCCCGACAAACCCCCCACCAAAGAGCACATGATCGCCGGCCGACACCCATCGGAGAAGCACCGGGGGCGGTTCAGGCGA
>JALSJJ010000242.1 GCA_026989375.1 Rhodothermus sp.
CCGACGGCGCGCCGGATAACTCGACGTTTCATCCAGCAATCCCAGAAACTCAAAAATCTGCAGGAATCCCTCGTAAGGACGGGCCGTCAGCTCCTCCATCCTGAGCTCCAGAATGTTCGGATGCCCGTAGGGCCACGTGCCAAGATCCCGAAGCTCCTGCGCCGAAAAGTCCATCTCCAGCAAAAGCCCCTCCTCCTTCGAAACCTGCTGCAACCGCCGCCGATGCGCCGCCAGATGCGGCAACCCCTCCGTCGGATGACTGTTGCGGTGCGAAAAATAAGCTGACACAATGATATCCCGCGGATCCCGAATCACATGAAAACCTCGAAAGGGCACCGCTTCCAATCCTTCGACGTGCGCCCGATCGGCTGTAATGCAGCAGGCAAAATCGACCTGCTCATGCACCAGATAGGTCCCCAGCTCTTCTCGCCGGATGTCCCACCGCCGGTAATCGGTCAACGGCCCGTGCGCGTGTGGCGTAAGCGGGTCGACCAGCAGCCGCTTGCGCAGCCCGGCCTCCCGACACACCTGGCCAATGATCTCATGGATCCAGGTAGACGCACACTTGTGATGGCCGAAATAAACATACAGCATACGCATTACCCTGTCCATTCGTTGGGAACAGCCTGGGATGCAAGGGTCCAGTTATCATCTGGCTCATAGCCCAGCTTCACCAGGAGGCCTGGATAGCGCTCTTTAAAGAGCGCCACGTGTTCTTCGGTAAAATGATTCCGCCAGTCGCCCGGCTGCCCCTTCCGATAATGGCTCCGCGGATCCTCCTGGCCTCTGGGACGGCGGGCCAGTCGAGAAAACTGGAGCGCATGCACAATGCCCAGCAGTTTTTCGGCCGGGATCGTGCGGCGTGGCCAACGTCCGAAGCCTCCCCAACGCCGCGTCGCCCTGTTCCAGACAAAGCGAGGCGTGTCAATAAGCTGCTGCCACCACGGCCATTCCTCCTCGTCCAGCAACCCCAGAAATGAAAAAATCCGCAGCACCGACTCGTAAGGCCGCGCCGTCACTTCTTCAAATTTCAGTTCCAACACGTGCGGCATTGAGAAATCCCAATCGGCAATTGGCCGAAGATACCGCTCGCTGAATTCGATCTCCAAGGCCAGTCCCTCTTCTTTCGAGACGCGTCGCAGACGCTCCTGGTGGGCATGTTCTTCCGTTCCAGGCTTAAACCAGTGACTGTTACGATGTGAAAAATAGGCTGACACAATAAGATCTCGGGGGTCTCGAACAACATGTACACCACGAAAGCCTTCAAGCTGTCGTATCTCTTTAATTTCCGGATTAGCACACCCTATGACTGGATAATATGTTTGTCGATAGAACGTAGCAAAATTCCATCCCCAACGGCTACTTTTAAAAAAATAAACGTATGGCTTTCCTATCATAGAACATATGCGCTCTGCTATCGCACTGAGCCACATAGAAGCACATTTATGACGAAGGAAAAGTATAGCACGCATTACACCAAATAACCCATTTTTTCCATTCCCCAACTACAATATTTTTCTATCTGTCTAATTTCATCTTCAGAAAGATATTTTTTATATTCGTTTATTTTATTTTGAATAATAGGCATTCCTATTTTAGCATTTTTATCTCCTCGCCCTTTTATAGGCTTTGGATTTGTTATAGATTTTTCGAATTCAATCTTTAAATAATCACAAGCCTTTTTTAGAGTCCCAGAAGGCTTGCTCAAAATATCTTCATATTTTACATAAAAAACATTACTTTCTAATATCCACTGCACTAAATCATTCCATGACTCCATAAACTTTATAGTGAGCTTTCCTTTCTTTTCTGGATGCTTTTGTATTATAGATTTCCATATCTCCCTAGGATCTCTTACAATCCCAATTGTCAATATTCCATTGATATAATTTTTCTTAAAAAAATAATGATTACTATAATGTCCATGAGAACGACTATAGTATATTTCCTTAAAGCCAATCAATTTCTTTTTTTCATTAATAGAAATTTGCTTGATCAACAAACCTGGATGTTTTCTCCATACTTTTGAGCCTAAAAGCTCTGCAAAATCTGTAATATCAACAAAGCCATCGTATTTCCACTGATGATAAGGTTCGCTCAAGCAAATCACTTTGGAATGCGAAGCCAAAAGAGCACAAAGCAAGGTTGTCCCTGATCTAGGGACACCCACAATCTGAAACAATCGATGATCCCTACCATCTAAGGGGAAGGCATGCCATAGATAATAAGAGGATAGATATTCCCATGCTTTTATCAGCTCAATTTCTCCTAACAAGCGCCGTATTGCTCGATAGCTCAAAGAGCCTTTAGGTATTTGCGCTTTTAGCATCTTTTTTATGTCATCTGATATTGCGTGTGATAATACTTCCATAGATGCTCCCGGTGCGCCAACAGCTCTTCATACGTCCCCTGCTCCACAATTCGCCCGGCGTCCAGCACCACAATCCAGTCGGCGTTTTCAATGGTCGAAAGCCGGTGCGCGATCACGATCACCGTGCGGCCGGCCATCAGGCGCTCAAGGGCTTCCTGCACCAGCCGCTCGGAAATGCTGTCGAGCGCACTGGTGGCCTCGTCCAGCACCAGAATGTCGGGGTCGCGCAGCAGCGCCCGCGCAATGGCGATCCGCTGACGTTGCCCTCCGGAAAGCCGCGTCCCCCGATCGCCCACCACCGTGTCGAATCCCTCGGGCAGTTGCTCAATAAACTCCAGCGCGTTGGCCTGCGCCGCCGCCCAGCGGATGCGCTCCTCCGGGACGTCTTCCATACCGTAGGCGATATTCGCCCGGATCGTATCGTGAAACAGAAAGGTGTCCTGGCTCACCATGGCCACCCGACGCCGGAGCGTGTCGAGCCGGTATTGGCGCAGATCGACGCCATCGTAGAGAATCTGTCCTTCATCCGGATCGTAGAGACGCACGATCAGGTCTGCCAGCGTGCTCTTGCCAGCGCCTGAAGCGCCCACAAACGCTACGGTCTGTCCCCTGCGAATGGTCAGATTGATGTCGTGCAGCACGCGCTGGCCGGGCTCGTACCCGAAAGACACGTGCCGCAGCACGATCGCCTCGCGCAACCCCTCAAACGGAAGCGTGCCATCCGGCAGATAAGGCTTATCGTCCCGGCGCAGGATGGCCGCCACCGCATCTATGGCCCCTCGTTGCTTGGCCCACATGGCGCGCAACCCGTTGATATTCTGCACCATGGGGAGCATGCGGAAAAAAGCAAACAAAAACGTGATCAGCACGGCCATGCTCATGCGCCCGGGCAGCACGAAAAACTGCACGGCCACAATGATCAGTCCGATCAATGCAGCCGAAGCGACCGCCTGCGAAAGCGGTCCGATAAGCGACTGCTTTCGGCTGAGCCGCACCACCACATCGGCCGCCTCTCGACTGACCTGCTTGAACCGGGCCGACTCAAAGGATTGGGCACCGTGCGTCAGCACCGTACGAATGCCGGCAATCAGCTCCTGCGCCCGCGAGGCAATCCAGCTGTTTGTCTGCGTAATCGCATTGCCCTCCCGCTTCAGTCGGGTAATCAAAGCGCGCACCACCACAAACAGCCCGAGCGTCAGGCCAATGGCCACCAGCGCCAGTGGCCACGAAAGCGCAAAGATGGCCGTGCCGTACACCACGAGCAGGAATCCATTGATCAGGATCGCGCTGGAGGTGCCGAAAAGAAAGCGCAGCCGCTGAATCTCGGCCGTGAGTACGTTCAGCAGATCGCCAGCGCGGCGATGCGCATAGAACTTGAGCGAGACAGCCTGTAGCTGGTCGATGACCTGACAGCGCAACCGATGCAGGATGGACTCCTGCAATCGGATGCTGAACTGCTGGGCCGCATAGCCCAGTCCTCCCCGCAACAGAATCGTCAGCAGAATCAAACCGGAAAACCAGTACAGACGCGTCATGACCGGCGCATCGACGCGCAGCAGGTGTTGATCGACCCAGCTCCATCCTGTCGCAAACGCCTTTGCCTCCGGGTTCATCAGGCTGTCCAGAAACGGCACCAGCAGTCCCAGCCCGACGCCTTCGAAGGCGGCTCCCAGACCCGTCAGCACCACGGTCAGCACAAAAAGCCGCCGATGCTCCCAGAGCTGGCGCAGCACCAGGCGCGCGCCTTCGTCGGTGCGCCAGAAGTGACGGCGCAGGTGCGTGCGAAGCCACTGTTTCATCCTCGCCTCAGAATTCCCGCCGGATGAGGAGATAAAGGGTCAGCATCTGGGCGATAGTGCGCGTGATCTCGAAGGCGGTCCGCCACCCAAAGCGGGTCCGCTGCCGCATCTCCACGACCAGAATATCCCCTTCCTGGAGCGGCGGATAGGGGCGGGCGCCACCGCGGACCAGCTTTTCCAGGCGTTCCTGGTAGATTTCGCGGCGTCCTCCACCGGTATCTCGAAAAATACGGACCAGGTAGTGTTGTCTAACTCCCTGCGGGCTGGTCCCCACCCCCGGCACCCGGGCGGCAGACAGCAGGGGAATCAGATCAACGCCACGTTCCACCCGCCAGATACCGGGTTGCCCGACCGCCCCCCAGATATATACAATCATCGTGGGCCTTCCCGGCCGGTAGAATTCGAATTCGAACGAACTGCTACCTCCCCCCAGTCCACCAATGGGCTGTGCCTGTACCCCCCCCAGCAGTCCCCATCCCAACAGCAACAACCACCATCCTGTTTTATAGTGCATCGGTTTGACTTTCCTGGTTGACGGAACTAAGAACGGGGTTGCCCGTCCTCCGCACTGCTTATCCGGCCGCCGCTTCCCGGGCATAGTAGCCGTAGCTTTTATGGTATCGGCGACCGTAACCATACCCATAAGCATAGCCTTTGCGCTTGTCAGCCCGGTATCGGTTGAAGACTACGCCGGCAATCGATACGTTCACCGACTCCAGGGTCTGCCGCGCAATATCCAGCGCTTTCGCATCGGTGCGGCCGGCCGAAACCACCATCAGTGTTGCATCACAGCACTGTGCCAGCAACACGGAATCGGTAACCGCCAGCACTGGTGGAGAATCCATCACAATCACATCGAAGTGCTTGCGCAGAAACTCCAGCAGTTGCGTCATGCGCTGTGATCCGAGCAATTCGGGTGGGGGTTGTTCGATCACACCGCTCGGCAGAAAATACAGGTTAGGTACATCGGTGGCCCAGCTTTCCGGATCAGGCCGGGCCTTTCCTTCCAGGATTTCGGCCAACCCGGGCCGATCAGCAAATCCCAGCATTTCATGGGCCCGGGGTCGTCGCATATCGGCATCCATCAGCAAGGTACGCTGGCCTCCGTGCGCCGTCGCTACCGCCAGGTTGACGGCTACCACCGTTTTGCCGTCCCCCGTCTCCGGGCTGGTCACCAACCACGTCGCCGCACGTCCCTTGACCTGCGTATGCTGCAGGTTCATTCGAATCAGCCGGAAGTTTTCGGCGACAGGCGACCAGGGATCCAGCAGCGTGATCAGCGTGGTGCTGCGCGGCCGATCATCTACTTCGACGACCTTCCGCCCGCGAAAATGCTTGCGGATGTACGGCTCCATGGCCGGCACCACCCCCAGCAGCGTATAGCCATGCGCTCGCACCTGCTCGGGATCGTCGAGCTGCGTGTGCATCGCCTGTCGCAGAAAGGCCAGGCCGAGCCCCAGCCCCAGACCGATCAGAATACCCAGAACAATGTTCTGTGCCCGGTTTGGCCGCACCGGTACGGTAGGCACAAACGCACTGCTGACGATCTTCACATAGCCAAGCTCGGACTGTTCGGCGATCATAATCCGCTGCAACTCCTGCACGAAGGTCGTGTACCACTGCTCGGCCATGTTCCGGCGACGCTCCAGCTGCTCCAGCTCAATCCGCTGACGAGGCAGGCGGGCAAGTCGATCTTCGTACTTGGCCAGCTCCTGATTGAAGGCCTCGACCTGACGCTCCAGCTCCCGGATGGCCAGCTGCTTTTCGATACGGCGTGCCCGCAACTGCTCTACGTAACTCATAGGCTCCGAAGGCGACGACTGACCATCGCGGCCAATCATCTCTTTGACCAGTTGCTCCTGCAGCGCCGCTCGTTGCTGCTCAAAATGCTCAATCTGCCGCACAATCTCGATCAACTGCTGATCCCCCAGCTTTTCCTCATTCCCCCGCAGCTTGGGATTGAACACATAGTATTGCTCGGCCTGCACCTTCAGCTCGGCAATCTTCTTCGAAAGCGCATCAATCTGGGCTTCCAATGTCGAGACCTGCCGGCTTTTGACCAGCTCGTTAACCAGTCCGGGTTCCAACTTCTGGAGTTCCTGTTCAATAAACTGCAGGGCTGACTTTTCCTGCTCCAGCTGAAAACGGGCAGCATCCCGTTGGGCTTCAAGCTGGGCCACCTCGGCCACCAGGCGTTCCCCTTGCGGTCCCAGCCGCACGACCTGTCGGGAACGCGCGAACGCCTCCCACTGCCGCTCCAGCGCCTCCAGCTCCTGCCGACGCTGTTCGACCTGCTTTTCGACGAACGCGCGGGCGGCGGCTAAACTTTCCCGGCTGCGCTCCCGGCTATACTTTTCGTACTCCTCGGCATAGCGGTTGGCAATCACAGCCGCCTCTTCGGGCGTTGTGCTCTCGGCCGTGATCACGATCATGTCCTGATCTGACAGCGGCTGGAAGCGCACGCGTTCCCGTAACCGCAGGGCAATTTCCCGAATACTGGGTTCCCGGCCGTCTTCGGTCGGGGCCAGAATCGGAAAACGTTCTCTGGCTCCGGCCGTCTCCGCCGTTGCCACGATCGCCTTGGCCACACGCGTGGCCAGCTCAGCCGAATTGCGCAGAATGCCCAGTTCGTTTGAGAGCGCTCGCCGCTCAAGCGGCGTGAAGGCGGCTACACTGACCGGCGCGTTGCCACCGCCACGCGTATCCACAAAAACAATGGCACGGGACTCATACACCGGCGGCAGTGTGTAGGTGTAGGCCGCGATCAAACCGGCCACCACCAGTGTGGTCAGCAGAATGATCCACTTACCACGTCGGATCGTGTGCCAGATTTCCGCAAAGTTGATACGACCTTCGTCGCGCGGTTCTCCGGAAGCGGGGGGCAATCCTCCCCGTTGTCCGCTCCGGGCTACGATCAGCGAATGATGTCGATAGTGTGCCATGGTACCCCCCCGAGACACTTCCCAATAGTTAGCAAGCTCCTTCCCCGGTCAGGACGACCGGCACCGTACGGGCCAGGATATATAGATCCAGCCAGGGTGTCCAATTATGAATATAATGTACATCCATGCGAACGCGATCTTCAAATGTCAGGCCGTTACGGCCCGACACCTGCCACAGGCCGGTCACGCCGGGACGCTTCTGTAGAATGATTCGATCCATACCATCCATCTGAAAGCGTTCTTCCGGCATGTAGGCCCGTGGTCCAACCAGGCTGAGGTCGCCCCGCAGCACATTCCAGAGCTGGGGCAGTTCGTCGATGCTGAACCGTCGCAGATAGCGGCCCACCCGGGTAACGCGTGGATCGTTACGCAACTTGTGAAATACCTCGTATTCCTCCCGTAGATCCGGACGTTTCTGAAGCAATTCCTGCAGCCGGCGCTCGGCGTCCTGATACATGGTCCGGAACTTCAGGAGCGGGAAGCAACGTCCCCCACGCCCCATGCGCATCTGCCGATAGAAGACGGGCCCCGGCGAGTCGAGCTTGATCATCAGGGCCACTACCGCAAAGAGCGGCAACAGCAACAACAGCAACACCGAAGCTCCCAGAATGTCCATGGCCCGTTTGAGCATCCGTGACCGCAAGTTCCAGTAGGAATGCTGCACGCCATAGCCGAGCAACCCCTCAAACGACCGGGCCGTACTCCAGAAAGCAATCATGCCTGGATTTTCGGGCAGTACGAAAAGCTGCCGGAAATAGCGACTGTAACGTTCCAGGAGCTCCAGCACCTCACGGTGACTCTGCCCGGCCAGGGCCACGATAGCATGCCGGACGCCGTAGCGAAGCCCAGCCTGTGGTGCGTCTTGGATGCGGCCCACAATTGGCACCTCATCCAGCCTGTCGCCGACCGGATAATAATCCGAAAGTATGCCGACAGGACGCAACCCCAGCTCGGGCCAGCGCCGCATGGTCTGCACGGCCAGCTCACCGGCTCCGCCGGTGGCCAGAACCAGCACAGGTACGCCCCACCACTCGGTCCGCGCCAGGAGTAGCCGGGCAAACAGATGCCCCAGCGGCAATGCTACGAGAGCAGCCAGCCAGTATCCTCCCAAGAACAGCCCGTGCGATGTGCTCAGCGGCATGGCAATCAGCATACTACCAACAGGCAGCGCATAGACCAGACCAGTCAGGACGGTCAGGCGCCGCAACTCCGCCGCTGGATGCATCACCACCGTGCTGTAACAGCCCAGCAGGGAAATGCCCAGCAGCATCAGGCCAACTGTTACCCAGGCAGCCCGCTCGAAAACGGCATATGCTTCTCCCAGAACTTCCTGCCCTATACTCTGAGCCAGCAACGTAAAGGCCACCAGCAGCACCACATCAGCGCCCAGCAACGCCAGTCCCGAAAGGATCTGTCGGGGATAGAGGCGTCGATACCGGGCTGGACGTGACCAGACCGCTTTACGAACCGGTGCCACTTCGACGGTAGAAATGCCCTCACGCCCGTCGCCCCCCGCTTCGGTCAGTACCAGATCCTTCATATCGTTACCCCTGAATCAACCTGGTGTCCGCGTTTTTTCTTCAGAAACTTCTGATAGGCGCGCTCTACCAGACGGCCAAATGCCCTCTGGAACCGCGCCACCGAAAACTGCTCAGCCTGTAGCCGAATGCGTTCGAAGCTCAGCGACTGCTCCAGCGCTTCAAAGCGTTCAATCGCCGCAATCAATGCCTGGGGTGTCTGTTCGTAGAAAAAGAGCCCGGTTTCCCCTTCGATCACCGTCTCCCGTACCCCACCGCGTCCGTAGGCGATCACCGGCGTCCCGCAGGCCATGGCTTCGACCGGCACGATGCCAAAATCCTCCTCTGCCGCAAAGACGAAAGCACGTGCCCGCTGCAGATAGGAACGCATCACTTCGAAAGGCTGATAGCCCAGCAGCTCTACGTTGGGTGGGGCCATCCGAGCGATCTGGTCCATCTCTGGGCCGTCGCCGATCACCATCAGCCTGCGCTGGGGCATGCGGGCAAACGCCTGTACGATCAGGTCCACCCGTTTGTAAGGGACCAGCCGCGAAACGGTCACGTAAAAATCTTCCTTTTCTGCCGTGGGCGTAAACGCATCCGTATCGACCGGGGGGTAGATCACATGTGCCCGACGCCGATAGGTTTTCCAGATACGCCGAGCTACATGGTGCGAGTTGGCCACCAGCACGTCCGGACGGCTGGCCGTGGTGGCATCGTAAAGCCGCAGGTAGTGCAGAATCAGTCGGGCCAGCCAGCTACGCACGCCGCGCGTCAATCCCCCCTGCTCCAGATACTGGAAGTACAGGTCCCAGGCATAACGAATCGGACTGTGCACATAGCTGATATGTAGCTGGTCTGCTGTGGTCAACACGCCCTTCGCCACCACGTAGCTGGAAGAGATCACCACCTCATAGTCCCGCAGGTCGAACTGCTCAATGGCCAGCGGGGCCAGCGGCAGGTAGTATCGATAAGCCCGACGCGCAAACGGCAATTGTTGAATAAACGAAGTCCGAACGGGTCGCCCCTGCAAAAACGTCCGCTGATCGGGGGGCAGAAATTCGATCAGGCTGAACAGATCCGCATCGGGAAAAAGATGGAGCATCTGTTCCAGCACGCGCTCGGCGCCGGCATAGACGGGCAACCAGTCGTGCACCAGGGCCACCCGTGCCTTCCCGTTTTCGTTGACATGGCCTGCGCCGTTTACCCGGACGCCTGTGCGCTGCATACCTTCTTTCCCCTGTCGTGAGAGCACTGCCTGCTCTGTTACCGCCAGCCTACGCAAAGATACCTATTGGCCAGCTCTGTGGACGTCCGGTTTCAGCGCCTTTGGCGACGGCAAGTGGCCCAACAAAAGTGCGCCAGTGGATTGTACAAAAAAGTAGAAATGGCGCATAGATTTCATGCTTTATACGCCATAAGCGTACTATTCCTGCCGCGTATGCTGATAAGTCCACTGCACAGCAAACTGCAGCAATTCACTGACCGATGAAAATCCGAGTTTTTCTTTGGCGCGGCGTCGGTAGGTCTCGACCGTCTTCCGGCTCAGGTTCAGTCGCTGCATAATCTCTTCGATCGAGTATCCCTGCCCGAGCAGTTGAAAGACCGCCATCTCCCGGTCGGTCAGCGTATCAAGGGACACCATGTGATGCTGCACGCTTCGCCCCCGTACCACTTTGCTCAGAATACGCGAGGCCATGCGGTGGCTCAGATACACCTCGCCCTGCATCACCGTACGGATCGCCTCAACCACACTCTGCGTCGATTCGCTTTTCATCACATAGCCCATGGCACCGGCCCGAATGGCCCGCTCGGCATAAGCCACTTCATCATACATGGAGAAGACCACCACCTGCGTTTCCGGCAATTCGGAACGGATCTGATGCACCAGATCCAACCCATGGGCATCTTCGAGCGAAATATCGACCACCACCACATCCGGCCGGAGTTCGCGGATCTGCTCCATCCCTTCCGTTGCCGTACGCGCACTGCCTACCAGCTCCAGATCCGATTCACTCCCAACCGTCGCCGCAAGCGCCTCCTGAATAGCAGGATGATCATCCACCACGAAAATGCGAATAGGAGCCTGCCGAACGTGGGGCGTATCTTTCAGCTCGGGATCGGAACGTTGGAATAAGGCCTCTAATGTCATCATGCGCCTGCCTGCTTCAAAATCATAAAGCCAATATTCGTTGCAACAAGGATGACGCTGATACTTCTCCCCCGCTCACTTCACAGATGTTTCCCTCAGGGAGATGGTTAGGAATTTAAAGGCAGACGCTCTCGTCCAATTCTAAGCTTTAGCGGAAACGGGTATGTAGTTTCAGCGCATGACAATGCGCCAGAGACTGAAAGAGGCGACAACACTACCCCGGCCCAATAAATAAGGCTGTATGGTCACAGTACCCGTAGGCGGCCTTACGCTCTTTTCTTTAAGATTTGTTCACAATTTACTTCCACGTCCCTGGGCATGCGTCCATTGCACAGCAAACTGGAGCAACTCGGCTACCGAATCGAAGCCGAGTTTCTCTTTGGCCCGGCGCCGATAGGTCTCGACCGTCTTCCGGCTCAGGTTCAGTCGTTCGGTAATCTCATCGATCGTATAGCCCTGTCCAAGCATCTGAAAGACGGCCATTTCCCGATCCGTCAGCTCATCAATGGCAAAGCCCGGTCCTGGAGCGCGTCCCATGGCCACCTTGCTCAGGATGCGGGACGCCATTCGGCGGCTTAGATATACTTCTCCCCGCACGACCGCGCGAATGGCCTCCACGACGCTCTGCGTGGGCTCACTCTTCATCAAATAGCCAGAAGCACCAGCGCGAATGGCTCGTTCGGCATAGACACTCTCGTCATACATAGAAAAGATAACGATCTGCACCTCGGGAAACTGTGCCCGAATGTTCTGGACGAGATCCAGACCATGAGCATCCTCCAGCGAAATATCGACCACCGCCACAGTGGGACGCTCTTTTTCGATCAACCGAAAGGCTTCAGCCGCCGTGCTGGCCTGTCCCACCACTTCCATCCCCATGGCGCTGTTGATCGTATCGGTGAGCGCCTCGCGGATGGCCGGATGGTCGTCAACAACCACCACGCGAATCCGGTCGCTGCTGCCTGATGAGCCCGAGCCTTCCCGTAAAAGGGTCTCGCTATGCATCATCGCCGTCACCTCTTTATTTGCCAATTTCTTCAACAGAATATACAACAAACGTTGCTATCTCTGCATCACTTAGTACATTATACTTTCTCGATACACCTACCTGCAGGCAGACGACAGCAGATCGTGGTACCCTGGCCGGGCCGGGACTGTATATGGAGCGTGCCCCCGATGGTGCGTGCCCGGTAATACATGGTTTTTAGGCCCAGTGAGTCTGGACGAGCCTGCGCGGGATCCATTCCACGGCCGTTATCGGCCACGCAGAGTTCGATCGCCCCATCCCGATAGCGTAACGTCAGCAGTATCTCCGAAGCCTGGGCATGCTTCAACGCATTGTTGATGGCCTCCTGGGCTATGCGATACAGATGCAATTTAGCTTCCGGGTCTGCAATCGACACCCGTCCATCCGTTTCAAAACGACAGCGGATATCGGGCAGGGCGTTGGTGTTATAAGCCAGCTCTTCCAGTGCCAGCGTCAGATCTTCCGTGTAGAGCTGCGCGGGCGTCAGCCCCCGATAAATGGCCCGTACTCCTTCGGCCGCTTCCCGGGCAAAACGTACCACTTTCTGCGCCAGCTCACTCAGCGCATGCTGTTCATCTTGCAACCGGCGCGCCAGGTTTTCACTGAGCATGCGAATGCTGGTCAGGAGCTGTCCGACCCCGTCGTGCAGATCCCGCCCGATAGCCTGTTGCTGTTGTTCAAGGGTTTGTACCATGCGGCGTTCCAGCTCTACCCGTTCGGTCACCTCAATAGCGCTTCCCCAGATACGTACCAGTCGGTCACGCTCCACCGTTCCCACAGCATTGACCATGAAATAACGTGTGCCTTGCTTGCCCGGCAACGCATATTCCTCGCCGTGAAGCTGATAGCCCCGTCGCACAAATTCCCATAAATAGCGTGGCGGGAAATGATGCCGGAGCGAATCCAGCGAACGTCCGGCCACTTCCGACGGATCGGAGGCCCCCAGCCAACGGGCCATTACCGCGTTACACTCGGCCAGCACGCCATGGCGATAGAGATGCGCTACCTGCAGTTCGGGCAGGGTGGTAATGGCCACCGGTTGGCGCAGCTCAATCCGCCAGATCCCTTCGGTAATGGTGTTAACAAACGAACGATACCGCTCCTCGGCCCTCCGTCGCTCCGTCAGGTCACGCAGCATGATCTGCACAACAGGCTGCCCCTCAAAAACCACCCGCGCAGCCGTCATCTCGACAATGCGCTCTTCTCCATCCAGACGAACCACCGAGCATTCAAAGGGTGGTACCGACTCCCCGGCTTCCACGCGCCGAATCCGCCGGGCCACTGCCTCATACTGGTCGGCCGAGAAAAAGTCCAGCAGCGAACGTCCCGTCAGGTCTTCTGCTTCATCGGCGCCCAGCAGCTTCCGTCCCGCCGGATTTAAGTAGACCACACTATCCTGCGCTATCAGCAGGATGGGCTCCGGTAGCTGCTCCATGAGCAGCCGCCAGCGTTTTTCACTCTCCCGACGAGCGGCTTCAGTCGCCTGGCGATCAAAGTACGCTGCCAATAGCCCGCCCAGTACCTCCAGCAGCCGGGCTTCCGCTCGACGCGTCACCGACGATCCTTCCGAAAACTCCAACCCCAGGTATCCGTAAAATCGATCCTCTGTGGACAGTACAGGGACCACCAGCAGCTTGTCGCCCAGATACTGCACCTCGTCCCGAACTGCTGAGGTCTGAAAATATTGTCGGATGCGCGCCTCCAACTCCTGCCACCAGTGATGAGGCTTCCGGTCCTGCCGATGCCAGACTGTATAGGTATACTCCTCGTGCTCGTCGCCGGCCTGAGGTGTCCCCACAAAGTACACAGCTTCTGCACCGGTGGTCTCACCCAGCAGCCGCAGGAGCACCTGCATATCAAGGGGATCCGGCGCAACCAACAAACGAGCAGCTTCTACAATGGCGTGCTCTACCTGGGCACGCCGCGTCACTTCCATGGATACATCCTCTTTCATACGAAAAGCGACAGAATAACGGATTGCTGGCGGCAGGTCTACTTGCCTTGCCCTGAAAAATAAAGTACGAAACGGCTTGCGCGACAACATGCTTGCTTCAGGTTATCGTCAAAGAATCTATTTTTTAAAGACACCTGAATTTATCGGTTGTAACGGATGACCTGAAAAAAGTCGTTCTTGCCTCTTTGAGGTATTGGCTCATCGCCTTGCATTGCACAACCAGTAGCCTGGAATTCGGCAAGCCTCTTCCCCATAGCCATGGTCGGAATGATTTGCCTCACGCTTATGGACAGCGTCTACAGCAAAAAAGTGCTTTGAGCAGAAAGACAACCCTTGCCCCTGTTCCGCGCTTTCCTCCAATCAGCAAGGATAAGCAGGGAGACGTCCCTCCTCCGGGGAGAGCCTCATAGATACACGCCCTGCACTGTCCCCGGGCTTGCGCTCGACGTCCACATCAAAGCTGCCAACTACACAAAAAATTTGCCCCCCCTTTGAGGGGGAGCTGTCGCAAAGCGACTGAGGGGGTGTTGGGAAAGACGCCAGGGTACGGAGCCGTGGCGAGAAGGGGTGAGTCAGGCCCCTCCCCGGAGGGAGGAGCTCAAGGAAAAAAGGCTTTGCTCGGGATTAGGCGATCGTGCCGGTGTAAGCGTCATGTCGCTAAACCAGAAAATTTGCTCCCCCTTTGAGGGGGAGCTGGCCCAAAGGGCCTGAGAGGGTGTTTGTTGGGGCAGCGTCGCCGCCCAAAACAGCTCGGCAACTGGATCGGCGGGTTGGTTGGAGCCCCTCCCCCTGTCCCCCTCCCCAGAGGGGAGGGGGGACCCATCAATACACACCTTGCGCTGTTTCCGAACTGGTCGCTCACAGCCCACGCAGAAATTGCAACCATACAGAAGAAAAATTTGCTCCTCCTTTGAGGGGGAGCGGCCCGCAGGGCCTGAGGGAGCGCTGTGTCCGACAGAACGCCAGCATATGGCACAGGAGAGATACAGGCAAACCACCACCTCCCCCACAGAAGCGGAAAAGACCCACAGCAAAACTTCCCAGCTCTTCGCAAGCGAGCTTTCTGCGGCACCAACGCTCGTTTCAGGAAAGAAAGCCTGCGGAATTGAGGCGGTCGGTATGTTTCTGGAATACCGGTTACAGAATCGAACGAAACGTGGGCGGTAGTACGGACGGATCGTATGTGGTTACTTCTGGCATTTCAGGTCCGTCTTCGGGCATAGTGTCCGTACCACAGTATTTTTGAAAAGCCTGCACCAGATCCGATGCAATCGCACTGGCACTTCGGCCTTCGATATGGCGACGTTCCAGTACATATACGGGCTCACCATACTTGAACAGCGCAATAAACGGCGATGACGGCGGAATACCGGCCAAGTACTTCCGCGCTTGGGCTGTTGCCTCCACGTCTTGGCCAGCAAATACGGTCACCCAGCGATCCGGCTTAGCGACCGGCGCCTGCAGGGCCATGGCCACTGCCGGTCGTGCATTGGCTGCCGCGCAGCCACATACCGAGTTGATAATCAGCAGGAGCGTTCCTTCTTTTGTCGCCGTGAACGCTGCGTCAACGGCTGCCGCATCTCGCAATTCTTCAACGCCCAGTCGCGTAAGCTCTTCACGCATGGGCCGTACCAGTTCCTCAGGATAAGGCATCGGTCTGCCTTCTGTTTGGTTTACTGCAACCTCGCTACCGCCTTCGAACGTACGGTACCGTTAAGAGATCCGGTTTCAGCCATGAGGCATACGTGGCAACTCCTGAGCGATGTCCTGGCGCTGCAACTGCCAGGAAGCGGCCTCGCCAGCTTTACGGAACCGCTCACCCAGTACCTTGAGCTGTTGCTCCAGGTGTTGGAGATGCACGTCTAACTGACGCAGTTGCTCCTCCACACTGTGCAACCGGGCACGCGCTTTGCTTGCCAGTTCCCGACGGGTTTCATGCCCCGCTTTCGGCGCCATTAACAGACCGGCTACCACGCCGGCGGCAAACGAACAGAGAACCACTGGCCAGGATACACGCATGATTGGATCGATTTCGATTTCACAAGCAATGCTATCAGTTATACGAGCTGCTGGCCTTCGGTTCCACGGGTTACTGATAGGCTGGCTGGTGTTGGCCGGTTGCCGCACAACCGCTCCTCTACCTGCTTCGCCGTCAACCATGACCGACGTGCGCGAACGCCTGCTGGCCGAGCTGGCCTACTGGCAAGGTACACCGCATCAATGGGGAGGCCTCGACGAACGGGGTATCGACTGTTCAGGCCTGGTCGTCCGCGTCTATCAGAATGCCTTTGGCCTTACCCTGCCTCGCACCACTGAAGCCCAGGTGCAACTGGGACACCCCATCTCGCAGCAGGAATTACAGGCAGGCGACCTTGTATTCTTTCGTCTGGATCGTAAAAATCGCCATGTAGGAATCTATCTGGGAGAGGGACGCTTTCTGCATGCCGGCAGCTCCACCGGGGTAACCGTCTCACAGCTCGACGATCCTTACTGGCAGCGTCACTACTGGACGGCTCGGCGGATCCTGGATCTGGAGGATGACGCTTCGCCAGTCCATATCTCCTCCCCAACAATTGGATGGTAGACGGATCTCTCCACAATTACAGGCGTTAGTGAGATGACCCACTGCCCCTTCCAGATCGCCGCAGCCGCAAGGCCGTGGCGTTCTCTTTTTCTGTACCAATACAGTGGACCCTAAAAATAGCCGCGGTATCTATGCAGGATCCGAAACCCGTTTATTTAACTAAGGAAGCACTCCAGAAACTGAAGGAGGAACTCCACGAGCTCAAAACCAAAGAGCGCGCACGCATTGCCCGGGCTATCGCCGAAGCTCGGGCACATGGCGACCTGTCTGAAAACGCCGAATACGACGCCGCCAAAGAAGCCCAAGGACGTCTGGAGGCTCGTATTGCACAGATTGAGCAAACCATCGCCAACGCCCGGATTGTTGACGAAAACAAAATCGACACCAGCAAAGCTTACATTCTGTCAAAAGTGCGTGTCAAGAATCTGCAAACAGGTACTGAGCAGGTCTTTACCCTGGTTTCTCCACAGGAGGTCGATCTGAATGAAGGCAAGATTTCGGTGAACAGTCCCATTGGTAAGGGACTGTTGGGGCGTTCCGTGGGTGATGTCGTAGAAATCAAGGTTCCGGCCGGCAAGGTCAAACTGCAAATCCTGGAAATTTCGCGCTGAGTAATGCCGTCCACACCTGTGTTTATTCCTGAGTCGTAAGACGTAAAACAATACCATGCGGGCTGTGGAGGGGCTGGAATCTATCGCTTGGGAGTACATCGACCATAGCATACTGTAAGCCTTCGGTATCCTTGCGACCGAAGGCTTGTCTTGTTTTTATGGGCGCGTAAGTGGTCACACAGAAAGCTGTCGCCTCAGGTCCGGTGCAGGCAACCGGCACCAGTACTTATTGGAACACACTACTCAACGGCTAAAGCTTACCTGCAGGCTTGTTTTTTTACCGAGGACGTGGTCAGTATCCGACTGCCACATCAAGGTTGTGCGACCATACCCCTCATTGCTGCACGGTCCCGAGTGCTGGTGCTATGACAGGGAATCAACCCCTCAACCCCTATGGGTCCGCTTCCCCTCAAATGGGGAGCAAACTTTTTGTGTAATTGGCAGCTTTGATGTGGACGTTGAGCAGGCTCGGGAACAGCGCAAGGTGTGTATTGATGTGTCCCCCCTCCCCTCCGGGGAGGGGGACAGGGGGGGGGGCCTGACTCAACCCTTATCGCCTTTGCTCTGTAAGCTGGCGCTCTGTTCGGAATAGAGCACCCCCTCAGTCGCTTTGCGACAGCTCCCCCTCAAAGGGGGAGCAAATTTTTTGAATTTTACAGCAGTGCCTGTACCAACACCACCCATTTCCCAAACGCCGATGCTGACACCGGCTTTCAAGTTCGGAAAAGGCAAATCAATCCTAAGGCCCAAGCAAGACCTTCTTCTTTGAGTTCCCCCTCCCCTCCGGGGAGGGGGACAGGGGGAGGGGCCTGACTCAACCCTTATCGCCTTTGCTCTGTAAGCTGGCGCTCTGTTCGGAATAGAGCACCCCCTCAGTCGCTTTGCGACAGCTCCCCCTCAAAGGGGGAGCAAATTTTCTGGTTTAGCGACATGACGCTTCCATCAGCACGATCGCCTCATCCTGGGCAAAGCCTTCTTTCATTGGCTCTCTCCTCCGGGGAGGGGGCATTCCACCCACCAGCCCCCTCGTTCCAGGCACTGGTGCTCCGCACGCAATAAATCACCTATTCAGACACTCCGCCAGCACTCCCTGCAAGCGGAAGCAGCGTTTCGGAGTACTGTTACTTTGTCAGCGTAACTGTCGTCTCACGTACGGCCTCTGTCCGGCAGGTCTCCTCCTGTAGCTTGACACAGCCATCCGATGTAAACAGCGACTTTTCGCCCACCGCATCCTCCCTTCTCAGAGTCAGGACGCTCTTCCTGACCGTTGGTGCTACCCCTTCAGACACCAGCGCTCCACCAGTACATTATGTTTTCCCCTTCCAGGGTCTACCCATTGCTGCTATTTGCTTATTTTATGCTGCCAGAGCTATGAGACCGACCTGCTGTCTGCTACCTATCGCCAACATTCGTTCCAGGTGCGGTCAGGTCATACACTGAAAATTAAAAAAATATGCTGATTGACCTCCGAAGCGACACAGTTACCCGCCCTTCGCCCGGCATGCGTCGGGCCATGTACGAAGCGGAAGTGGGTGACGACGTCTTTGGGGAAGATCCAACCGTGCGACGCCTGGAAGCGTGTGTGGCTGAACTATTAGGCAAGGAAGCAGCGCTTTTTGTTCCCTCTGGCGTCATGGGCAACCAGCTCGCCATTAAGGTGCTGACGCGCCCCGGCGACGAAGTACTCCTCGGACGCGAAAGCCATATCTTCAACTATGAGTCAGGGGCACCGGCCCTGATCTCCGGTGTGCAGCTACATCCGCTGGATGACACGCCCGGATGGTTCACGCCTGCAGCGATCGCCCGGGCCGTACGCCATGGACACGACTGGGAACCGCGCTCCCGGCTGGTATGCCTGGAAAACACGCACAATCGGGCCGGTGGGGTAGTTATCCCACCAGAGACGCTTGATGCCGTGACGGCAGAAGCACGCCGCCACGGCCTCGCCCTGCACCTGGACGGTGCGCGCCTCTGGCATGCCAGCGTCGCACTGAACCTCCCCGAGCACCGACTGGCTGCTCCATTCGACACCGTGAGCGTCTGCCTTTCCAAGGGATTAGGTGCGCCGGTCGGCTCCGTGCTGGCCGCTTCGGCGGATTTGATCGCTGAAGCCCGACGGTTCCGCAAGCTGCTGGGGGGCGGCATGCGTCAGGTAGGCGTGCTGGCTGCTGCCGGCCTCTATGCCTTAGAGCACCACCGTCCCCTACTGGCTGAAGACCACGCCAAAGCCCGCCGGCTGGCTGAAGGCATCGCCGAACTACCGGACTTTGAAATTGACCTGAACCGTGTGCAGACCAATATCGTGCGTTTTGAAGTCCGTCAGGGCACTGCCGAGAGCGTCCTGGCGCAGTTGCGTGCCGAAGGTATCCTGATGGTGCCGTTCGGCCCGCGGACGATCCGCGCCACCACGCACCGGGATGTGTCGATGCAGGACATCGACCGGGCTCTTACCGTCCTGCATCGCCTGTTCGGTCGAACAGTTGCCTGACTGACCTCCTGTCCAACACGTCAATAACCTGCTCACAGCGTTCGGGCTGACACAAAGAATGGTTACGCCCATGGTTCCTGGCAAAAGTGCGTGATTGCAAAGCGGGAGCAAGCCCTACCGCCTCCTCTCTCTGCCCTCTCCCCCAAGGACAAAGAAGATGCCAGGAAAAGGCCCCGCTATGATCAATTGGATTGACGACATGGACCGTGTTAACCACAAAACCGGTTCCCCTTCCTGGAGGAGCTGTCCGAAAGACAGCAGGGGGTTGTACGGAGGTCCATACGGTGGTCAGAAAAAGCATGGCGATTGGGGTGGGAGGAGTGGTCCACCTCTCCAGAGAGAAGGACTTCTGAGAAGCGGGTTGGCCGGCTGTCAGGTGTATGGGATGGATGTTGCTATGAAAGCCCAATTTCTTTTGCTGCCCCTGGCAGGGGAAGCTGGCCCGAAGGGCCTGAAGGGGTGCCAGCCAGACCACCAACGTCTCGAACGCCAACGCCCGGAAGTTTCCCTGCTCGGAGACGAAGAGGGACACAAAATGGACGAGATCCGCCTCATGAACTTCGTCGCCCTGCTTCCCTCCCCGGAAGGAAGGGGGTGAAAGCGCAGGGCATAAGTCCTCGGATCATGTCGTTGGCTTCGCTGGGGGGTGGCTCGGCTGTTGCCAACACGTTCACACGCTTCGGGGGCGAGATGGCATCAAATCCGCTGCACGCTTACCTGGAACCCCGGCAGTATATCGCTTTCGGCCTCTAACACATCGCCCTCCCGTACCGGCCCCACCCCTTCCGGCGTGCCGGTAAAAAGCAGATCGCCAGGCTGCAGCGTAAAGATCTCCGAGCAGTAGGCTATCAGGCGGGCCACCGAAAACACCATATCGGCCGTTGTTCCGTCCTGGCGCACTGCCCCATTGACCTTGAGTCGAAACCGCACCTGCTGTGGGTCGGGCACAGACATCGCCGGTACGATAGGCCCCAGTGGGGCGAACGTGTCGAACCCTTTGGCGACCGTCCAGGGATGCCCGGCTGCCTTGGCTTTCTGCTGGAGATCCCGGGCCGTCATGTCCAGCCCCAGCGCATAGCCGGCCACATAGTCGAGCGCTTCATTTTCCGAGATATGCTTACCCTCACGGCCGATCACCACGACCAGTTCTACCTCGTGATGCACTTCACGCGACTGCGGGGGTAGCAGCACGGTCCCGCCTGGACCAATCAGTGCCGTCGGGGGTTTCAAAAACAAAATGGGCTCCTCCGGTACCTCGCTGTTCATCTCGGCGGCGTGCTGCGCATAATTTTTGCCCACGCAGATGAGCTTGCGGGGTACAAGACGTAGTCCTGTGTCAGGCAGTATAATCTCCATCAGCGTTTGACAACTTTAGCTGGCATGGAACGTTGAAGCGTCGTAACTTTTAAAGCTACCATTTTTTTCCTGAACGATCTGTGAACTCTCGCGTCGGTACCCAATCCGGCGCCCCAAAGCAGAGGAAGCCATGTATGCGATTGTCGACATTGCCGGTAAGCAGTTTCGCGTAGAGGAAGGGAGGTACCTCTACATCCCCTATCATGAGAAGGCACAACCGGGTGATGAACTGGTTTTTGATCGGGTTTTGCTGGTAGTTGATGGCGATCAGGTGTATCTGGGCCGTCCGGTCGTAGAAGGAGCCCAGGTCAAAACCCGGGTGCTGGAACATGTAAAAGCCGACAAAGTGCTGGTCTTCAAGAAGAAGCGACGCAAGCGTTACAAGGTAAAGCGTGGGCATCGCCAGCGTTACACGAAGGTGCAGATTGAAGCGTTGGCATTGCCCCAAGATGCCCGGCCGCTTGCGGCCGAAGCGACCGAAGAGGCAAGCGCGTGAAGTGTTTGTTTAACGGCCAACCAGCGAGGGTGTCATGGCGCATAAGAAAGGCATGGGGTCGACCCGGAACGGCCGGGATTCCAACCCGAAGATGCTGGGTGTCAAAGTCTTCGGAGGCCAGTTTGTCACGGCCGGCAGTATCCTGGTCCGTCAGCGCGGGACCAAGTTTCATCCGGGTCTGAATGTAGGTCGCGGTAGTGACGACACGCTGTTTGCCAAGATTAACGGCGTGGTGCGCTTTTCCCGCGGCCGCGGCGATCGGCGCTACGTGCACGTCGACCCTGTGGAAGCCTGACCTGTGTCAGGTTATCGCATCCGAGGGAAGGGGCTGGCCCGAGAGAGCCAGCCCCTTCCTTTTCAAGCCGGCTGACTGATGGGCAACGTATCAAGCTGCTGGGCCAGCGCTTCTGGATCTGTAACGGGCTGTTCGCATCGGTAGTTGTGGCACACGTAGGCTGTAGCCTGACCGTCGATGGGTACCTGTGCGGCTACAAACGGCGCCAGCTTGACCAATCGGTTGCCAGCGTCCCCGAGTCGACGCAACATCAGCACCTTACGCGGCAGATAGCGCTGGTGAATCGTGCGGAGCATAGCCTTGAGTGTTGAATCGGTCGGGTCGCCTGCCAGCACCAGCTCATAGATAGGCCCAAAAGCCAGATCAATACTGATAAGCATGCCCGTAAAGCTGGGTGGCTGCTGCTTGACCGGTCCGGAAAAGAAGCGAATCATGGCTTCGGCATGCTCCTCATAAGCTGTCCGGCCGGTCATATGCCCCAGCCGTACCAGGTTCATAAGCGCAACCGCATTGCCTGAAGGCAGCGCACTATCCAGCGTCTCCCGTGGCCGCACAATCAACGGCTCGCCATCGTCGGGCGTCATGTAGAACACACCTCGTGGATCCCAGAAGTGCTGCAGCATCTCCTCGGTCAATGCCAGGGCCGTCTCCAGATAGGCCTCTTCAAACGTCATCTCATACAGGTCCAAAAGCCCCCAGCTCAGAAAAGCATAATCGTCCAACAACCCCGGAATACCGGCTTCACCTTCCCGATACCGATGCCACAGGCGTCCTTCTGGAGTGCGCATGGTGCACAGCAGGAAATCAGCGGCTGTCTGCGCGGCTTCCGTGTACGCGGGTTCGTCGAACACCTGAGCTGCCCGAGCCAGCGCAGCGATCATCAGGCCGTTCCAGTCGGTCAGAATCTTCTCATCCCGACCGGGACGCACGCGACGAGCACGATAGGCAAACAGCCGCTGCCGAATCGCTTCCAGCTTCGTTGCCAGCTCCTCCGGACGCCATCCCCGTTCCCGGGCCAGCGCTTCTGGTGGCTTGCTCAGATAAAGGATGTTGCGCCCCGTGCGTTCGCCCGTTGCTTCTTCTTCGTAATTACCTTCCGGCTGTACCTGAAATAGCTCGATAGCCAGCGAGGCCAGCTCAGGGTCAAGCGCTTCGCGCAGTTCCGCAACGGTCCACACGTAAAACCTGCCTTCTTCCCCTTCACTATCGGCGTCTTCCGAGCTGTAGAAGGCTCCTTCTGGCGCCCGTAGATCTCGCAACACATAGGTCAGAATTTCTCGGGCCGTCTCACCATAGAACGGCTTGCCGGTTACCTGATAGGCTTCGGTATAAGCCATCGTGAGGAGCGCCTGATCATAAAGCATCTTTTCAAAATGGGGTACGCGCCAGGCCTCGTCCGTCGCATACCGGTGGAATCCAAATCCGATCTGGTCGTAGATCCCCCCCAGCCGCATCTGGGTCAGTGTATGTTCGACCATCTGCAGGGCGTGCGCTTCACCGCTCCGTTGCCAGTAGCGTAGCAGAAACAGCAGCGTATGGGGGGTAGGAAATTTCGGCGCGTGCCCGAAGCCCCCGTATTTTGGATCGAAGAGATCGTCCAACCTTCGGTAGGCAATCTCCAACCATTCCGCATCAATGATCTGGCTGGGTGCCTCAAAGGACATGACCTTCTGCAGCGTGCTGGTCAGCTTGTCCGCCGACGCAATGATCTCGTTGCGATGTCGCCGCCAGGCTTCCTTAATACGCGGGATGATCTCAAGCAGTCCTGGTCGTCCATAGCGACTGCGTTTCGGGATGTACGTGGCGGCAAAAAACGGTTTTTTGTCAGGCGTCATGATGATGGTCAGGGGCCAGCCGCCGTGCCCTGTTACCATCTGGCAAACGGTCATGTAGAGCTGGTCGATGTCCGGCCGTTCCTCTCGGTCCACCTTGATGTTGATGAACGTCTCGTTCATCAGGCGAGCCACCTCCTCGTCCTGAAACGACTCGTGTGCCATCACGTGGCACCAGTGACAGGCCGCATAGCCGATCGACAGAAACACCGGTTTGTCCTCGGCTTTTGCCTTTTCAAAGGCTTCCTCACACCAGGGCCACCAGTCGACCGGATCGTCTCTGTGCTGTTGCAGATAGGGGCTCTTTTCAAATTGAAGACGGTTCGGCATGACCTTCTTTGGTGCTTGGTACCAAAAAAAAAAGCGTAGCAGCCGTTCAGCTGCTACGCTTAAGCCCGAGCCGCCAATTTGTGCCCGCGTTCAGAACGTATCGCCCAGAAAGATCGCGTTCATAAACAGGCGGCTGGAGCCTATCCAGAAAGCCCGGAAGTTCGGGTTGTCCATGATCAGGATCACCCGGCCCTGTCCATAACGTTGCGCTACCACCGCGGCCGCACCGGGCGCCAGTTGCCGACGGGCCGCCGAAAGATAGCCGCTGAGTAATGGCTGCTCGGTATAGACCGCCACGTTGGCCCCGGGGACTTCCGAGGGATCGTAGAAGGTTTCTTCGGTGCGGAAGACCGGCAGCGTCGCTTCCAGGCCAAAAGTCAGCGGATGACTGGTATCTAAGCGTGCTTCCAGAATGGCTCCGCCGATGACCTGCGCACCACGGGCACGCCGCAGCTGTCCATATGGATAAGGACGCAGCAGCGAATCCAGGTCGAAAGGACGGGCTTTGAGCTTAACGAACCCCTGTTCGATGACCCAGTCGACCGCACTGGTCAGCGCGATCAACACTCCCCCCTGCTGCACCCAGTTTTTGATTTTTTCGGCCGGTAGCGATGCATACGATCCCCCGGCCAGCACCAGTCGATTGTAGCGGCTCAGGTCAGCCCAAGCGACGTTTGCCACATCCAGTAGGGAGACGGGTATGTGCATGCGTTCGGAGAGGAGATGCCACACCTCGCCGGCGTTGTAGGCGCGCGTCCCTGCACCGGTCAACAGTGCGATGCGCGGTTGCTCCAGCACACGTCCGTAATCGCGCGTGCCCAGATCGGGCCCTTCTTCGGTCAGTCCCGTTTCGACAGCATAGAAGCGCACATGGTAGGTCTGCGCCAGCTTCTGGATCAGTGCCTGCAGGGAGTCGCTGTCGGGGCCTTTACCATCGCGCGATACGACGGGAATCAGCACGGTGCCGGGAAGGAACGTCCGACGAGTACCAGCTACAGGGAGCGTAACCGCCTCGGTAAGCAGGCGTGCTCGCACGCCGGCCTGCTGGAGCTGATAGAGCGCAGCCGGCGCGAAATAGCGGTCCCAGGTCATCAGGTACGCATAGTCGGAGCGTTCACCGACCAGCTCACCGCCATCCAGCCGCACCGAGTCTACAGGCGTTCCCAGCAGCGCCGAAGGATCCCGACGCCATTCGGCCCAGACCACATCGTAGGCCAGCGGCAGCGTCCATGCCGAAACGTCATAAAAGAGCGAGTCTTCAAACGTCGTGCGTCGCTCCATCAGCGCCTGGAGCATCCGGACCTGGGGTTGCTGCACGGGCACAACGTAGGCTGCGCCAGCCCGAAACGTCTTCCCATTAACCGTCACGTCCTGCGCCAGTGTATACACGCGGATACGGTGGCGACGGAGCACCTGAGCCAGTAATTGTGCGCGCGTGCGGCCTGGCTCTAAGGCGATGAGATAGGCTTTGACCGGAAGTTGGCGAGCGAGCTCCTCCGCCTCCAGGTAAAAGTCGCGCTGATAACGCAGCAACTCCACGCGCAGCGCACGCAACGCTTTCAATGTGGAAAGCGAAGTAGTGAAGTGGTTTCGGATGGTAAACGCATAGGAGAGCACACCATCGCGGGTCTCCCGCAGCAGGGCACGCGAGGAAGCTTGCTCGAAGAGAATACCTACCGCACCGTTGGCGTCAGGATAGGTAGAGCCTTTGCCGTAATAAAAATCGTCATAGCCTTCTTTTGAGTAGTAGAGCGAACCAATCTGATCAAGCGCTTCGGCGTGATAGCGGGCGATCGCCGCTGTCAGCTCCTGGTTCCGTGCCGGTGTCAACGGATGCGTCCGACTCGGCACGCCCGGCATAAAAAAGTACGTGGCTTCGCTGCCCATTTCGTGGTGATCTGTCAGCAACTGCGGACGCCAGTAGTGGAAAAGCCGCAGGCGTCCCTGGGATTCAGGATGCTGACCGGTGAGCCAGTCGCGATTCAGATCGAACCAGTAGTGATTGGTGCGTCCGCCAGGCCACGGCTCGATATGCTCGCGGTCCTGCGGATCGGCCACCGGCACACGCCCCCGATTCCGGTTGACCCAATCCACGAAACGATCCCGACCGTCTGGATTGAGCATGGGATCAATGATCAGCACGGCTTCTTTCAGCAGCGAGTCGATAGCCGGCCCCTGAGCAGCGGCCAGGTAGTACAGCACGAGCAGAGACGCCTCGGAGCCACTGGCTTCGTTGCCGTGGATGCTGTAGCCCAGGTAGGCGACCACCGGCAGGCGAGCCAGCTCGGCGTCGGTAACCGATGACGGGTCCTCCGAAAGCCGCAGGTTGGCCTGCCGGATTGTTTCCAGACGAAGCAGATTCTCCGGCGCTGAAACGATCGCATGAATCAGCGGCCGTCCCTCATAGGTGCGGCCGTGTTCTTCGACCAGCACCCGATCACTGGCCGCTGCCACTGCCTGAAAATAAGCCACAATCTGGTGGGGAGCTGTATGACGGGTACCGATAACATGCCCGATCACTTCTTCAGGGCGGGGGATAGAGGGATCATAAGCAATCGCCGCCGTCTGCGGTAATGGAAGCGGAAAAGCAGGCTGGCTCTGCACCACAGGCGCTTTCCCTATACCCAGCCCCAGCAGCAAGCCGACGAGCAGATACGTAACGCGCAAATACACGGCTGTTCTCCGGGTTGGTTGACGATTGGTCAAAAGATACAAAGGCCCCTTTACAAAAAAAGCCCTGGCGGGCCGATTGCCCGCCAGGGCTCATAGCTTTTCGCTTGAATGTCCGGCTTAGCTGGTCCCGACCGACTCGGTAGCCCCATCGCCGGCACCGTTGCCGGCGGCTGCGCTTTCGCTGACAGCAGCCTGCAGGGCTTCCAGCTCCTTGCGCGAGCCAACAACCAGGTGTTGGAAACGCCGCTGTCCTGTGCCGGCCGGAATCAGGTGCCCGACGATCACGTTTTCCTTCAACCCATAGAGGGGATCGGTCTTGGCCGCAATAGCCGCTTCAGAGAGCACCTTGGTGGTCTCCTGGAACGAAGCGGCCGAGATGAACGAGTCGGTCGAAAGCGCGGCCTGCGTAATGCCCAGCAGCACGGGCTCCGCCACGGCGGGTTGCGCTTCGCGCACTTCTACCGGACGCAGGTCACGCCGTTTCATTGCCGAATTCACTTCGCGCAGGCGGCGACGGTCGATAATATCGCCCACCTTCAGCTCCGAATCACCCGGATCGACCACCACGAAGCAGTCGTAGAGCTTGTCGTTGAGGGCGTCCAGCGTGTAGCGGTCGATCAGGTCGCCTTCAAGCAGGTGCGTGTCGCCCGGATCGGTGACGCGCACCTTCTGCATCATCTGGCGCACGATCACCTCAATGTGTTTGTCATTGATCGACACGCCCTGCAGTCGATAGACTTCCTGGATTTCGTTCACCAGGTACTCCTGTACCCTGCGCGGTCCCAGGATGCGCAGGATATCCTGGGGCGACACCTGACCGTCAGAAAGCTGCTGCCCGGCCTGCACATAGTCGCCCGGATGTACCAGAATATACTTGCTAAGTGGAATCTGATAGGTGCGCGACTCGGAGCCGTCCGGGCTGGTAACGATCACTTCCTGTGCGCCGCGCTTCCGGGCACCGTACTCGACGTATCCCTCAATTTCCGACACAATAGCCGGATCGGAAGGCGTACGGGCCTCGAACAGTTCGATCACGCGCGGCAGCCCGCCGGTGATGTCGCGCGTCTTGACCGTCTGACGTGGCAACTTGGCCAGGACCTGACCGGCCTGTACCACGTCTCCCTCGTCCACCTGGATACGCGACCGTACCGGCAGCGCATATTCACGCACGGAGCCGTCCGGCAATTCAATCAAAATAGCCGGCGTAAGCGAACGGTCGCGACTTTCAATGATCACCTTTTCGCGGTAGCCGGTCTGCTCGTCCGCTTCTTCGCGATAGGTGACCCCTTCGATCACATCCTGATAGCGGACGGTCCCGCCCACTTCCGTGAGGATCACGCTGTTGTAGGGGTCCCAGGTAACCAGCACCTGGCCTTTCGCTACCTGATCACCTTCCTGGACAAGCAGCTCGGCACCGTAGGGCACGTTTGCCCGCCAGAGCTCCCGACCGTCCCCTTCCGGATCCATGATTTTAATCATGCCCTGGCGAGAGAGCACCACTTCTTTGGGCCCCTCGTCTGATTCATAGGTAACGGTGCGCAGGTTTTCGAAGACCACACGGCCCCCGAACTTTGCGTTGAGCGTACTTTCGGCCTCAATACGCGCAGCCGTTCCTCCTACGTGGAAAGTGCGCAGCGTGAGCTGCGTACCCGGCTCACCGATCGATTGCGCTGCCACAACCCCAACCGCTTCGCCCACCTCTACCATCCGGCCTGTGGCCAGATTGCGGCCGTAGCAGAGGGCACATACACCACGCGGGGCCTCGCAGGTGAGCACCGAACGGATCTCCACTTCTTCGATCGAGGTCTCTGCAATACGCTGGGCTTTTTCTTCGTCAATCAGCTCGTTGGCCGCCACGATCAGCTCGCCGGTGAGCGGGTCGTACACGTCGTGAAGCGACACGCGTCCGAGGATGCGATCGTCCAGCGGCTCGACGATCTCCTCATTGTCTTTCAGAGCGCCTATCTTGATGCCACGCAGCGTGCCGCAGTCATACATCGTGACGGTCACATCCTGGGCCACATCCACCAGACGGCGCGTGAGGTAGCCGGCATCCGCCGTCTTGAGGGCCGTGTCGGCCAGTCCCTTACGGGCACCGTGCGTCGAGATGAAGTACTCGAGCACGGAGAGCCCTTCTTTGAAGTTCGAGATGATCGGGTTCTCGATGATCTCGCCGGCCGACCCGACCATGCTCTTTTGCGGCTTCGCCATCAGGCCACGCATGCCGCCGAGCTGACGAATCTGCTCTTTTGAACCACGCGCGCCCGAGTCGGCCATCATAAAGATGGCATTGAAGCCTTCTTTGTCGTTCTTGAGCGTTTCAAAAAGGATTTCCGAAAGACGGTTGTTCGTGCGCGTCCAGATGTCGATCACCTGGTTGTAGCGTTCGTTGTCGGTGATCACACCCATCTCATAGTTCTGACGCGCCCGAGCCACCGCCTGGTTGGCCTCTTCGATGAGCTGTTGTTTCTCTTCTGGAATGATGATGTCTTCGAGCGAAAACGTCAGTCCGGCTCTGGTGGCCTGCTCAAAGCCCAGCGCCTTGAGATCATCCAGGAAGCGAGCGGTTCGCGGATAGCCGGTAGCTTTGAGCACCCGGCCGATGATAGTTTTCAGATTCTTCTTCGTGAGCACCTCGTTGATGAAGCCCACCTCATCGGGCACGATCTCGTTGAAGAGCACGCGGCCGACGGTTGTGTCGATTAGCTGACCGTCTTTGAGGCGCACCTTGATGCGCGCGTGCATATCGACCACGCCCTGGTCATAGGCCTGCCGCACCTCATCGGTGCTGGCAAACCGCATCCCTTCGCCCCGGGCTCCACTTTTCGCCTTCGTCATGTAGTAGAGCCCCAGCACCATGTCCTGCGTGGGCACGGCGATGGGATCTCCGTTGGCCGGGCTGAGAATGTTGTGGCTGGAGAGCATCAGAATCATGCTCTCCAGGCAGGCTTCATGTGAAAGCGGTACATGCACGGCCATCTGGTCGCCATCGAAGTCGGCGTTGTAGGCCGTGCAGACCAGCGGGTGGAGCTGAATCGCCTTGGCCTCGGTCAGCACGGGCTGGAAGGCCTGGATCCCCAGGCGATGCAACGTGGGCGCCCGGTTAAGCAGAACCGGTCGTCCCTGGATCACCTTTTCCAGAATGTCCCACACTTCGTCAGTGCGCCGGTCCACGACACGCTTGGCGCTTTTGACCGTACGCACAATCCCACGCTCGATGAGCTTGCGGATGATAAAGGGCTTGAAAAGCTCGACGGCCATCTCCTTGGGCAGGCCGCACTGATGCAGTTCGAGCTCCGGCCCGACCACAATCACCGAACGTCCGGAGTAGTCAACGCGCTTTCCGAGCAGGTTCTGACGGAACCGCCCCTGTTTGCCCTTGAGCATGTCAGAGAGCGACTTCAGGGCGCGGTTCGAGTCGCTACGTACAGCGTTCGCCTTGCGCGAGTTGTCAAAGAGCGAGTCGACGGCCTCCTGCAGCATGCGCTTTTCGTTGCGCAGGATGACCTCGGGCGCCCGAATGTCGATCAGCCGCTTGAGCCGGTTGTTGCGAATGATGACGCGCCGGTACAGGTCGTTCAGGTCGCTGGTGGCAAAACGACCGCCTTCGAGCGGAACCAGCGGGCGCAGCTCCGGCGGGATCACCGGAATGACCCGCATGACCATCCACTCAGGACGGTTCTCCAGCTTCCGGTTGGCCTCCCGAAACGCCTCGACGACCTGCAGCCGCTTGAGCGCCTCTTCTTTGCGCTGCTGGCTTGTTTCGGTCTTGACCTGGAAACGCAACTCCTTGGAGAGCGCATCCAGGTCCAACCGCTTGAGCATCATCTCGATCGCCTCACCGCCAATCTTGGCGATGAACTTTTCCGGATCGTCGTCGTCGAGGCGGTTGTTGTCCTCCCGGATCTGATAAAGAATGTCGTAATATTCCTCTTCCGTGAGCAGTTGATTCTTCTCAATGCCGAGCTTCTCAGCACAGCCGGGCTGAATGACGATGTAGTTTTCGTAATAGATGATCTTTTCCAGATCTTTCGACTTCAGCCCCAGCAGATTACCGATCTTGTTCGGGACGGTCTTGAAGTACCAGATATGAACGACCGGGACGGCCAGCGTAATGTGGCCCATGCGCTCGCGGCGCACTTTCTTTTCGGTTACTTCGACGCCGCAGCGGTCGCAGACGATGCCGCGGTAGCGAATCCGCTTGTACTTACCGCAGTGGCACTCATAATCCTTAACCGGCCCGAAGATCTTCTCGCAGAAAAGCCCATCCTTCTCCGGCTTGAACGACCGGTAGTTAATGGTCTCGGGCTTGAGCACTTCGCCGTAGGAGCGTTCGAGAATGCTTTCCGGCGAAGCCAGGCTCAGCGTAATGCTGGTGAAGTCGCGCTTGATCTTGAGCGTCTTCCCTTGCGGCATGGCGTATATCGGAGGGTTAGTGTCAAATCTGTGGAGAACGATCGGGACGACATTCAGTCGAGCCGCACCTCCAGGCCAAGGCCCTGCAGCTCGCGTACCAGCACGTTGAAGCTTTCCGGCACGCCGGGCTCGGGCAGGTTTTCGCCTTTGACGATGGCTTCGTAGGCTTTCGAGCGGCCCTGCACGTCGTCCGACTTATAGGTGAGCATTTCCTGGAGTGTATGGGCGGCACCGTAGGCGTAGAGCGCCCACACCTCCATCTCTCCCAGACGCTGACCACCGAACTGCGCTTTCCCACCCAGCGGCTGCTGGGTAATCAGGCTGTAGGGTCCGATCGAACGTGCATGGATTTTGTCTTCGACCAGGTGGTTGAGCTTCATCATATAGATGTAGCCCACCGTGGTCTTCTGGTCGAGCGGCTCGCCCGTGCGGCCGTCATAGAGCTGCACACGGCCGTCTTCTGGCAGGCCCGCCTCACGCAGCAACGCCTTGATCTCGTCAAGCGAAGCCCCATCGAAGACGGGCGAAGCAAACTTACGCCCCAGCACTTTGCCGGCCCAGCCCAGCAGCGTTTCATAGATCTGTCCCAGGTTCATACGGGAGGGCACGCCCAGCGGGTTGAGCACAATGTCTACGGGCGTCCCGTCCTCCAGGAAAGGCATATCTTCAACCGGGACAATCTTGGCCACTACGCCCTTGTTACCGTGCCGACCGGCCATCTTGTCGCCCACCTGAATTTTACGTTTGCGGGCAATATAGACCTTGGCCAGTTGCACCACACCGGGCGGCAGCTCGTCGCCCATCTGGATCTGGTGCTTGAGCCGTTTGGCTTCGCCCGTTATCCGCCGGTGCATCTGCTCGTAGTTACGGAGCAGCTTCTGCACCTTGCGGTTAACGGTTTCATCCTGCGTAAAGGGCAGCAGCGGGTTCAGCTTCAATGGGGATACCTTCGCGAAGGCCTCTCGGGTGAAGGGCATCCCTTCCGCGAGCAGGATCTCGCCCTCGCGAGTCTCTACACCGGCCGAGACCTGTCCTTCCACCAGCTTGAAAAACTTTTCCCAGAAGCGGCGCTCAAGCTCGGCCAGGTCTCGCTGCAGCTGCTCATCGATTTCGGCCAGCCGCTGCTGTTCCCGTTTCTTAGAAGCTGCATCGAGTTTGCGGCGGCTGAAGAGCTTGGTGTCGATCACCACGCCCTTCATGCCTGGCGGCGCCTTCAGCGAGGCATCCTTCACATCGCCAGCCTTATCGCCGAAGATGGCCCGGAGCAGCTTTTCTTCCGGGGTCGGTTCGGTTTCGCCTTTGGGCGTTACTTTCCCGACCAGTATATCCCCGGCCTTCACCTCAGCGCCCACGCGGATGATCCCCCGTTCATCAAGATCCCGGGTAGCCTCTTCGGAAACGTTCGGGATCTCGCGCGTGAGCTCTTCTTCGCCCCGCTTTGTATCGCGCACCTGGCACTCAAACTCTTCGATGTGAATCGAGGTAAAGACGTCCTCGGCAACCAGGCGCTCCGAAATCACAATAGCATCCTCAAAGTTGTAGCCACGCCAGGGCATGAAGGCGACCAGGATGTTTTTGCCGAGCGCCAGCTCGCCCTTCTCGGTGGCGAATCCGTCGCAGAGCACCGTACCCTTCTCCACGCGCTGCCCGACCTTTACGATCGGCCGCATGTTGATACACGTATCCTGGTTGGTACGCCGGAACTTGATCAGCCGGTATTCCTTGACAGGGTCTTCAAAGCTGACCTCGGCATCTTCCGGATCCTGGTCGTAGCGGATCACGATGCGTTCGGCATCGACGTATTCGACAACGCCCGGCCCTTCGGCGACCAGCAGCGCGCGTGAGTCGCGCGCAATCCGGGCTTCCATACCCGTACCCACGATGGGCGCTTCCGAACGCAGCAACGGCACAGCCTGCCGCTGCATGTTCGACCCCATGAGCGCGCGGTTGGCGTCGTCGTGCTCCAGGAAGGGGATCAAGCTGGCCGAGGGCGAGACAATCTGGTTAGGTGCCACATCCATGTACTGAATCTGCTCAGGCCGCATCAGCGGAAAGTCGCCGCGATAGCGGCATTTGACATACTCATTGAGGAAGCGACCTTCCTCATCAATGGGCGCGTTTGCCTGAGCAATGACCGCGTTGTCCTCTTCCTCAGCCGAGAGATAGACAATTTCGTTGGTGACCTTGCCGTTGCGTACCACCCGGTAAGGAGTTTCAATGAACCCGAACTCGTTAACCCGGGCGTGCACCGTCAACGAGCAGATCAGCCCGATGTTGGGCCCTTCGGGCGTCTCGATGGGACAGAGACGGCCATAGTGCGTGTAGTGCACGTCGCGCACCTCGAAGCCCGCCCGCTCACGCGTCAGGCCTCCCGGCCCCAGCGCCGACACGCGCCGCTTATGGGTCAGCTCGGCCAGCGGATTGGTCTGATCCATGAACTGGCTGAGCTGGTTCGTCCCGAAGAACGTGTTGATGACGCTGGCGATCGTGCGTGCATTGACCAGGTCCTGCGGCGTGAAGCTCTCGGCGTCGCGCAGATTCATGCGCTCCTTGATCGTGCGGGCCATACGGGCCAGCCCCACTGAGAACTGCGCGGCCAGCTGCTCGGCTACGGTACGTACCCGGCGGTTGCCCAGGTGGTCGATGTCGTCCACCGTGCTGCGGCCGTTCTGCAGCAGTACCAGCTCGCGTACGATCGCTACAATGTCTTCCCGCGTGAGCGTAAGCACATCCATGGGCACGTCCAGACGCAACCGCTTGTTAAGACGGTAGCGCCCAACGGCCCCCAGATCATAGCGCTTCTCGTTAAAAAAGAGCCGATCCAGCAGTGCACGCGCCGTTTCGAGATCCGGGGCTTCCGTACCCCGCAGCTGGAAGTACAGGTACTCCAGCGCTTCGGCTTCGGAATGGGTCGGGTCTTTTCGAAGCGTGTTCAGCAGCGAGCTTTTGTCGAGCGCCTCCTCTTCGTTTTCCTCCTCTTTCAGCAGATAGAGCTTCGTAATTCCGGCCTCTTTGAGTTTTTCATAGTCTTCCTCCTGCAGCTCATGCTCAGCCGGCAGGAGCACCTCACGCTCACGCTTTTCTTCCAGAATCTCGCCGGTATCCTCGTCGACGAGTTCGATAATGCGCTCCAGCGTTATGGAGGAGGCCAGCTTCCGTCCCAGATGTTTCTTGAACGCCCTTTTGGTCGAAATATCCACCTCCTCGCCCAGCTCGAAGAGCTGGATAATCTCCTCGTCGGTAGAGTACCCCAGTGCGCGCAGCAGCGTGGTAACCGGCAACTTCTTGCGCCGGTCGATATAGGCCCACATGACGTTGGCCACGTCTGTGGAGAATTCGATCCACGAGCCGCGCAGCGGAATCACACGGGCCGAGTAGAGTTCGGTGCCATTGGGATGGACGCTCTGGCCAAAGAAGACACCCGGACTCCGATGTAGCTGCGAGACGATGACGCGCTCGGCCCCGTTGATGATAAAGGTGCCGCGCTCTGTCATATAGGGCAGGTTCCCCAGGTACACCTCCTGCTCAATAGCCTCGCCGGCCTCCTCTTCGTCCTCATCTTCCAGGATGGACAGCCGGAGCTTGGCCTTGAGCGGAACCGAATAAGTCAGTCCCTGGGCCAGACATTCCTCGACGGTATGCTTGGGCGTGTCCAGCGTGTAATAGAGAAACTCCAGGACGTACCGCTCCCGACTGTCGGTAATAGGAAAGTGCTCTTTGAAGACCGCCTGGAGCCCTTTGTCTTCACGCTCCTCGGGCGGCACGTCGTCTTGCACAAATTCCTTGAAGGATTTCAGCTGGATTTCCAGGAGGTCAGGATAGTCCAGGACCTTCTTCGTGCGGGCAAACGAAATCCGTTCGTTCGTGCCCGGCTGGCCGTTGAACTCAGACATAGGCGGGTGCAACTTCGATGGTTAAGTGACGCGTTGCGCAAACCCAATAAACCGAACAGCTTGTGCCTGCAGATTTGGAGGTGGATGACGCCACAGTAACGCTATGGCACGGAGCTTGTTTCTCCGTGAAATAGCAGACTTTTTGAAACATCATGCTTGGCGTGCAGGCTACAAGCAGGGAAAGCCGACGCCCTCAGGCGAGGGGTCGGCTTACCTTGCAAGCTATGGCGTTCGAGGCAAGAATGCTGGTAAAAGGCGTAGGTTCCCGGGGATTTACTTGATTTCCACCTCGGCACCGGCCTCTTCCAGCTTGGCCTTGATCTGTTCGGCCTCTTCTTTGCTGACCCCCTCCTTGATCGGCTTGGGGGCGCTGTCAACCAGCTCTTTAGCTTCCTTGAGGCCGAGTCCGGTGATGGCGCGCACCTCTTTGATGACGGCAATCTTGTTGCCACCGACCGCTTTAAGGACAACGTCAAACTCTGTCTTTTCCTCTGCCTGGGCGGCGCCGTCACCACCGGCCGGACCAGCGGCAACCGCAACGGCCGCGGCCGCCGGCTTGATGCCATACTCTTCCTCCAGAATCTTGGCGAGCTCGTTTGCCTCTTTGATCGTCAGGTTAACCAGCTGCTCAGCGAGTGCTTTCAGGTCTGCCATGGTTCTTCCTCCTTGTTTTCCCGCAGCGGTCTCTGCCCCTGAGGGCTGCGCTGCGCATTAAGGAATATGGTGCGATCCAGATACAGGTTATTGCCAAAGGTCAGGCAGCCTCCTTCTCGGCTATGGCCTGCACACAGGCAGCCAACGTCTGCCCAGGCCCCTGCAGGGCCCCCACTACCTGCTGCGCCGGTGCCAGAAGCAGTCCGACAATGTCGGCAATCAGCTCGTCCTTCGACTTCAGCGCGGCCAGCGTGTCAAGGGCATCGGCACCGTAAACAGCGCCGTCAATATACGCCGCCTTCAAGCGCGGCAACGCGACGCCCTCTTCTTCAATAAATTTTTTGATCACACGGGCCGGCGCAGCGGGCTCATCGCTGATCGCTACCGCAGTGGGGCCGTTCAGTACCGGTAACAGCTCATCGTACCCCCCGCGCTGCTCCATAGCAATACGGAGCAGCGTATTCTTGACCACCTTGAATTCGACACCGGCCTCTCGGAACCAACGCCGGAGCTTGGTGATCTGGGCGACATTCAGCCCCATATAGTCGGTCAGATAAATAACCGGGGCCGTTTCCAGCCTGGCGCTGATCTCTTTCAGGATGGCCGCTTTCTGGACTCTTGTCAAAGGCATGGCTCACTTCCTCCTATTGGGCATCGGTGTACGGGCTCAGCGAAGCGTGTGCAGCACGCTCAAGCTCACCGGTACCGGCGGCCCCATGGTGGTCGAAAGCGTAATGGAGCGCACATAGGCGCCTTTTACTGACGGCGGACGCAACCGCAACACCTCGCGCAGGAACGCTTCGGCATTTTCTCGAATCTGCTCGCTCGTAAAGGAGGCCTTCCCGATCGAGGTGTGCAGGTTACCCGCTTTGTCCACACGAAAGTCAATACGGCCGGCCTTCACCTCACGAACCGCCTCGGCCACATTTTGTGTCACGGTGCCACTCTTGGGATTGGGCATAAGCCCACGTGGACCCAGGATGCGTCCCAACCGCCCCACCTTGCTCATCACCTGCGGTGTGGCAATCACCACATCAAACTCCAGCCAGCCGTTTTGGATCTTTTCAATGTACTCATCCAACCCTGCATAATCAGCACCTGCCTCCAGAGCCTCCTTCCAGCGCCCCTCGTCAGCCAGCACCAGCACCCGCACTTTTTTGCCCGTGCCATGGGGCAGGGCTACCGTCCCTCGCACCATCTGATCAGCATGCCGGGGATCCACCCCAAGGCGTACGTCTATATCGACCGATTCGTCAAACCTGGCCAGGGCTGTTTTTTTGACCAGGTCGGCCGCCTCCTCCAGAGTAAACGGCCCTTTTCCGGCCTCCTGAATAATCTCAAGCGCTTTCCGATACCGTTTTCCTCGTTTGGGCATGGCTCTATTGGGTTAAGCGGTTCAACCGCCTGCGCAGGGCAGACTCCCGCAGCAACGTTCAGAGATGTTCGGGCTTCCCCTCGACAACAATACCCATCGAACGTGCCGTGCCGGCAATCATCGAAGCCGCCTTCTCCAGATCGTATGCGTTCAGGTCGGCCATCTTTTGCTTGGCAATCTCCAGACAATCCTGCCACGTCACTTTGCCGACCTTCTGACGGAGAGGGTCGCCCGCTCCTTTCTCAATACCCGCTGCCTTTTTAAGCAGCTCGGCCGCCGGCGGACTCTTGACGACAAAAGTGAACGACTTGTCTGAGTAAACCGTGATTACGACCGGCAGCAGCACGCCCATGCGGTCCTGGGTGGCCGCATTGAACTGCTTGCAAAACTCCATAATGTTGACGCCAGCCTGGCCGAGCGCCGGACCAATCGGCGGAGCAGGTGTTGCCTGCCCCCCTTTAATCTGGAGCTTGATAACCTTTTCAACCTTCTTTGCCATAGCACCTCCTCTTTGCGGTTCAATCGCCTGGAACGTTGCTCAGGCTCCCGCGAATTCAGGTGTCTCAGCGTTACAAAGCGCCTCTCCTATGCTCCCATACAGGAAAGGTTTCCAGGCCGTATTTACCCTGTCGTTTTTCACAGAAAGCCTACGACTCCCGTTCTACCTGCAGATAATCGACCTCCAGCGGGGTCTTCCGCCCGAAAATGGAGACCATCACCTTGAGCTTCAGCTTGTCGGGATAGACCTCCTCTACCACGCCTGTAAAGTTGTTGAAAGGCCCCTCAATGATACGTACGATATCGCCGGGCTTGAATGGAATTTCCGGTTGCTCACCCAGCTCCCGAGCTTCGTCCACCTTCCCCAGAATACGTCGGACTTCTTCTGGACGCAGTGGCGTGGGCTGATCGCCGCTTCCCAAAAAACCCACCACAGATGGCATGTTAGAGATCAAATGCTGCAACTCACGATCAAGGATGGCCTCAATCAGGACATAGCCCGGGAAGAACGTGCGCTCACGCGTTCGTTTCTTCCCTCCCCGCAACTCAAAAACGGTTTCCGTAGGAATCAGCACCTCTCCAACTCGGTCCTGTAGACCCAGCCGTTCAATTTCCCGCTCCAGGTATTGCTTGACCTTTTTTTCGTGTCCGGAAAAGGTGCGTAGCACATACCACTTACGCACCTTCTCTTGCTTCTTCTCTTCGGCCATGGTCCCGATTCAGCTTGCGTGCTGCCTACAGCGAATAGATAAATTCCAGCACCGTGGCAATCACCCGATCGGCCAGAAAAATGAACAGGGCCAGTACGGCAGAGGCTACCAGCGTCAAAATGGTATTGTTGATCAACTCCTGACGCGAGGGCCAGCTCACTTTCTGCATTTCTCGCAGGACTTCCTGCAGGTATGCCCGTACTTTTGCAAACATGACCGATCCAGGCTATGTGACGGTACCGGTTACGACAAAGAGGAAGGGCGAACCCGCGTTCGCCCTTCCCTTTATATCTCAGCACGGGCGGCAGGACTCGAACCTGCAACCTGCGGTTTTGGAGACCGCTGCTCTGCCAATTGAGCTACGCCCGTGTGCGCCGGAACCCTCAGGCCCTTTTACGCCGCTCGGCCCTCAGGATCCCGGACGTTTTTATTCAATAGATTTACGTCAGTCGAGGATTTTGGTGACGACGCCGGCCCCCACCGTCCGACCTCCCTCGCGAATCGCAAAACGCAAACCCTCCTCCATCGCCACCGGATATATCAACTTCACCCGAAAACGCGCATTGTCCCCAGGCATCACCATCTCCACCCCCTCCGGCAACATAATATCCCCCGTCACATCCGCCGT
>JALSJJ010000243.1 GCA_026989375.1 Rhodothermus sp.
TGTTCAGCGTCATCTGTAAAGCAACAGGCAGCTTCATCAAAGGGTTATGGGGCCACTTCCTTTGATCGCTGGAAGCGCGCATCGAGACTGTAGCGGCCCGGTCCGGTCAGCATCAACCCGACAAACACGATTAGCATTTCCAGGGCATACCAGGGAGTGCCGGAGATCAGCCCGGTCATGTGTCCCAGGGCGGCGACCAATAACGTAAGGGCCGGGGGGATTAACGCCCATGGGAAAAACAGCCCCAGCATAAGCAGCAGACCCCCTCCGACAAACTCCGAAAGGGCGGCCACCAATCCCCAGAAAGTTGGCGCGAAGTCGATTCCAAAGACCTGCATGGCCCCGCCTACTCGGGCCCATCGTTCCGGTCCACCCAGCAGCTTGGGACCCCCGTGGATAAACAGGAAGGTAAGCCCCAGTCCGATTCGGATAATCAACAGCCCCAGATCTCGGCGCTGCTCTGGATTGCGTAACATAACCCCGTAGCGGATGAGCGTCTGACAAATTGATGGACAGAAGATAGCAGCCGATAGTTTGAAAGGCAAACGTTGTTTAACATGGATGATACAGGCGGCACCGGCGCCTGATTGAATGCCATCTCGGGGCGATGAAATGCATCTACGCCAAGAAAAGCATTTGAAAACAGCCCCCTGGTGGCAGTTTTCGTGAGGTTGAGCCTGAAACGAAGGACGCTCCGGTGGAGCGGGATGCATGGCCGAGGCTATGAATATTCCTTCGAAGGAATCAGGGGCAATTGTTGCAGATTCCAGAGAAAGTAAACGTACCTGTACGACGCCGTTTGTCGCCTGTTGTAGGGCGGGGCAGGATCCCTCCAATTATTGTGGGAAAATGGTCAAACAGGTGCCGTGCCTACCTGTCGCACATCGGGATGCTCCGGGTAGCATGTGAGTTGGAGATTTCTGTCAGGGCATTTTCTGATGGAGTAGGGAGCGTTGGACGCCGTGGCGTCGGAAGCGCTCGATGCGGAATACGGGGGGTATTTTGCGGTCCAGTCGATGGCCGTTCCACGTAAAGAGCCGGGTCAGTAGTTTCACTTCTTTGCCCGATCCGTGCAGCTGGCAGCCGGCGACAGAAGGGGATGGGGGCTTCAGAGGCTAAAGCATGAATTTCTCAGCACCGAAGGCGGAAGCAGTGCACCTTCTGCCATTCTTCCAGCAGTTTGGTGAGGTATGCCGGATTTCCTGTTATGGTGTAACTTCGGCCGGCTCGGGTTCGATGACCCAGGTGTCACCGCTACGGAGCAGGGTTTGTAGGTCGCCTTTGCCCTTGCGCGCCGTCACTTCGGCAATCTGGTGGTGCAGCAGGTCTTCGTAGGTAGGACGCTTCTCGCGGTAGAAGACGCCGAAGGGTTGCGGCAGCTCAGGGTGGAAGAAGATCCGGGCCATGAGGTGGGCCAGCTCGCGGTTCGTTTCGTCATAGACGAGACAGTCGTCCACCGACCAGCGGTCGTCGGTCAGGTCGATCACTTCGGGTTGCAAACCATCGAGCCGGATGCCCTTGCGGCCTTCGTCAAAGACAAGCGGTTTGCCGTGCTCCAGGAAGAGGGTGCGGTGCGGCTTGGTGTCGCGTTCGGTAAACTGGAAGAAAGCGCCGTCATTGAAGATGTTGCAGTTCTGGTAGATCTCGACAAAGGCGGCGCCCCGGTGGTCGTGTGCTCGCCGGAGCATTTCCTGGAGGTGTTTGGTGTCGCGGTCCATGGAGCGGGCCACGAAGGTAGCGTCGGCGCCCAGCGCCAAGGCCACCGGGTTGAAGGGATGATCGATGGAGCCATAAGGTGAGCTTTTGGTAACTTTGCCCTCTTCGGAGGTCGGGCTGTACTGGCCTTTCGTGAGGCCATAGATCTGGTTATTGAAGAGCAGGATCTGCACGTTCAGGTTGCGGCGCAGGATATGAATCAGGTGATTGCCTCCAATGGAGAGCGCATCGCCGTCGCCTGTGATGATCCACACGTCCAGCTCAGGCCGGCTGGCCTTCAGGCCGGTTGCAATGGCCGGGGCGCGGCCGTGGATGGAGTGCATGCCGTAGGTGTTCATGTAGTAGGGGAAGCGGCTGGAGCAGCCGATCCCGCTGATGAACACGATGTTTTCGCGGGGGACGCCCAGGTCGGGAAGGAGCCGCTGAACGGTTGCCAGGATGGCATAGTCGCCGCAACCCGGGCACCAGCGCACATCCTGGTCCGAGGCGAAATCCTTGCGCGTCAGGCGGGGCTTGCCATCGCCGGTGGGGCTGGTGCCCGGCGGCATCGCCGGTCGGGCGCGGGGGGGCATGGCAGGCTTGGCGCCCGGGGGCATCGCCGGTCGAGCCTTCGGGGGCATGGCGGGCTTAGCACCCGGCGGCATCACGGGGCGCGTTCCGCGCGGCGTGTTTTCTTCTGGGCGCTTGGCGTCGGACATGGCAGCCATTACAGGGTTGAGATTCAGGCTTGCGTTAACTCAGTAATGAAAGTTTCAATCTCACGGGCCTGGAAGGGCAGACCCTGGATTTTGTTCAGCGGCACGAACGGCCGCAGGTATGCATCGCGCAGCACGCGCACGAGCTGGCCATTGTTCAGCTCGGGCACCACCAGATGGTGGTAGCGATCGAAGATTTCGGGCAGGTCGGGTGGCAGCGGATTCAGATAGCGCAGGTGAATGCTTCCGACACGCAGGCCCCGGTCGCGCAGGTGCTCGACGGCCGCTTCGATGGCGCCACGTGTTGAGCCCCAGCCGATGAGCAGCACGTCGCCTTCGGGATCGCCAAAGATTTCGGTTGGGGGGATTTCTCGGGCCACGCGCGCCACCTTTTCAGCGCGGAGTTTCACCATGCGCTGGTGGTTGGCCGGGTCGTAGGAGACGTTGCCCGTTTCGTCCTCTTTTTCGAGCCCACCGACGCGGTGCTCCAGCCCGGGCGTGCCCGGACGTGCCCAGGCACGGGCCAGCGTTTCGGGATCGCGGCGATAGGGCAGAAAGCGAGCTTCGCCGTTCTGGTGGAAGTTGGGTTCTGTGGCAAAGCGCACCTCGAAGGGGGGCAGCGAGGCCACGTCGGGTACGCGCCAGGGTTCGGCCCCGTTGGCCAGGTAGCCATCGGCCAGCAGGATCACCGGGGTCATGTAGCGGACGGCGATGCGGCAGGCCTCGTAGGCTGCGTAGAAACAGTCGCCGGGCGAGCTGGCGGCCAGCACAGGCAGGGGGGCTTCCCCATGGCGACCATAGAGGGCAAAGAGCAGGTCGCTCTGTTCGGTCTTGGTAGGCAGACCGGTCGAAGGACCGCCGCGCTGCAGGTCAATCACCACCAGCGGCAGCTCGGTCATTACCGCCAGGCCGATCGTCTCCGACTTGAGCGAGAGGCCCGGGCCACTGGTGGCGGTTACGCCCAGGGCTCCGCCGAAGCTGGCCCCCAGCGCGGCCCCCACAGCCGCAATTTCATCTTCGGCCTGGAACGTCATCACGCCGAAGTTCTTGTGTCGGCTCAGCTCGTGCAGCAGGTCGGAGGCGGGCGTAATCGGATAAGAGCCGTAGAACAGCGGCAGGCCGCTCTGATGGCTGGCCGCGATCAGGCCCAGCGCCAGGGCTTCAACGCCACGGATCGCCCGATACAGGCCAGGTTCCAGGTGCGCCGGCCGTACTTCATAGCGCACGGCAAACAGCTCGTGCGTCTCGCCATAGTGATAGCCCTTGTGCAGGACCTTCAGGTTGGCATCCCGAATTTTCGGCCGGCTGGCAAACTTCTGGGCCAGCCATTGCTCGACAGGTTCCAGCGGGCGCGAGTAGAGCCAGAGCACCAGCCCCAGCGCAAACATGTTCTTACAGCGGTCGATCTCCTTTTTATCGAGCCCGCTATCGGCCAGCGTCTCGCGCGTCAGCCGCGTCAGCTCGATGGGAATGACCTGATAGCCTTCAAGGGAGCCGTCTTCCAGCGGGTTGGTTTCGTAACGGGCCAGCTCCAGTCCCCTCCGGTCGAAAGCGTTCACGTTGATCAGCAGGGTGCCACCTCGACGCACGCGGGGCAGGTGCACCTTCAACGCTGCCGGGTTCATCGCCACCAGCATGTCCACAGCGTCTCCCGGCGTGCGTATGGGAACTGAACCGAAGTGGAGCTGATAGCCACTCACGCCATAGGTTGTGCCGGCCGGGGCCCGAATTTCGGCCGGAAAGTCGGGAAGCGTAGCCAGATCGTTGCGGGCCAGGGCTGTGGCCCGAGCGAACTGCATCCCGGTTAGCTGCATGCCGTCCCCGGAGTCGCCGGCAAAGAGCACGGTCGCCTCGGGGAGAACCTCCACGGGTTTTTCAAAGACGGCCATAACTAAAGAAACGAGGACGGATGGATGGAAGCTATCTATTGAAACGTCCGGTATTTCGTAAAAAGATGCAACGCAAAAAGATGCGGGGAGTTCAACCGCTACATCGCTTTGTGCAATGTACCAGTATATAACCGAGGCGCGGAGTCAACATGGTCCCTTATGCTGCAACGACACGAGGGGTGCGGGTCACCGTACGTCCCGTCTATCTGGATGATCCTTCTGACTTTTTTGAAAAGCGGTTCGTTTTCGCCTATTTCATCAGCATTGAAAACCAGACAGACGCACCGGTGCAGTTACTGCGACGCTACTGGCGTATTGAGGAAGGCGATGGGTCGGTGCGTGAAGTAGAGGGTGCCGGGGTGATCGGCCAGCAACCCATCATTGAACCCGGCCACGCGCACATCTATAGCAGCTACTGCATTCTATCGTCGCTGAGCGGTACCATGGAAGGATACTACCTGATGCGCTGGCCGGACGGCCGCCGCTTTCGCGTAACCATTCCACGCTTCGATCTGCGCGTGGCAGCCAACTGAGCTTCAGAACATTTCTACTTCGATTACCAGATCCGGCGTGACCAGCTCGATCGTGCGGTTCTCGTTTGTGAGCCGATATTCCTGAATCTCCGGCGGCAACATTTCTTTCGGGGTATGCATCCGAAACAGCGTGTCGGCCACGACAAACCAGTCTTCCTGGGTCAGGTGCACCTGTGCCCGGCCGTTTTCGGCCACCATGGGCGCATAGGCCAGCACGCGCTTTAGATGATTGATGCCCTGTTTTTGATGAAGCGTCGGATCCATATTTCCAGAAGGTCGATCCTTTCGTAGATTGCAAACGGTCTGTCCGAAAAACGAGCACCCGTTTGCTACGTTCCAGCGCACCATGCGACCGTATCACGAATTTCTGCGCCATATCTTGCAGCACGGCCTTCGACGGGAGGACCGCACCGGTGTCGGCACGATCAGCGTGTTCGGCTACCAGATGCGGTTTGACCTTCAGGAGGGATTCCCCCTGGTCACTACCAAGAAAATTCACATCAAAAGCGTCGTGCATGAGCTGCTGTGGTTTTTGCGGGGCGATACCAACCTGAAGTACCTGCACGATCATGGCGTGACGATCTGGGACGAGTGGGCGACAGCAGAAGGCGAGCTGGGACCCCTCTACGGCAAGCAGTGGCGCCGGTGGCGCGCGCCCGACGGGCGGGAGATCGACCAGATCGCCGAAGTCGTGCGTTCGATTCGGGAACGTCCCTGGTCACGACGCCACCTGGTGAGCGCCTGGAACGTGGCGGATCTGCCCGATGAAGCGCTTTCCCCTCAGGAAAACGTGCAGCAGGGACGGATGGCCCTGGCGCCCTGCCATGTGCTGTTTCAGTTTTACGTGGCCGAACGGCCCGAGTGGGATCGGCCGCGGCTGTCATGCCAGGTCTATCAGCGCTCGGCCGATGCGTTCCTGGGCGTGCCCTTCAACATTGCTTCCTACAGTCTGCTCACGCACATGATCGCGCAGCAGACGGACCTGGATGTGGGCGAGCTGATCTGGACAGGAGGCGATTGCCATATCTACCTGAACCATCTGGAGCAGGTGAGGGAGCTGCTTTCCCGCGAGCCCTATCCGTTGCCGAAGCTGGTCATCAAGCGTCGTCCACCGTCGATCTTTGCCTATCGGTTCGAGGATTTCGAGTTCGTGAATTACCAGTATCATCCGCCCATTAAAGCGCCTATAGCCGTATAGCAATTGCTCATGGACCAGGTGCAAATAACTTCCCGACAACCGGAGATCGTACTGATTGCTGCGCTGGCCGAGAAAAACCGGGTCATCGGGCGGGAAGGGCGGCTGCCCTGGCATCTGCCGGAAGACCTGCGACGCTTCAAGCGACTGACGATGGGGCATCCGCTGCTCATGGGACGGAAGACCTTCGAGTCGCTGCTGGAACAATTCGGAGGACCGCTGCCTGGCCGACGCCATCTGGTGCTCTCTCGCACCCGCACCTATCCGGACCTGGCAAATGTCGAGGTGTATCCCAGTGTAGAAGCAGCGCTGGCGGCGGTCGGTACGGTACCCCGGCTGTTCATTGCCGGCGGGGCTAACGTGTATGCCCAGTTTCTGCCGCGCGCGGACCGCCTGGAGCTGACGCTGGTCGAAGGAAACTACGAGGGCGACACCTTCTTTCCTCCTTATGAATCGCTTATCGGGCCTATTTTCGAAGAAGTGGCCGTCGAGTCACACCCGGGTTTTCGGTTTGTGACCTATCGGCGGCGACCGGACGTGCCGCGACCGTAACGATCTGGCCATTTTGCGCCGGTCCCCGCCGGCACCTGGCACCCTAGCAAATCCCAGACGCGGTCGCCGCGTTATCATTAGGACAGGCATTGGCGTATCGAACGTGCAGGCCATGGCGGTGGAGGAGCTACCAGAGCTGGGCACGCATTTTCAGGAGCCGGTCTCCTGGCACGTCTGGAATGCGAAGTACCGCTACCGCGAGGGCGCGGTCGTCCGGGATCAAACCATTGAAGACACCTGGCGTCGGGTAGCCCGAGCTCTGGCGGCCGCCGAACCCGAGCCCGAACGGAAACGGTGGGCCGAGCGCTTCTATCAGGTGCTCTACGGCTTCAAGTTGTTGCCGGGCGGACGCATTCTGGCCGGCGCGGGCACGCGCCACCGCGTGACGCTTTTCAATTGTTTTGTCATGGGGCTTATCGAGGATTCACTCGACGGCATCTTCGATAGCCTGAAAGAGGGCGCCCTGACCATGCAACAGGGTGGAGGAGTCGGTTACGACTTCTCGACGTTGCGGCCGGCCGGGACGCGAGCGCGCACCACGGGCACCATTGCCTCGGGCCCTGTTTCGTTCATGCATATCTGGGACGCCATGTGCGCCACGTTGCTATCGACCGGGACGCGCCGGGGGGCCATGATGGCGACGCTGCGATGCGATCATCCCGACATCGAGACGTTTATCACCGCAAAACACCGGCCGGGTGCGCTCACGCACTTTAATCTGTCGGTGCAGGTCTTCGACGCCTTCATGGAGGCCGTGCGGCGCGATGCCGACTGGCCGCTGGTCTTTCCGGCGGTCACGCTGAAGGAAGAAGAGGCGGGCGACGGGCCGATCATTTACCGACGCTGGACCGGCACCGACCGGCCGGTGCCCTGCCGCGTGCTGCGCGTCGTAAAGGCACGGGCACTCTGGGAGCAGATCCTGCGGGCCACCTACGACTATGCCGAACCCGGTGTGCTTTTCATCGATACGATCAATCGGATGAATAACCTGGCCTATCGCGAACAGATTACGGCGACGAATCCCTGCGGCGAACAGCCATTGCCCCCCTATGGTGCCTGTGATCTGGGTTCGATCAACCTGACGCGCTTCGTGCGGGCGCCCTTTACGCCGGAGGCCGATCTCGACTGGGAGGGAATTCGGAAGACCGTCGCCGTGTCCGTTCGTCTGCTGGACAACGTGATCGATGTATCGGGTTTCCCACTGCCGGCGCAAGCAGAACAGGCGCGTGGCACGCGACGCATTGGCCTGGGCATCACGGGACTGGCCGACGCGCTGATCATGCTGGGGCTGCACTACGCCTCGGACGAAGCGCGGCGGCTGGCGGCCCGCATTATGCGGACGATCTGCTACACGGCCTACCGTACCTCCATTGCCC
>JALSJJ010000244.1 GCA_026989375.1 Rhodothermus sp.
AAAACGCTTCGGCCTACCTGCTGGTACCTGAAGCTGCCTGGGAAGACTTCGAAGGGGTACGCCTGGATAAAACGCACCCGGACTTTGTCGTAGTAGGCGACCTGGGGCCGGCCTGGACTTTCGAACGGCTCAACCGGGCGTTTCGCCTGATCCAGGAGCAGGGCGCCCGCCTGATCGGCCTGGGCCGCACCCGCTACTGGCAGACCGACACCGGGCTACAGCTTGACGCCGGACCGTTCATCGCGGCCCTCGAATATGCCACGGGCCGTCCGGCGCTCATTTTTGGCAAGCCGGACCGCCGCTTTTTCGAACAAATCTGTACCGCCCTACACCTGCCCCCGGCTCAGATCGCCATGGTCGGCGACGACATTCGGACGGACGTCGAGGCGGCCATGCGGGCAGGCCTGCGCGGCGTGCTTGTCCGAACCGGCAAATTCCGGCCAGCCGATCTGGAAGAATCCGTACCACCTGACCTGGTGCTCGATTCTGTAGCGGATCTGCAGCCATAGTGCTACGCAACCCCGACGGCCGCGATCGCCTCCAGCACGGCTTCGTGCAGCCGGCCGTTGGAAACCACCACGCCTCGGTTTTCCGAAAGCACAGGTCCCCGGTCAAAGCGCAGCGGCCGCCCGTGAATGTCTGTGACCCGTCCGCCCGCTTCAGCCACGATCAGCGCACCGGCGGCATGATCCCAGACCTTCTCGACGTAGCCAGGCCGGGTAGGCAGTCGCAGATATAGATCGGCTTCCCCACGGGCCACCAGGGCATACTTGGCCTGGCTGTCGAGCCGTCGAGAAGGCTTCGTGATGCCCAGCCGCCGGGCCACTTCAGCCGCCACGTCGTGCGCGCTGTGCGCCGACTCGAACGACTCGCAGAACAGCGCCTGCGCCGGATCGTGCGTGGCGCTCACCCGAATCCGTACGGGTTCACCCGCTTCCTCCAGCGGCCAGGCCCAGGTGCCCTCACCGCGCACAGCCATAAACACCACACCCCGGGACGTCTCTGCTTCGGGCATGAACGACAGATTCGGGCAGGCCAGCGCGGCCACCTGCACCTGCCCCTCCACAATGAGCGCCAGGGCAATCGCGTACTGATCGCCCCGCAGGAAGCCTTTCGTTCCGTCAATCGGATCCACTGCCCAGAACCGCGGCCGGTAGGCCGCCAGATTGCCGCGATCAATCCAGGCACACACCGTCTCGGTCGTGGCCTCAGGCACCAGCCGTTGCACTTCGGCCACAACCCGCGCCAGCAACGCCGCCTGCGCGGGCTCCCGCAGCGCGGTACTGTCCTCTTCGGCCATGATTGGATCGTCCGGAAAAGCTTCCGCCAGTCGACGGCAAATGAGCGCCTGACTGCCAAAGTCGGCCACTGTGACCGGACTTCGATCTTTTTTTTCCAGCACATCGGGACCGATGGCCGCCTGAATGTTACGGCACAGCACCGCTGCTTCGCGCACGGCCGCCAGCGCTACGTCGCGTTCCTTGATGGACATGTGGGCTATCTGATTGGCACCGTAAAAAAACGCCGGGACGTGGTAAGATACACATCCCGGCGTCCAGTTTTTCGTGAACCCGTCGTGACTTTATTCGGAGGCCGCAGGCACAGCCACCGGTGGCAGGCGCAGGGCCAGCACGGCCTCGTTGAAGGCCGACAGCTCGCGTTCGACTACCTCCCGATAGCGGGCCAGCCAGCCATCAATCTGCGCAACCAGCTCATTTTTGACCGCAATAGCCTGATCGGTAGGCCGAAAGTCGCCCGTACCCACAACGCCCATCAACGCGGCCAGCTTGTTGTTGAGCCGGATCGGGAAGTTTAGCGGGTCCTGCGGCGCCCGGTTTTTTGTCTGGTAGAGCGCTTCCTCAACTTCTGTCAGCTTCTGGACAATGGCGCGTCCCTGACGGCGCAGGGCCATGCCGGTGGAATCATCGGGCAATCGCCGGAGCACGCGACGGATGTCCTGCCGAACTTCCCGGATATGTTTGATCGTGCGATGCACCTCCGAAAGCTTATCGCGCACTTCCATAAGGAAGGCAAACTGCGCCTGCAGGTCTTCGTCGGTGGCCTTACTCCGGGGATCCTTGAGTAAGCGGAAGGTTTGCTCGTGCACCTGGTCACCCACGGTGAGCCGCACCCGATAGGTGCCCGGCGGGGCCAGCGGCCCGCGCAGGCTGGCCGCCCACATGATCAGTCCCTCAAAGCCTTCGGCGTCCGGGTAGCGCATGTCCCAGACAAACTTGTTGCTGCCGGCCCGCACCTCCAACCGATCGCGCCGCTTCTTCGCATTGGTGGCAAAGGTTCGGATCACATCGCCATCCTCCTCCAGGATTTCCAGCTTCACCACCGTGGCCGTGTCCGGCTTTTCCTTCAGGTAGAAGAAGATAGCTACCCCGGCCGGTGGGTTTTCGCCCATCCCGCCCGGCGGTTGACGCCTGAAGCCTCTCCGCAGCCGATACGTATCTTTGGGTTTAAACAGGATGACCTCCTGACGGGCCAGCTCGGGCGTAAGCTGCCGGAGCACTTCCAGATGATCCAGCACCCAGAAGCTCCGTCCCTGCGTGGCCACGATCAGATCCGTGCCTTTAATGGCCAGATCCGTGATGGGCACGATCGGCAGGTTGAGCTGGAATCGCTGCCAGTGTTCTCCATCGTCGAAGGAGATATACAGGCCACTTTCGGTCCCGGCATAGAGCAGGCCCGGGCGCTCCGGATCGGCGCGAATGACGCGCGTGAAGTGATCTTCGGCGATCCCGTTGGTAATTTTCTGCCAGGTGCGGCCGTAATCTTTCGTCTTGTAGAGGTAGGGACGGAAGTCGTCCCATTTGTACATAGTAGCCGCCACATACAGGCCGCCCGGATTGAACGGATCGGGTTCGATGCTGTTGATCTGAATCCATTCGGGCATGATCGAGGGGGGTGGCGTTACGTTCTGCCAGGTTTTGCCCCCATCGCGCGTCAGGTAGATCAGTCCGTCGTCCGATCCGGTCCAGATCACGCCCGGCTCATGCACCGACTCGGCCAGCGCGAAGATCGTCCCGTAGTACTCTACACTGGTGTTGTCTTTCGTGATCGGGCCACCTGAGGGCCCCATCTTCGTGGTGTCGTTGCGCGTCAGGTCTGGACTGATTTGCTCCCAGCTCTGCCCTTCGTTGGTGGTTTTGAACAGCACATTGGCGGCGGCATAGAGCACATTCGGGTCGTGCCGTGAGAAAAGGATGGGAAAGTTCCAGTTAAAGCGATATTTCAGATCTTTGGCACCATGGCCCATGGGATTGTCAGGCCAGATGTCCACACGGCGCCGCTGGCGGGTGCGGTGGTCGTATCGCTCCAGGTAACCTCCGTAGGATCCGCCGTAGACGATTTCCGGGTCTTTCGGGTCGGGCGCGAGCCAGCCGCTTTCGCCCCCGGCCGTTGGCTCCCAGTCGCGTTCCGAGATGCCCGGGCCGTCTGAACGGCTGTAGATGCGCACGGTCGAGTTATCCTGCTGGGCGCCATAGATACGATAGGGGAAGACGTTGTCGGTCGTGACCCGGTAGAACTGCGCCGTAGGCTGGTTGTAATAGGTGGTCCAGTTCTCACCCCCGTCGTAGGTTACCTGCGCCCCGCCATCGTCCGCGATAATCATGTGGCGCGGATCGTCCGGATCAATCCACAGGTCGTGGTGATCGCCATGCGGCGTTCGGATGCGCGTGAAGGTGCGCCCTCCGTCTTTTGATTTCCAGAAACCGACGTTGAGCACGTAGACGACGTCCGGGTCCTTCGGATCGGCCACGATGTGGCTGTAGTACCAGGCGCGCTGGCGCAGGTTACGATCGTCGTTCACGCGCCGCCACGTTTTGCCGCCATCGTCTGAACGAAACACACCGCCTTCGTGGGCTTCGACAATGGCGTAGAGCCGGTTAGGATCGGCCGATACGGTAATGCCGATTTTTCCGATGGGCGGCTCGGGCATGCCCGGATTGTGGGTGAGTTCTACCCAGGTATCGCCCCCATCCGTACTTTTCCAGAGGCCGGAGCCTTCCCCTCCACTTTCAAAGCTGTAAGGCGTGCGCCGGAAGCGCCAGAGCGTTGCGTACAGAATACGCGGATTGGTAGGATCCATGGCCAGATCTACAGCCCCTACGTCTTCACTGACAAACAGGATCTGCTCCCAGGTCTTGCCGCCATCTTTGCTGCGGTACACGCCCCGCTCTTTGTTGGGCCCAAAAGCATGGCCCATGACCGCCACGTAAACCAGATCCGGATTGCGGGGGTGAATCACGATGTCGCCGATGTGCCGGCTATCCGGGAGCCCGATGAACGTCCAGGTCTTGCCGGCATCGGTCGACTTCCACATGCCGTAGCCGTGCGAGACGTTGCCGCGGATTGACTCCTCACCACCGCCCACGTAAATCACATTCGGATCCCACTCGCTCACAGCAATAGCCCCGATGGATCCCCCGAAGAAGCCATCCGATATGTTCTGCCATGACTGACCGCCGTCGGTGCTTTTCCAGACACCGCCTCCCGTTCCACCAAAGTAGTGCACGAGCGGCTGGCCACGAACGCCGGTGACCGCTGTCGAACGGCCTCCCCGGAAAGGACCAATCATGCGAAATTGCAGCGTATCGAACAGGGCAGGATCATACCCTCGGGGGGGCACTGGCATCCTCTGCGCCTGCCCGTTCCATCCTGGCATCAGCAGGAAGGTCAGCAGGAACAAAAGACCGTAGCGCATGGCCGGATCAAGGGCTGGTGAACGTTTCTGGCCATAAAGTAAGCGCTTTTGAGCAAAAAATTTCAAGCTATACAAAAAAACGCGGGCCCCATCGAGGCCCGCGTCCTTTTCCTTGCGTTACTGAACTCATTCGTTGGGCAGGGCAGGCATGCGCGACGCGTTCGAAGGGGGTGCTGTCTGCTGGAGGGCCCGCACATCGTTATACTTCGACGGGCACTTCACCAGAATCGCACGGGCATGGAAAACATCCCCTTGCATACGGCCCATCACCACCAACTGCTCGGCCTCCTCAAAATTGGCTGGCTTTAAATTGGGATACTCAACACGCCGCACAACTCCCTCAGCATCCCGCATATAAAACGTAAATACATTCCGTGCCGGATCATAATGAATGGGGCGCTCCCGCACCCACTGGCCGACCACATGTGCCTCGGCACCACTTGCTGCGGCCTCTTCAAAGTTCATATAGCCACCGATCTTCTCGCCAAAGCTTAGCATAACCATGGCAAAAAAGCCCCCCAGCAGGGTAACGCCCACTACCGTTTTCATTAATCGCTTATTCATGGCCTCAGGTCTGCATTTGCTTCCGGAATACGTTCTTGCAACGCGCGTTCCAGACGGTCAAGTTTCCGATCCGTTCGGAACATAAAGAAAATCACGCCAAACCAGATGATCAACACAACAGCCAGGACCACGTAGAGCTTGTCTTCGGCCAGCATCACCCGCTCGATCCCCTGGGGCGGCTTTGTAGGAACGGCCGCCGTGGCCCAGATGGTATCGTAGGGCGTGGCCAGCCCTGCTTCGGTCGTATCGCTCAGCACTTGCAGATTCATGACTTTGCCTCCAGCATCGTGGCCTGTAGCATTTCCACCCGTTGCTCAAGCAGTGCCAGCCGCACTCGCTGCGTGTAGAGCACCCAGAACAGCCCGATAAACCCGATCACGGCCGGATAAAACACCAGCCGCATAATTGGATGCGTAATGTCGCTGAAGGCCGGACTGCCTTCGGCCCCTGGGTGCAGGCTTTCCATCTGGCGGGGCAATACATAGAGCAGAAACGGCATGGTCACCACGGCAAACAAGTTATAGACTGCCGCTACACGCCCGCGCTTTTCAGGATCTTCGACGGCACTTCGCAGCACGAAATACGCTCCGTAAATCAATAGCTGAATGACGACAAAAGATTGCTTGGGATCGAAATTCCACCAGAGCGACGTACCCAGGTACCAGGTAAAGCGGGCCCAGACGATGCCCGTGGCCAGTCCAAGCAAACCAAAGAAGATGCCAACGCGGGCTGCCTCTCGCGCCCGCAGATCTCGGATCGGATCGCCTGATTGCAAATACCGCAACGAATGGTAGGCCGACACCAGCGCCGCAGCCATCAGCGTGAACCACATCGGCACGTGAAAGTACAGGTTGCGGGCCGTGTGTTCCAGAATGTGAATACGCGGGATGCGCAGCAGGAAAGCGCCCAGCACAACGAGCGTCAGCCACACCACCACGGCATTTCGAAGCTGCCGATAGCGCCGCAGATTTAAAATTTGCCCAGTTTCGGCCATGGTTCAGTCCAGCCAGATGTAATCGAACAACAGTACGGCTGCCGTGATGACGGCCCCGCCAAAGCCGGTAAGCGTCAGCAGCTCGTCGGCCGCCGTGGCCCAGCCCTCCGCCACCAGCAGCGCACTGCGCGTGGCCTCAACGGCCGAAAGCAACAGCGGCACCAGCACCGGGAACAACAGGACGGGCAACAGCGCGCCACGTCCGCCAGCGGCCCGTGCAATCAACGCGCTCAGCAGCGTTGTAGCACCTGCCAGCCCGACCGACCCCAGCAACAGCGTCAGGGCCAACAAGCCAGGCCAGGCCACCTGTACCCGTAGCAACACGGCAAACGCCCCCACTGCTACGATGTTCAGCGCCAGCAGCAGCACAAAATTCACCAGCAGCTTACCGGCATAGACCGCACCCGGCCGCAGGTTGAGCTGGAGCAATAATATGGTCCCCCGCTCTTCCTCACTGATGAAAGCCCGCCCCAGGCCAACTGCTGCCGCAAATAGCAGCACGGTCCACAACAGGGCTGCCTGCACACGCGCGCTCAGCGGCGTCGGGCCTACCGCAAACGCCATCACCACCAGGGCCCCCAGCGCAAACAGCAACAGCATGTTGATCGCGTAGCGGGCCCGCAGTTCCAGCTTAATATCCTTTTCGAAGATTGCCCAGAACCCCCGTAACCAGGTCTTCATCCAAGCAGACAATTTGTACTTTCCCTTGCATCGTTCAAAGATACGGGACGCGTAAAGAAAATCTCCCGAAGAAATGACCGAAGACCGCATGCTCGGAGCCCTGCTGGGCACAGCCGTAGGCGATGCGCTGGGAATGCCCGTCGAAGGCCTCAGCCACACAAACGTGCGCACCTATTACAGAGGGATCAAGCAGTATGAACTAGATCGACATCGCCGCGATCTGGCGGCCGGCCAGTGGACCGACGACACGCAGTTCACGTTCGCCCTGACCGAAGCGCTAACCGACTGGCTGCGCACGACCGATCATCCTGACCGTTTCGACACCGCGTTGGGCGCACGCCTGGCCGCCGCTTACGTAGCACTGCGCCCCCGGGCCCGACGCTGGGGACCCACCAGCCGAACTGCCATCGAGCGCCTGGCGCAGGGCATCCCCTGGACCGAAGCGGGCGATGCCACACACCCTTCCAACGGCGCAGCCATGCGGGCGGCTCCGCTGGGCCTCTGGTGGGCCACCGTTGCAGTTCCTCTGGAGCAAGCGCTGCCGTTTCTCCAAGCGGTTTTTGGCCTTACGCACCGCCATCCTACCGCCCTGGTAGCCGGCATCGGTCAGGCCTTTGCTGTGGCCGAAGTACTTCGCACCCCACCGGAGGCTTTTGAGCCGGCGGTCTTCTGGCAGCGTCTCCTTGACCTCGTCCTGCAAACCGAAGCCGCGCTGGGCGACGCCTCGGCTGCCTGCTCGCACCGTTTGCAGCTACTGGCCGACCACCTGCACGACTTTCCACTGGACCTGCAGGACCTCTGCCACGGCACCAGCACCCGCGCCGATGAAAGCTGGCCCTTCGCCGTGGCCATGTTCGCCCGCAATCCCGATTTGCTGGAAGC
>JALSJJ010000245.1 GCA_026989375.1 Rhodothermus sp.
TACCGCCGGGAGAGACGGTGGCCAGTTGTGGGGGGCGTCCGTGGGATCCGCCGTATCAGCCGGGGCCGGGGCTGTCGAAGCGGCCGGTTGAGTGCTGGGCAGCCGGGGCAGGGCGTCGGTGGGTGCTGGATTCAGATCACGCCATGCTTCCTTTCCTGGCACCGAGTGCGCGTTTTCGTGCCGAGCTGGACGCGCTGCAGGGCGTGCCCGAGCCCGAGATGTTGCATCCCGAAGTGGACCTTTCGTGGGCGAATGTGCAGCGCTACTGGCGTATGGATTCCACGCTGGTGCTTGCAGAGATTCCCGTGAGCTTTGAACTTCCGGATATTTTTGCCTGGTGGCCGCAGATCTACCCCGGAGATTTCTTTCCAGAAGAGGTATGGCACAGCTCAACATATTATCAGAACTATCAGACCGTTAAGCAATTGCTGGCGGAAAAAGGAGCGGCGTACTATATCGAGCAGCAGCGCAAAAGCCGCAACTCGCCGAAGTGGGATGAAGGGCTGGCAAGGCTCTTCAATCGGTATAATTTCCGGCTGAATCCGAAACACAACGATCATGCAGAGCTGAGTCCGCCGCCGGAATGGGGCGGTCGCTATCCCACCGATCCGCGAGGCCGCATCATGCACATTGCCGTGGCGCGCTGGGCGCTCATGAAGATGTGGGAGCTTCAGATGGAATACAAGCTGGAAGACCATTATGCGGACGTGTATAACGATAATGTGCGCGGCATCCCCATGGAGAAAGCCGACCGGGGGTTGCTGCTTACCGGGCCCTGGCTGATGGACCAGACCATGCACCGCCTTTCAAAGAATGAGAAGTATGCAGCGGCGCCGTTCCCGACCATGGCCCGGCTGAAATATGAAGATCTATCCTGGTGGCATTTAGCGACCATTTTAACGCCACGGCTTCGCACGGACAATCCCAGTGGAGGCGCGGTTGACTGGTCCTACATCTTTGAAGTCAGCCGGAATGCGCTGATGGGGTACGGGCGCAACCATACGATCGGGCACCTTTACTACGTGATTGCGGCCATGCAGGCCCATACGTCCTGGTACGCCGATGACGGCTTTACGCCGGGGTGGGGGACGACCCGGCGGTTGGGCGTGCGCCTGATGAAGACTGGATCGCCGCTGGTGTGGTTTGGCGCGCATTATATGCCGGTGGGCTTTCGAGAGCTGGATCGGGACACGCTCCGCCTCATCACCGAACATCTCCTGCGAAGCTGGCTGATCGAGGCGTCGCGCTACGACCTGCGGCACTGGCAGACGCTCTACGGTAACGAGCGGGTGGGCGGTTCAAAAGGCATCGAGCCGCCCGAGACAGTGTTCGACGTGCCGCAAGAGAAGTGCACCGAAGATGGTCATCCATCCACAGGAGTAAACATCAACGACTGGAAAAACCGGGCCTTTATGCAGTATCTATTCAATGCGCAATGTCTGGGGGTGCGTCCGACGCTGCTCGACAGTGTGGCGCGTTTCTGGGAAGCAATCTCTCCGGGAGGCAACTGGGAGCGATTCTTCCTGAACGGCGAGGAAACCCCGACGTACTCCGAGACGCCAACAGACTGGCGCTTTACCTTAAACGCGCCGTATCCTCATCCGGCCGTAAGCCGGGTGATCTTTGCCTATACGTTGCCGCATACGCTTCCGGTACGGCTGGAAATCTACGACCTGCTGGGACGTCGGGTGGCTGTGGTAGTGGACGCCGTACAGCCGGCTGGTTTGCATCGGATACCCTTCGATACCCACGCGCTGGCCAGTGGGCGCTATGTGTACCGGTTGAAGGCCGGCCCTTACGAAGCGGTGCAGACCCTGATTGTTCAAAAGTAGGCGGACGCTGTTGAGGAGGGATAGCTTGCGCCATTGGCGCATAGCGGATCGGCCAAAACCGGTGTCCCTCTGCTTCGTTCAGGTGCTAATCTTAGAAAGCATGTGCAACGTTAATCTTTGGGCAGAGGGGGACGTCCCTGTGTGCCAACAACATGGTAGGGAACGTTTATGCAATCCATGGGCCGTCAGGGGGAGCATGATCCGCTGGTCAGTATTCTGATACCAACATTCAACCGGGCTGGCTATCTGCAGCTCGCGCTGGAAAGCGCCTGTGCACAGACCTATCCGTCCCTGGAAATCATCGTGCTGGACGATGCCAGCACCGATCATACACCCGCGGTGGTGCATGCCTTTCAGAAACGGGACGACCGTATTCTGTACGTACGGAATCACCGCAATCGGGGGCTGGTGCCCAACTGGCGGCAGGGTGTTGAAATGGCCCAGGGGGATTTCTTCTGTTTCCTGGGAGACGACGACGTGCTGGAGCCCGCGTTTGTCGAGCGCCTGCTGGAGCCGCTTCGGCAGCATCCGGATCTGGTGCTTGCCTTCTGTGATCACTGGATCATTGATGGGGAAGGGCAACGGTTACCCGAAACCAGCGATCGAAACACCCGCCGCTGGCGACGGACCCGGCTTTCGGAGGGACCGGTGGACGATTTCATGCGGGTAGCCCTGATCGACCGGGCTGTGTTCATCGGGGCTGTCCTGTTTCGGCGTGCCCTGGTGGATCCTGCGTTCCTGGCGGATGAGGCGCGGGCCATGGTGGATCTGTGGCTGCTGTACCGCTGTGCCCAGCAGGGCAGAGCCTACTACGTGCCGCAGCGGCTGGCCAGTTGTCGCTGGCAGCCCGGGGGTGTTAGTCGGAGCTGGCAGTGGCGTCTTTACGGGTTCGAGGGGGAGTTGTTCTGCTACCGACATTTTTTACAGGATCCGGCGCTGGCGCCCTATCGTCCAATCTTCGAGGCGCGACTGGCGTATGCGTTGACCACCTACGGCAACACACTGCTGACCCTGGGACAGCGAATGGCTGCGCGGGAGCGGCTTCGGCAGGCTTTACGTCTGCGGCGGACGCTCCGTAGCCGTGTGGGGTATATCCTGACGTTTCTGGGGCCTTTCGGTAGCTGGATCTCGCAGGGAGCGCGCTGGTTGCGTAGCCGACTCTGGCCGCGGCCTGTACCGAACTATCCAGAAGAGTTGTTTCGGCAGTCTGTGCCGGAGCCTTCATTAAAAGCGGCCGTGTCCGAAGGGACTTCGTCAGCGTCTCCGCCGATGTCTATTGTTTCCTGAGCAAACCATGTCGCTACGTTCGAGGCTTCCACCGGAGGCGCAGGTCCTGACACTGGCGGCGCGCACGCAACTGGAGGCGTCGGCTGCCGACCGACTGAAACGGCTGCTGGCACAGCCCCTGGACTGGGAGCGCCTGTACCGATGGAGTGTGCGCCATGGCATGGTGGCGTTGGTGTATCGCAACTTGCTGCAGGCCGCGCCTGACACGCTGCCGGCACTGTGGCGGCGCCGGCTGGAATCAGAAGCGCGGGCGCTGGCCATTCACAACCTGCATCAGACACGGGAGCTCCTGCGCCTGGTTACATGCCTGGAAGGCGAAGGAATTCCAGTGCTGCCTTTTAAGGGGCCGGCGCTGGCCGCACTGATCTACGGGGATCCGGCCGCACGGATTTACGTGGACATCGACCTACTGGTACGTCGAAGCGACTTCCGAAGAGCCCGTCAGGTCATCGAATCGCTGGGTTACCGAGCGCATAAGCCGTTGCACGGCGCCGAAGAAGAAGCCTACCTCGATACACAACTGGGCTTTGAATTCGTACACGAAAGCCGCGACTTTATTGTCGAACTGCACTGGGCGTTTTTCTACACCATTTATGACCTGCCGCTGGATCCGACAGCAATCTGGGCGCGACACCAGCAGGTGGTCTTTGCCGGCCAAACTATGCGTACCATGGCGCCCGAAGACCTACTACTTTATCTGGTCATTCACGGTAACAAACACCGCTGGCTGAAGCTGACCTGGGTGGCCGACGTGGCCGAATTGCTGCGCCGATACCCGGAACTGGATGGCGCCTTTGTACAACAGCAGGCCCACAGGATGGGCGTGGAACGTGTGCTGGCCATAGGGCTGATGCTGGCTACCGAGCTGCTGGACGCTCCGATGCCAGCCGGCCTGCAGCGATTAGGGCAGCAGCGGGTAGCCCGACGCATGGCCCGGAAAGTGGTTGCGCGCTGGATGTTCCGAGAAGACGCCGATGTGCGTGCCTTCTGGCCTATGTTCTGGTATCACTTCCGCGAACGCGAGCGCTGGCGACATCGCCTGGGCTATCTGAAGCATCACCTGCAACTGATCTTGGCCCCGACGGAAAAAGATCGGGCATTCTGTCGGTTACCGGACCGCTTTCATTTTCTCTATCCGATAATCCGCCCGGTGCGTGTGCTGGTGGAACGGTGGCAGTCCAACGCAAGCCCATGAAAATTGACCTGCGTGTATCGGAGCAGCAAGAGCTGGGCCCCTACGATCTGTGCATTGTGGGCGCCGGGGTGGCCGGGTTGACGTTGGCCTGGGCACTGCGCGACAGCGGCCTGGAGATTTGCCTGTTGGAGACCGGCGGCGAACAGCCAGAGCTGGCGACCAACCGACTCAGTCGGGGCGACATTACGGGATACCCTTATTTTCCTCTGGATATGGCTCGGGCGCGGGCGCTGGGAGGATCCAGCCACCTCTGGGATTATGAAGTAGCGCCGGGGATATGTCGCATCCGGCTGCGGCCGCTCGACCCGATCGACTTTGAGCGACGCGCAGCCATCCCGTTCAGTGGCTGGCCGTTCGGATACGAGACGCTGGCCCCTTACTACCGACAGGCACAGGCCTTTTTTGGGCTGACGGATCGACCTTATACGGCTGAGGCCTGGACTTCGCCAACGTGTCGGCCGCTGCTCAGCGAACGCAGTGAAGTGCTTCGCACAGCCCTGTTCCAGTTCGGCGAGCCATCCCAGTTTTACCGGGTCTATGGCCCGGCGCTGCTGGCCGATTCGAAAATCACGGTGTGCTTGCACGCGCATGTGCTGGAGCTGTTGACCAATGAGACCGGCGAAGCCGTGGTGGGTGTTCGGGTGGCCCGTCCCGATCGATCCGAGCTGACCGTGCGGGCTCGCTGCGTGGTACTGGCCGCCGGTGGACTGGAAAATGCCCGCTTGCTGCTGCTCTCGAATCGGGCATGCCCGAACGGGCTCGGAAATGCTTACGATCGGGTAGGTCGGTTTTTTATGGAACACCTGCATTTTCTTTCAGGCCTTTTCGTACCGGCCGACCGCGCGCTGATCTCACGGCTGGGGTTTTATCGGCTGCACGTCCAGGATGATACCTGGATTATGGGAAAGCTGGCGTTGCAGGAGGAGGTGATACGTCGGGAAGGGCTGTGCAACTACTGCGTGGCGCTCTGGCCTACCGACCGTCTGGAGCTGCCACGCCGCAACAACCCACTGCTCTGGGGAGGCTTTGAGGCGTTGCGTGTGCTACGCGAGGCCATTCGACACCGCACCTGGCCAGAAGATCTACCACGCCAGCTTTTGCGACTGGCTCGCGATCTGCCCCGTCTGGTTCCCTGGGCGACCACTCGTCTGCTCGCCCTGGAGAGGAAGGGGACTAACGAGGCGCACAGACCGGTCGCCTTTGTGCTGCATCACATGGCCGAACAGGTGCCCAATCCTGAAAGCAGGGTTCGGTTGTCTCGGCGCCGGGATGCTTTCGGACAACCCCGACTGGAACTACACTGGCAGATCAGCCGTCAGGACGTAGACAGCCTGCTGCGCGCCCAACAGCTAATAGCGCAGGAGCTGAACCGGCAGGGGTGGGGTACCGTGCACGTGGAGACGTTGCGGCGCATTCCTCCGGAGGGCATCACAGGAGGCTTCCATCACATGGGCACCACGCGGATGCATGCCAGCCCACGTGAAGGCGTGGTGGATCCCAACGGACGTGTGCACGGTGTAAAAAATCTGTATGTGGCCGGATCCTCCGTGTTTCCCACGGCAGGCTTTGCCAACCCCACCTTAACCATTGTGGCATTGACCTTGCGGCTTGCCGATCATCTGAAAACCCGTCTGAACTGACCCAGTGTGCTATGGCGGACTCTTATCGCATCGGCGTTGTAGGCAGTGGCTTCATTGCCCGAGGCTTTGTCATGGCCCTACGGCATGTGAAAGACCTGCGCGTGACTCGTGTGCTTACCCGGACCGATATTCGTAATCGGCCGGACTTCCCACGGCCGGAACTGCTTACCAACAGCCTGGACGATCTGATCGAGCATGCCGATCTGGTGGTCGAATGCAGTGGTGATGTGATCCATGCCACCGAGGTCGTCAGCCAGGTACTGGAAGCCGGACTACCCGTGGTGACCATGGACGCGGAGTTTCATATCACGACGGGCTCCTACTTTGTTGATCGCGGGCTGCTGACCGAAGCGGAAGGCGACCAGCCGGGCTGTCTGGCCGCTCTCCGTGAGGATATTTTGCAGATGGGCTTTCGTCCGCTGGTTTACGGCAACATCAAACGTTACCTCAATCATAACCCCACGCCGGAGGAGATGCACTTCTGGGCCCGGAAACAGGGCATCACGCTACCCCAGGTGACGGCCTTTACTGACGGCACCAAAGTGCAGATTGAGCAGACTCTGGTGGCCAACGGCCTGGGGGCCGATATTGCCGTTCGAGGCCTGCTGGGCATCCAGTCGCCTGATGTGGAAGTAGGAGCTCGCACGCTGGCCGACGGGGCGCGCCGTCTTGGACATCCGATCAGTGATTACGTGCTTTCGCCCGGCGCGCCGGCCGGGGTGTTCATCGCGGCCGAGCATGACGAGTACCAGCGGGACTATCTGCAGTACCTGAAGCTGGGGGATGGTCCCTACTATGTGTTGCTGCGGCCATTTCATCTCTGTCACCTTGAGATCCAGAAAACCATTCGGCGCGTGCTTTTTGAGCGGCGCATTCTGCTGAACAACACGACGCACCCACGTATCAGTGTGGCTACGATCGCCAAACGACGTCTGGCTAAAGGAACGCGCATCGCGCGCGGCATTGGAAGCTTTGAGGTGCGGGGCGAGGCGGTGCGCATTCTGGATGAGCCTGAGCATGTCCCGATCGGTCTGATGGTGGATGCCGTGTTGACCCGGGATATCGAACCCGGCGAGCTGATTCGCTTCAAGGATGTAGAGCTGCCAGACACCCTGGCGTTGCGAGCCTGGCAGGCCATTCTGGAGCGGGTGCGACTGAAACCTGACGCGGAAAGACAACCGGCACCGGCATCCATATCGCGCTGATGATGCCCGGGTCGTCCATGCGCGGCGCCTCGATCTGGCTACTACGCCTTATCGGTGGCGGGCTGCTGGGGCTTTTTGGGCTGGCCTACGCGGCCTACTGGATTCCACCGGAGGTGGCCTGGTGGCTGCAATTGGTGGCTATCGGGCTACCGCTGCTGGTGGCTGCGCTGGGTGTGCTGGCGCTGGTGCTTTTAGGGAAACGCTGCTGGCTGCTGCTGGGCGGGGTGCTGGTCGCGCTGCTACTCTATGGCCTGCGTCATACGCGGCCCGGGTGGGGGGTGTGGGCCCGTGCTGGCACAGACGACACGCTGGTGGTGATGACTTACAACCTACCGGAAAGCCGCCGGTCGGCGCTGGGGGATTCGCTGTTGGCGTTGGTCGGCCGTTATCATCCGCAGCTCATTGGCTTTCAGGAGGTGGGTGTCTGGCGATACGTAAGGCGCGGACGTCCTTCTACCGTGCGGCTGATCGGCCATCTGCGGCCGCTGGTGGAACGCCAGGGGTATCAGTTTTCAAAGCCCGATTCGGCGCAAGGTCCCCTGTTTGGTGAAGTGGTGACGCTGACGCGCCTGCCGGTCGTGTGGCAGGAAATGCGTCCGCTGGAGCGTGGACTGGAAGGATTGATCTACCAGG
>JALSJJ010000246.1 GCA_026989375.1 Rhodothermus sp.
GTTGCGGTTGACGCTGGAAGTCACGGGTCGGGTGACATTGACCAGCGCCGAACTGGAGTCAACGCCCCGGCGTCTCTGGCGGCTCTGTGTGGCAGATAAACGACGGGATCCTTCGGATCCGCTACTGTATCACAAGACGACCCGCCGGGCTCATTACGAGGCGGCCTATTTGCAGGCACGAGCTGCCGGCTACGACGAAGTGCTATTTTTGAACACGCGGGATGAAGTCTGTGAGGGATCACGCACCAACCTGTTTGTGCAACTTGGGGGGCAGCTTTATACACCACCGGTTTCGTGTGGGCTGCTTCCCGGGGTATACCGCCAGCAGGTGCTGCGTACCCGAACGGACGTAAAAGAACGCGTGCTCACGCTGGATGATTTGCGTCGAGCCGAAGCCCTCTACGTGTGCAATGCTGTGCGTGGCTGGCAACCGGCTGTGCTGGAGACCCCCGAGCCGGTGCTTTCCATAACCTGAACCCTTCATGGCAGGCAAAACGGTCAGTCTGGAACACCTGGAAACGCTGCTGGACGACACTACGCCGTTCAACGTGCTTTCGGGGGACGAGCGGCAGCAGCTCTTTGAAGAAGCTTTGCTCGTCTTCTACGAACCCGGTACCCAGATTCTTGCTCAGGGCGTGGTGCCTGCACACCCTCGTTATCTGTACCTGGTAGTTTCGGGAGCAGTGCAGTTAACCGATACCAACAGTGGTCAGCTAATTGACCGCTGCGATGAAGGCGACGTGTTCGGACATTATGCCCTGTTGCGAGAAGGGCCGTTACCTTACGAAGCCCGTGCGATTGAGCCCACGCAGTGCATATTGATTCCGGAAGCTGCTTTCTTTCGGGTCTATCGGTCCAATCGAGCCTTTGCCGCTTTTTTCGATCAAGATCTGGGAGCGTACACAGGGCGGTTGCGCCCGGCGCATGCTGATACGGTTGGGGCACAGTTGCTGTTGAATACACCCTTGCGCGCCCTGGTTCGCAAGCCGCCTATCAGATGCTCTCCGGAAACTTCGGTGCAGGCGGCCGCTCAGATCATGCGGGCTGAGCGGGTAGGATCTATTCTGGTAATGGATGACAGGCAACGGCCTGTAGGCATTCTGACCAATAGTGATCTGCGGGACAAAGTAGTAGCCGAAGGGCGCCTGCCCGACATGCCGGTGCAAGCGTTGATGAGCACCCCGCCCATCACGATTGCTGCCGATGCTCCGTTGGTGGAAGGGCTCGTGCTGATGGCTCGCCACGGGTTGCATCATCTGGTCCTTACGGAGGACGGTACAGCTGCCAGCCCGGTCGTGGGGGTCATCTCCGGACAGGATATGGCCCATGTGCGCGGGCACGATCCCGTAGCTACGATCAAGCGTATCGAACAGGCCGACACGCTGGAGACCCTGGCCGCTCTGCAGCAGGAAGCGTTCGTGTTGTTGCGGCAGTTACGCCGCCAGGGCGTAGCGGCAATCGATCTGCTGCGTATCAGTACGGAATTGAACGATCGGATCGTGGTGCGTACCCTGGCGCTCGTCGAGGCCCAACTACGGGCGGAGCGGACAGATCTGGTTGTAGAGCTTCCATGGGCCTGGATGGCCCTGGGCAGCGAAGGCCGCCGGGAGATGAGTTTTAAAACGGATCAGGACAATGCCCTCATCTATGCCGATCCGCATGATGAGCAGCGGGCACGTCGGGCCGCACAATGGTTTGCAGTACTGGCCCGTCAGGCTAATGAGGCCCTGGAACAGGTGGGATTCCCGCGATGCCCGGCCGATATGATGGCTTCCAATCCGCGCTGGCGACAACCACTGGGCACATGGAAACATACATTTCGGCGTTGGATCTTCTCGCCCGATGAGAAAGCATTGCTGCATGCGTGCATTTTTTTCGATCTCCGGGCTCTCTACGGGGCTGGCGAACTGGTAGCCCAGCTCAAAGCCGATCTGCAGCAGGCCATGCGAGAAGCACGTGGATTTTTGTCGTTTATGATGCGAAATGCTCTGCGTAATCGTCCTCCGCTTTCCTTCTTTCGAAGATTTGTACTGGACCGATCAGGGGCGCAGCAGCCTGGTTTTGACATCAAGCTGCGGGGACTCATGCCCATTACCGATATGGCGCGTGTGCTGGCGCTGGAGATAGGCTATCTGGATACGACCGGCACGCTCGATCGGCTCCGGATGGCCGCCGAACGCCTCCCTGAGGTGCGTCAGACCGTCTACAACCTGCAGGAAGCGTATCGCTTCCTAACCGAACTGCGTCTGGATCATCAGATTCGACAGATTGAAGAAGGCCAGGCCCCTGACAATCACATTGTGCCGGAGCAACTTAGCGGGGTGCAGCGCAAGGTGCTGAAGGTAGTCTTTACCATGATCCAGGAAGCACAGGAAGCCCTGGCCATGCGCTATGGCGCCCACATGATCCGCATGTAACGCTTGATTTTTTGTCGGCAATGCCGGTTATTGGCGCCGTTGCGGAGTTTCTCGGGAACAGCAGTAAACAAAACCCAGACGCATATGGCCACACCAGGTGCTGATCGGGGTCAGTGGGGCTCCCGTATCGGATTTATTCTGGCGGCAGCCGGTTCGGCTGTCGGACTCGGTAACATTTGGCGTTTCCCCTACATTACGGGGCAGAGCGGAGGGGCTGCGTTTGTCGTCATCTATCTGCTCTGCGTGGCCCTGATTTGTCTGCCCTATTTATTTGCCGAGTTGGTACTGGGACGCTACACGCAGAAGAATCCCGTGGGTGCTGTTCGGGCGATTCGGCCGGGATCGTCCTGGGTATTGGTGGGCGGGCTGTGCGTGCTGACCGGTATTTTCATCTTGAGCTATTACGCGGTTATTGCAGGATGGACATTTGGTTACATTTTTAAAAACCTGCTGTTTGCCCATCTGGACTTTGGAGACTTCATCGCCAGTCCATGGATCGTCATCCCCCTGTTTGCCCTGTTTCTGGGATTGACGATGCTGGTGGTTTTCGGGGGGGTGGAGAAGGGGATCGAGCGGTGGGCAAAAGTGCTCATGCCCTTACTGATTCTGCTCATGCTTGTTCTGATCGTGCGTGGCGTGACGCTGCCCGGCGCTGAGGCGGGGTTGGCCTTTTATCTGAAGCCAGATTTTTCCAAGGTGACGGGTGAGGTGGTGGTGGCCGCGCTGGGCCAGGCGTTCTTCTCGCTCAGTCTGGGGATGGGGGCCATGATCACCTACGGCTCTTACCTGTCAAAGCGTGAAGACGTGGTGGTCGCCGGCTCGTACGTGGCGCTTTTCGATACCTTGATTGCGTTGATGGCCGGCTTTATGATTTTTCCGGCCGTTTTTGCTACCGGACACGATCCGGCCAGCGGGCCGGCTCTGGTCTTTATCGTGCTGCCCGAAATTTTTCAGACCCTGCCGCTGGGTAATCTGATCGGTGCGTTGTTTTTCTTGCTGCTTTCCATTGCGGCCCTGACCTCCACCGTATCGCTGTTGGAAGTCGTAGTCGCCTACTTTGTCGATGAGCGACGCTGGAGCCGGAAAAGATCCGTATGGACAGTAGGTGCGCTGACGTTTCTGATCGGGCTCCCCTCCGCACTTTCGCAGGGTACGGTAGCCGGGTTGAGTAACATGGACTGGCTGTTTGGGGCTGACGGACTGCTCGGACAGCATGATTTTCTGAGCATTATGGACGCCATCTGGGGCAATCTGTCGCTGGCATTGGGTGCGCTGTTGATCAGCATTTTTGTCGGTTGGGTCTGGGGAGCCGATCGGGCAGCCGAAGAGCTACGTCGGGGGAGTCGGGTGTCGGCGGGCCTGCTGCGGGGGTGGCAGTTTTTTGTGCGGTACGTTTGTCCCGTGGTCATTTTCATTATCTTGATGAACGTCTTCCGAGGCTATCTGGGATAAGCCGGCACAGTGCTTGTGCCGGAAAAAGCGTTCGGCGGCTGGAACCCGCCCAGAAAAACATCGTCAATCTTGGGCGATCGAAGTTTTTGTGATAATTTAATTCCGTGTGTTGAACCAACCGGGGCCTGACGCCCCTACGGCCTTGGAAGCTGACGCACCGCCATCTCGTGCTGTTTTTTACCTGCTGACGTTTCCTTTTGAGCCAACTTCAGAGCCAGGTGCGCTCATTCTGACAGGTGCGCTTTTTGTGCTGTTTTTGCTGATTTCGGCGCTGCTGTCGGGTTCAGAGGCGGCGTTGTTGTCATTGCGAACGGCCTGGCAGACCGCACAGGGGGCAGTTGATCCGGTAACCCGTCGGTTGCAGGAAGTGCTGGCTCGTCCCCGCCACCTGATCATCACGTTACAGCTGCTCAATACGCTGGCGAATGTGGGGGCTGCGCTGATGGCGGTGTTGTTGGCGATGCGGCTAACCTGGATGGTACACGGCCCCCCGGCGTTGGTGTTGCTGGCCGAGCTGGTCGTGGTGGCGTTTGTGTTGCTGATTGTAGGCGAGATCACGCCACGGTTGTTGGCCGGACGCTATGCCGAGCCGTTCGCGCGACGGATAGTTGCACCAATCTGGATGCTGCAGCGCGTGCTATATCCCTTGACGGATACGCTGGTGCGGCTGATCGTTCGAGTGCAGCAACGGTTGCGGAGTCCGGAGCGGCCACTCTCGGCGGATGAGCTGAAGGCGTTGGAGATTGCTAATGACGGCAGCATGCTGGGCGAAGAGGAGCGGGAGTTGCTGGCAGCTATTCTGGAATTTGGCGAGACCACCGTGCGGGAAATTATGGTCAGCCGGCTGGATATCGTGGCCATCCCGGAGACCGCTACGTTTGGCGAAGTGCTCGAACGCATTCGTAGCAGCGGGCATTCTCGTCTGCCGCTCTACGCTGAGCATCTTGATAACATCCAGGGAATTGTCTATGCCAAAGATCTATTGCCCTTCCTGGGGCGGGCTGAGCTGAACAGGCCCCTGAACTGGCGGGCGCTTGCCCGTCCAGCCATGTTCGTACCGCTCAGCAAGCGGCTTGATGCGCTGCTCCGTGATTTTCAGCGGCGGAAGACGCACATGGCCATTGTGGTCGATGAATATGGTGGGACCGCTGGACTGGTAACCCTGGAAGATGTCCTGGAAGAAATTGTGGGCGACATTCGTGATGAGCATGATGATGATGAGCCGGTGCTCTACGAACAGATCGATACCCACACTTACCGGATAGATGCCCGGATGAATCTGGACGATCTGGCTGAACTCTTAGGCGTGGAGCTGAACACCGATTCGTTTGATTTTGAAACGCTGGGAGGATTGATTTTTCACCTGCTTGGTGTCATTCCAGAACCAGGCGACGAGGTGCAGTACGGGCCTCTGCACTTGCGTGTGGAAACGGTCGACAATTATCGAATCGGCCAGGTGCTGGTGCGGGTTGAATCGGAAGCTGTGGCGGCTCGAAAAAATGAAAATGGACGTGAAAAATGACCTGGTTGCTGGTGGCTGTCGGACTGGGCTGTTGTGCAGGCACCTCTGAGATGCCGGTGGCAGCCAACAAAGGGCAGCAGTCGATGTGGCTCCGGACCGTGCCGGAAAGCAGCACGCCGACCGATCCCTGGCTGGCCTACGATAAAGTGCAGCATGTGACGTTTTCCTTTCTCTGGACACTGGGCAGTCAGTACACGCTGGAGCAGAAGGTAGGATGGCAAAGAGGGCGAGCACTGCCGGTGGCTGTGGGTACAACGATGGTGGTGGGGATGGCCAAGGAACTGTATGACTGGAAAGTGGGTCCAAGGCGGCGCTTCAGTTATCGCGATCTGGTGGCCAATGGGCTGGGTATTGTCCTGGCCGTTGGTTTTATTCTGCTGTAAACTCAGGAGTAAATGAGGCAGTCAGGCCTCTGTGATTATGCGTGAATGCAAAGAGTACTGTGGCATTTTTGGCATCTACAACGCCCCTAATGCTGCCCGGCTGATCTACTACGGATTGCATGCGCTTCAGCATCGGGGGCAGGAATCGGCCGGGATTGTAACGGCCACGTATGACGAGGTGCGGCAACGCCCCGTCATGATGGTACATAAAGATTTCGGGCTGGTGCTTGATGTGTTTGATGACCCGGCCATCTTTGAAACAAAATTGCTGGGACGTGCCGGTATCGGTCACAATCGATATTCGACAAGTGGCTCGGCTACCAATCCGGCCAATATTCAACCGTTTGTGGTGCACTATCGTGGCGGGAACATTGCCCTGGCTCACAATGGCAACCTCTCCAACGCTCGGGAATTGCGCCATGCCTTCAGCGAGCGGGGCACGCTCTTTCAAACCACCAGCGATAGTGAGCTGATTTTGCACCTGATTGCCCAGAGCCGCCGGCAACGCCAGATCGATCAGATCATTGATGCGTTGACGCAACTCGAAGGAGCCTTTTCGCTGTTGATCCTGACCGATACGTCCCTCATTGCGGTCCGTGATCCAAGTGGTTTCCGACCACTGGCACTGGGAAGACTGCATAACGAGGAGGGTTCCTGGGCTTACTGTGTGGCCAGCGAGACGTGTGCCTTCGACCTGATCGGGGCAGAATATATTCGCGACATTGAGCCCGGCGAAATCCTGGTGATCGATCAGAAAGGGTGCGCGAGCGGTCAGTTCGATCGCTACTTTCTGCCGCGTCGCTATCGCATCAGCCAGTGCATCTTTGAATACGTTTACTTTGCCCGGCCCGACTCGAAGATTTTTGGCGAAATGGTCGATAAGGTACGCCGTAAGCTGGGCAAGCAACTGGCCCATGAGGCGCCGGTGCCGGTTGTTGGGCCGGATGACAAGCCGCCCATCGTCATTTCTGTGCCTGACTCTTCCAATACCATCGCGCTGGGCTACACGACCGAATGCCAGAAGCTGGGCTATCGGTGCCGCTACGAAATTGGCCTGATTCGCAACCACTACGTCGGACGTACCTTCATCGCGCCGGGACAGGATCGTCGCGAAATGCGCGTGCGCTGCAAGTTTAACACGGTAGAAGGAGTGTTGCGCGACCGGATTGTCGTGGTGGTGGACGACTCCATTGTGCGCGGCACGACGTCGCGTTTTCTGGTCAACATGTTGCGCCAGGCAGGAGCGCGAGAAGTGCACCTACGGATTGCTTCACCACCGGTAATCAGTCCCTGCTTTTATGGAATGGATTTCCCGAGCGCTGAAGAATTGCTGGCCAATAAGTTTGCCAGCATTGAAGCGATGCGCCAGTGGCTGGGCGTAGATTCACTGGCTTATCTGTCGGTGGAGGGATTGATGGAGGCCGTCCGGACGGCCCATCCCAACGGGCTGGGCTACTGCAATGCCTGCTTTACGGCCGATTATCCGGTGCCCGTCGAGCTGGGGGTAACCAAAGAAGAAAACGAATGGTCGGCTCAATAGCCGGCCGCTCCCCCTTCGCCGCGCGGATCGACCCCAGCCAGATAGACGCGGGTTATGTCTGGCAAGGGCGCCAGGGGGTCGGCTCCATAGAGTACCTGGATTGCATGTGCGCGTCCACTGGTGCCGCGGCGCTCGACCACTTTCCAGCCGCGCCGCTGCAGGTTTTCAACTACATCAGATGCTAACCCCCGTCGCTCGTAGTACAGCACATCGGGTAGCCACTGATGATGAATGCGCGGCGCCAACACGGCCTGCTGAATGTTCATGCCATGATCAATGACGTTTAGAATTAACTGGAAGACGGTTGTGATAATGGTGGAGCCGCCGGGCGTGCCCAGCACCAGAAAAAGCCGCCCCTGTGGATCCTCCACGATCGTCGGCGTCATGGACGACAGCATGCGCTTGCCTGGTTCAATAGCGTTGGCCTCAGAGCCAACCAGCCCGTACATATTGGGTAC
>JALSJJ010000247.1 GCA_026989375.1 Rhodothermus sp.
AGCGGCCCTGGTGCTGTTTCTGCTGCCGGCCGGACAGGGCCAGCGATTGCTGGACTGGCAGACGGCCCGGAAGCTACCCTGGGGTATTCTGCTGCTTTTCGGAGGTGGACTCAGCATGGCCGATGCGATCAGCGACACCGGACTGGCACGTTGGATTGGGGCGCAGGTTGGGGTATTGGCCGACTGGCCACCGCTTTTGATTGTGCTGCTGGCCACGGGGCTCATGGTGTTTTTGACGGAGATCACCAGCAACACGGCTGTGACGGCGGCCTTTCTGCCGGTTCTGGCTTCGGCAGCCATAGGGTTGGGGCAGAACCCCCTGCTGCTGGTCGTGCCGGCCACGCTGGGGGCCAGTTGCGCTTTCATGTTGCCGGTGGCCACGCCGCCTAATGCGGTGGTGTACAGCACCGGGCGCATTTCGATGGCCGACATGGTGCGGGCCGGCTTCTGGCTGAACCTGTTGTTTATCGGCCTACTGACGCTGCTGGCCTTCACGCTGCTCCCGCTGGTACTCGGGGTGCGATCTGGCGTGGTTCCTCCCTGGGCGCAACCCTGAGTGGCTTACCCCACCCGCGTTGCCTGCCGACGTGTAAGCAGGTCGTCGGGTGCCAGGATATAGACTTCGGGAATACCCCGGTCCAGCGCCTGAAAGGCGACTTCCAGCTTGACGCGCATGCCTCCGCCGATCCAGCCTTCGCGCAGACCTGTTTCAAACGTGGTACGATTGCAGAAAGGCAGCAGGCTGGCGGGATTGCCCGGGTCGCGACGCACCCCGCCGGTCTCGGTAACGAGCAAAAAGGCGTGTGCCTGGAGGGCTGCGGCCAATGCACAGGCTACCGTGTCGGCATTCACGTTGTAGAGCTGTCCTGCGTCATCAATGCCGAGGGGCGCAACGACCGGCACATATCCTCCGGCCAGCAGATGCCGCAGCACTGCTGGCTCGACGTGCGCCACATCGCCAACAAAGCCAAAATCTACCGTTTCCCCTTCGATGGTCCAGGGAGAGCGGCGACGCACCCGGAGTATCCCGCCATCGGCCCCGGCAAGCCCGACGGCCGGCAGGCCATGGCGCAGGGCAGTAGCCACCAGGCGCAGGTTCAGCTCGCCTCGCAGTGCCCACTGCAGGATCTGCAGATCCAGGGCAGTGGTGACGCGACGTCCCTGCACGATGCGCGGCCGGTGACCCAGGCGTTGAGCCAGGGCCGTAGCCTGGGGACCGCCACCGTGCACGACGACGACAGGCGCCTGTTGGCGTAGCCCGGCCACGCCCTGCCAGAAAACCTCCAGAGTCTGGGGCGCTTCGAGCAGGGTTCCTCCAATTTTGACAACGATAGGCTGGCTGTTCATTGATCAAATGGCGGTAAGTGCCATACGTACTCCAGGATGGCTTTCTGAGCGTACAGTCGGAAAGCAGCCTGCTTCAGGTGAATGGCCTGGGGGCTATCGAGCACGGCGTCGTCCACGACCACGTTTCGGCGGACGGGCAGGCAGTGCATAAAGGCAGCCTGCCGCGTGCGAGCCATGAGCTCGGGGGTGACCCGCCAGTGGCGATACTGCGCACGCAGGGCTGCCTCTTCGTCAGGGGAGGTGTAAAGCAGGCGGCTGCCCCACGATTTGGCATAGACGATTTCGGCACCGTCGAAGGCTTCGGCCTGATTGTGGACCACTGTTACGCATCCCCCATGGGCTGCCGCATCGGCCTGTGCCCGGGCCATGACGCTTTCGTCCAGCTCAAAGCCCGGCGGGTGGGCCACAACGACGTCCATGCCCAGACGGGCTGCCATCAACAGAGCCGAGTTGGGTACGGCCATGGGCAGCGCGCGTGGATGGTAGGCCCAGCTCAACACGAACCGTCGGCCCTGCACCGAACCATCCAGGTGTTCCAGCAGGGTGGCGGCGTCGGCGAGCGCCTGACAGGGATGGTAGAAGGCCGACTCCAGGTTGATGATTGGCACCGTGGCCACACGGGCAATCGCCCTGAGCAATAGCTCGTCACGATCCTGCACGTAGTCGGTCTGGGAGGCAAAGACGCGCACGCCCAGCGCGTCGTAGTACTGTGAGAGTACGCCGATCGCTTCGCGAATATGCTCGGCAGCCGGACCGTCCATGACCACGCCATCACGCCACTCGATCTGCCAGGTACCCTGGCCGGCTACCAGTGTGGTGGCATGGGCGCCGAGCTGGACGGCTGCCAGCTCCATGGACGTACGCGTGCGCAGGGACGGATTGAAGAACAGGAGGCCCAGGCTTCGGTGGCGGGCGGTCTGGCTCCATCCCTGTTTGCCCTGGCGATAATGTTCCAATGCCCGCATCAGGCAGCGCCGCCAGATGCCGTCGCCAAGGTACTGCCAGTCGATCAGGTGCCGGGGAGGGAGAAGTTCTTCCATCAGACCGTCGGGGCTTCTGGCTGGTTGGCAAGGACCTGCCGGAACGTCTCCAGGAAGGCATCAATGGCATCGTCTGGCGTGTTGAGCGGTGGCATGAGCCGGATGACGTTTGGATGGCGGGCACTACCGGCCAGCACACCGTTTTCACGCAAGTGGGCCAGCACCGGGGCGGCCGGGCGGTCCAGTTCCAGCCCGATCAGACAGCCGCGTCCGCGCACATCCACCACCTGTTCGGCCACCCCCTGGCGAATGCGTTCGAAGATAGCAGAGGCACGCTCCATCAATCCTTCGTCCCGGATTGTTTCGAGCGTGGCCGTCACCGCCGCCATGGCCAGCATACCCCCACCGAACGTGGTGCCCTGATCGCCGGGCTTGACGCTGGCAGCGATGGCATCGGAGACCAGCACGGCGCCGACCGGCACGCCGGAGCCCAGGCTTTTGGCCAGGGTGATCAGGTCAGGGCGTATGCCGTACTGCTCCGAGATAGAAAAGGTGCCGGTACGACCGACGCCCGTCTGCACTTCGTCGAAGATGAGCAATACGCCATGGCGGTCACATAGTCGGCGCAGCTCCCGGTAGTAGTCTATCGGCGCCTCATAGACGCCCGCCATGCTCTGGATAGGCTCCAGGATGAAGGCGGCAATATCGTTCTGTCGGTTCAGCAGGCGTTCGACGGCCTCCAGGTCACCCATCGGTACAAAGTGCGTGGGCGGGAGCACCGACAGGTAGGGTCTGCGGTAGCCGATGGGTTCGGTAGCCGCCAGGCTGCCCAGCGTGCGGCCGTGAAATCCCCGTTCCAGGGCAATCAGGCCGGATTTACCTGTCCAGGCACGGGCCAGCTTGAGCGCCGTTTCGTTGGCTTCAGTACCCGAATTGCAGAAAAACACGTGGCGCAACCCCTCGGGAGCCATTTCCGCCAGCAGAGCGGCCGCACGTGCCCGGACTGGACTGTAAACGACGTTCGAGTAAAACAGCAGTTGTGAAGCCTGCTTCTGCAACGCTTGCACCACGCGCGGCGGACAGTGCCCAAGTAGCGTAACGCAATGGCCTCCATAGAAGTCCAGGTAACGACGCCCCTCGACATCCCATACATAACATCCTTCACCACGCACAAGTGCGACCGGATACTTGCGGTAAGTGGGAAGCTGAAAGGTGTCTTCCAGCCGAATAACCTCCTGCGTGTTCATTGTTCTTTCCAATGTTTTCAGGAGTGGCCCCGTGGCTTCTGATAGTTTTCTGTGAGTGAAGTCACATCTCTTTTGTAAACAGTGTAAAAAAGCCGGGTCGATGGCAGCCCGGCTTGCTCTTTAAAGGGGCACTTCAGCAGGGGTAGGGAGCAGGCCGGCCGTCTGGGGCAGGTCCAGCAGCAGGTTCAGGTTCTGGATGGCCTGGCTGGCGGCTCCTTTCAGCAGGTTGTCCAGTGCGAAGCCCACAACCAGATGGTCATCGCGCACGACCCATCCCAGATCACAGAACGGAGTGTGGACAGCGTAACGCAGCTCGGGAAGCTGACCGGGCCACAGGCGCACGAAGGGCGCCTGTTCATAGGCGGCTTTATACCATGCTGACACGTCACGGGCGGTGAAGCCTGCGGGCAGCGTTACATGCGCTGTGCCCCAGATGCCCCGCGTCCACGGCCCTGAAGCTGGCACAAATGCAATCTGCAGGGCGGTCCCGACCACCTGTTGCACCTCGGGCAGGTGCTGATGAGCCAGTACCTTGTAGGCGCGGACGTTTCCCTCGCGTTCGGGAAAATGCGTGGTGGCTTTCGGTCGGGTGCCGGAGCCGGAAGCGCCGGTCAGTGCGGTAACGGCGACCGTAGCCACTTCGAGGTGGCGACTCAGGGGCCAGAGCGCCAGTGCCAGGCCAGTGGCAAAGCAGCCGGGATTGGCCAGCAGACGGGTCCCCGGCGCGTAAGGGGCATAAACTTCCGGCAGGCCGTAGATAAACCGACCGAGCAATTCTGGGGCAGGGTGATCGAACCCGAACCATGCCGGGTAGAGCGCAGCGTCCCGAAAGCGAAAGTCGGCGCTCAGGTCGATGATGACGCCCTGATAGCCCTTTTCGAGCAGATGCTGCACGACACGGGCGCCCTGTCCGTGCTCAGCGGCAATGAGCACAGCGTCCAGCTCCGACAGCCTCAGCGCGTCTTCTGCGACGAAGGTCAGGTCCGTCTGTCCCCGAAGCATCGGGTGGGCATGCCAGAGGGGACGGCCAGCGAAGGTGCGGCTGGTGACGGCCGCCAGTTCGCAATACGGGTGGGCCAGCAGCAGACGAATCAGTTCGCCGCCAACGTAGCCGGCGCCGTGCAGGATGGCAATGCGCGAAGGCGTTGACATAAGGCGTTCAGGCAGTTCAGGTTGCAGCAACCGCGACACCACTTCCATTATGGTAATGGGGTAAAGGGCGGGCCGCCGTACGTACCGAACGCGCGATGAGGTGTCCGAGCGCTTCGGCGTCCTGGCGTGCGTTGAGTGCTGGGATGCCCATGGCGTGCTGGATGTACCGCTTGCCGACGGCGTTGTCGGTGACGGGTCCGGTGATGACCGTAATCGGGGCATGATAGCGCGAGCGGAAAAGCTGGTCGGCAGCCCAGGCGCCGGCCAGGTCGGTGGCAGCTACCACGTGCGCCCGCGTAAAGCGCTGCAGTTCCTTGTCGAGCAGCAGTTCGTCGACACCGTAGTAGCCGATAAAGCCATCGCCAAGCTCCACTACGATCACGTCCGGCGCAAACGTGTTCAGGTGGGCGATGAGCCCTTTGGCCAGCGGAGCCATTTCCTTGTTCGTAGAGGAGACAACGCCGGCATCGATGAAGGTGACGCTGGCGATGGCGCCGTTTTCTTCCATAAGCCGGGCGTCTCGTAGCAGGGCCGCGCCCGTAAGCTTGCCGGCGGCCACGCGCATGCCGTGCTCGCTCAGATAGCGGATGATCTGGGCGGCAGCGAACGTCTTGCCCGTGTTCATGGAGGTGCCGCTGATCATGACCAGAGGAGCCGAATGGGTCAGCGAAAAGACCGGCTCCAGCGCATGATCCTGCACCCGAGCGTGCCGTTTCTGCCCGTCCACATCGACTACCACGGCCCCCAGTACCTCCACACGTAGGGCCGGGCCCAGATCTGGATGGTCCGACGTGCACTGCCCCAGGATACCGCCCATGTTCAGCACGTGCAGCACGTCGCCTACCTGGATACGACGGGGGATACGGCCGCTGTACCCTTTGAGTGCCTGGCGTTCACCCAGGGCTCCTACGATCAGATCGCCCCGGCGGATCGTCTGGAACGTACCGTCGGTGCACTCCAGCAGGTTGTACGTAGTCTTTTCCTCCAGGGCCCGTACCACCAGGCAGTAGCCTTCTTCGGCGACGATGTACGCGGTGATTTCGAGCTCGTGAGCAAGCCGGCACGGGGCCGTGCTGGATCCGATCTTGTCGACGGTCAGTTGCTGATACATGGCTCCTGGTGTTTGCTGGGTTAAGCGGCCGTCTGGTTGGTTTCGTACTGGGAAGCCGATTGGCGAGCCCGGGCGGCCAGCAGAGCCTGCACGCCGTAAATGCGGGTAAAGCCCTGAGCGTCGCGCCCGTCCCAGAGCCGGTTCTGTTCGCCGTAGGTGGCAATCTGCGGGTTGAACAGAGAGTAGGGACTATCACAACCGAGCACGTCGAGGTGGCCCTTGAAGAGGCGCACGCGCACGGTGCCCGTTACGGTCTGCTGGGAGGAATCCAGGAAGGCTTCGATATCGCGCATGACCGGATCGAAGTACTGGCCCTCGTGGAGCAGCATACCGTAGAAGTCGGCCAGGTGGTCTTTCTGATACCGCTGCCAGCGGGTCAGCACGATCTTTTCCAGTTCCCGATGCGCGGTGATCAGGATTAAAGCGGCTGGTGCTTCGAAGCCCACGCGGCCTTTGATGCCCAGGATCGTGTCGCCTACGTGGAGGCCCCGGCCCACGCCATGTGCAGCGCCGAGCTGATTGAGGCGTTCGATGAGCGTGACCGGGTCCAGCATCTCATCATTGAGCGCGGTTGGGATGCCCTGTTCAAAAGCAATTGTCAGCTCCAGCGGTGTATCGGGTGCTTGAGAAGGCGGGACCGTGTTGGGATAGGCGTCGTCGGGGAGCGGTTCGGTGGTGGTGTGCGTTTCGCGTCCCCCGATCGTCGTGCCCCACAGACCCCGGTTGATGGAATAAGCGGTCTTCTTTTCAGGGACTTCAATGCCACGTTCTTTCAGATAGGCCGTGGCCGCTTCGCGGCTGAGGCCCAGCTCCCGGATGGGCGTCAGGATTTCCAGGTCGTCGGCCAGGATACGCAGGGCCACGTCGAAGCGGACCTGGTCGTTGCCGGCACCTGTTGAGCCATGCGCAATGGCCCGTGCGCCAAGCTGGCGGGCTACTTCCACCACCTTGCGGGCCTGTACGATGCGCTCTGGTCCCACACAGAGCGGGTAGACACCGCCACGCAGCACGTTGCCTTTGATCAAGTAGCTCAGGTGATCCTGGAACAGGTCGTGGCGACCGTCGATCGTGAAATGGCCGGCTGCGCCGAGCCGCTGCGAGAGGGCTTCGATTTCGGCGATGTCGGTCTCCGTCAGTCCCCCGGTGTTGACGGTTACCGTATAGACCGGCTCGCTGTAGGTCTCCCGCAAGTACGGGACACAGAATGACGTGTCTAATCCGCCGCTGAAGGCTAAGACAATGGACATCGCTGCTTCTTCCGGTTGTCGGGTGAAAAAAGAAAGGCGCCAGCTCCTCAATGGAACCGGCGCCCTGTCTATTTTCGCTTGTTCAGTTCAACCTGTTACCATATGGCCCCACGACAGGATGCGCCGGTTCCACCCCCGCGGGGGCGACGGGGACGTCGCACAGGTCGGATGGGTCGAACCGGCAGCATCATAGGGTTGTCTGCAGCAGTAGGATGGCCCAAAGGATACAACAAAAATCTATGTCTGTCAAGAGACTGCATCCCGACCCTACGATAAAAATCCTGCAAATGAATTTTGTGCGCTTATCGGTGGTGCGTTCTGAAGATGCTGGTTAAGGGCTCGGATTCGTCGGCAGATGGTGGTAAAGTGCCGACAATCGGCAGATCCCTGGCAAGAACGCCTGTCTGGGATGCTATGGAGCCCATAGCGGGCAAAACAGAGGCGAGCGCAGCGGTCTTGGATGTAGACGGCTGGGTAGAAAAAATGTGGAGCTCAGGCGATCAGGCTTTTCTGCGTTTTTCTCCGCTGTGGGGGGAGACGCTTACCAGGAGGCACGTTGGCATTCTGGTCGCTGGAGGTCTGGTTGGA
>JALSJJ010000248.1 GCA_026989375.1 Rhodothermus sp.
AATCCTTTTTATTGGTATCAAACAGGCGGTCGATTTCGTCCTGTGAGGTTGGGGTTCCGCCGCCGTTGTTAAAGAGGGCGTCGATCTCCTCCTGGGAAGCCGGGGTTGTGCCCTCAAAAAGAGCGTCGATTTCGTCCTGTGAGGTTGGGGTTCCGCCGCCGTTGTTAAAGAGGGCGTCGATCTCCTCCTGGGAAGCCGGGGTTGCGTCTGCCTCGTCAGGGGGGAGGGGCGCATTATTTTGCAGGGCGTGGAGTAGGGCATCGACCTTTTCCTGACGGGAGCGGTCGCGATCGTAACGTGCGTTCGGATCAAACGTCCCTTCTGTAAAGAATTGCTGGGACAGCTCTAATCCTTCCAGTACCTCACCACCCAGGCGCTGAATGAGTTGGGCCATACGGCGCCGAACAGACTCGATCAAATGATTGACGGCGGCCAGTTGTTGCGCGGTAATGTCCTGCACCTGTAGCGACAGCATGATCCGGTTCATGCGCTCCCGCAGAGAGTTGAGGAGCTGCTGCTGTGCTTCCAGCATGGCCTGCAGCGTGGCATAGTGCTGGTTTCGTTCTTCCAGCAGCGATTGCAGCTGGTTTTGCCAGCTGGACGGCAGGTGTTGCCAGAGCTGCGCGTCCTGTTGCCGGAGGGTCTGCAACGTTTCGGGCGCCGAAGCCCATGAGGCCTTGAAGGTGTCCAGGTCGCGGAGCGTCTCGTCGATCAGGTCGAGGATCTCTGTGGTGGCCATTTCAGTGGCCTGGGTGACGCTCTTGAGCTGCGAACTGGCCCGGGGCATTTTGCGCGTGCTTTCGGTCAGTGAGTCATTGACTTCCGAAAGCAACGGCGCAATCTCACGCAGGAAGTAGACGACTTCTTCGATGAATGGGATGGCACGCTGCCCCAGAATAAAAACAGCGCGCAGCTCGTTCAGCTTGGAGAGCAGATCCTGAATGTAATGGGCAGTCATTGCAGTCTCCTCAGGCAGTTTTCAGAATCAGGTTGATCTTTTCGCGGAGCACTTCAGGCGTGAAGGGCTTCACGATATAGTTGTTGACGCGGGCCTGCATGGCCGCAATCACGTCTTCTTTCATGCCGCGTGTAGTTACCATCAAAATGGGCAGATTCCCGAAGCGGGCGTGACTACGGATGGCTTTGGTAAGCTCCAGCCCATTCATGTTAGGCATGTTCCAGTCGGTGATGACAAAGTCGATACTGTCCTGTTCGAGTTTTTCTAGCGCCTCAACACCATCACTGGCTTCCACGACATCGGTGTAGCCGATCTCGCGTAGCGCGTTGCAGACGATGCGGCGCATTGTGGGTGAGTCATCGACGACCAGGAAAGTCATGGCTGCACTCTTGGCTTTATTTACGAGATAAATTTGGACACTTCGTACTGAAGGCGTTGTGGATCAAAAGGTTTGGTCAGGTAAGCCTGTACGCCCAGTTGCTGGCTCTGGCTGACCAGCTCGGCATCTTCGAGCGAGGACAGCACCAGGATCGGGATGTGGGCATACTCCGGATCGGAGCGCAGCGCCTGCACCAGACCGATCCCGTCCAGCTTGGGCATGTTCAGGTCGGTAATAACCAGGTCCACAGGGACCTGGGCAATTTTTTCCAGTGCTTCCAGGCCGTCGCACGCCGTCAGCACCGTAAGTCCCTGCGCCCGAAGGGCGAAGGTGATAAACTTACGCGCGGTGCTTGAGTCGTCGACGACGAGAACCGTCTTAGCCATGGCGTTGCGTATTGCTTTCAGAAGCTTCGCCTTCTTTACGATATACAATGGTCTTGCCAAAACGCACCGGTTGGAAGGCCTGGCTAATGCCGTAGAGCGTCTCTGAGAATCCAATGAACAGATAACCACCTGGTACCAGACTTCGGTAAAAACACTGCACCACGCGGCGCTTCATATTATCGTCGAAATAGATCAGAACATTAGCACAGATGATTAAATCGAAATGCCGCATGGCATTCATCGCTGCCATATCGGCCAGGTTAAGTACCTGGAAGCGTACCATTTTGCGAATTTCTTCACGGAGCTGGTAGTGATTGCCCCGGCGAATGAAATAACGTTGTAAATAGGTAGGGGGAACATTGCGCACAGCATACTCCCCGTAGAGGCCCTGTTGTGCCTGCTGGAGTACTTCTGTGTTGATATCGGTGCCGATGATTTCGAAGCGCATATAAGGATAACGGGGTTGGATGCGATCCCGTAGAAAGAGCGCCAGCGTATAGGGCTCTTCGCCGCTGGAACAGCCGGCGCTCCAGATGCGCACCAGGCGCTTGGTGCGCGCCCACTCTGGTAGAATGTGTTGCTCCAGGACTTCCAGATGGGCCGGTGCTCGAAAGAAGTAGGTTTCGTTGATGGTAATGGCGTTAATCAAGTGTCGGAATTCATCGCGTGCGTGTCCGTTCTGAAGAAACTGCAGGTAAGCCCGGCCGTCTGGTAGGCCCAGTTCATTCAGGCGGCGTCCTACCCGGCTTTCCAGCAGGTAGCGCTTGTTATCCTGAAAGTAAATGCCAGTTTTCTCGTAAATCAGTTGACGTAGCTGCTGAAAGTCGGTGTTTGAAAGGACAGCCGTATGTTGAGGACTCTGGGGTAGGTGTGCCAGCAGACTCATGGCATTACGGGGTTGTCAGGGCTGGTAGGCAGAACTACGGCGGGCTGTGCAGAGCGCATCGTCGGTGTAGTGGCGAATGGCCGGGTCGGGATCTTGAAGGCCCTGCTGCACGAGGCCAAGGAAAGCGGGGTGCTGTAGCTGGAGTCCGAGTGTGATGGCTGCCATTTTGGTTTCGGCATCCAGGCTTTCGAAATGGGCCTGTAGAAACTGAGCGGCCTGGGGTAGCTGCAGGTCGCCTAAGCAGCCATGGGTCAAAAGGGCAATGGCAAAGCCCGCAGCCGTGTCGAGCGACATGCGTCCTGTCTCAGCACAGCGCGCTACGCAGGCAAAGGCTTCGGGATGCGTCGAGATGGCTTCGAACAATGCCAGATCCAGCTCGTCATGTTGCCCTGCATGCTCCAGCATGGCTTCCATGGTGGGCACATCGAGCAGGTGGCGCAGGCCACGAACGGCCGCCTTTTTGAAATTCAAGTCAGGTTCCTGAAGCATTTCCAGCAAATAGGGACGCAACTTTTCTGGAAGCGGAGGCAGTGGTTCGGAAGCCGCCTCGTAGGCCTCGATCAGATTATGTAAGATCAGCGGGCGCGCTTCCGGTGTAGCCTGTTCCAGTTGTTGTAGCAGCAGATGCAGTACCTCGGGAAGGGGATAGCGTGAGAGGGCTTCGGCAGCAGCATACTGCACAACAGGATCGGGGTCGTTGAGCGCGGCTTCGATGAGTGGCAGGCTTTGCATATCACGAAACGCGCCCAAAGCAGCCAGAATGTGCGGACGTTCGGCTGGATAGAACTGGTAGCGTTCTCGAAGCACCGGAGCATATTTAGTGGCCCCCAGCGCGGCCAGCGCGTCGATGGCAGCCAGCCGCACATTAGGATCTGGATCGTCCAGGTGGGCCGCAATGTGATCGACGACATCGGTGGCTGGAAGCTGGGCCAGCACGTCGATCGCAAACTTTCGCGCATCAGCGTTGTCCGTGTCCACGTAGGGCAGGAGCGCCGGCACAGCCGGCCGACCGATGCGGACAAGTACTTCCCCGGCCAGATTGCGCACAGGCAGCTCGTTATGCTGAATCAACGGGGCAATTGCCCGCGCGGCTGCCTCGGTGCCAATCGCTATCAGATGCTCGGCCGCTGCTTCCCGGATGCCAGGATCAGGATCCTGAAGGAAATGGGCAGCGACCGGAATGGTCTCCTCCTCCGAATGGCTGGCTAAAAATTCAGTCAGCGCATCCAGTCGGACAGCCGGATCTGGATGCTGCAACGCTTCAGGCAAAACCTGCGACATCATGCTTGGTGGTGAGGAATAAGTTCACGCCGTTTACGACTCGGCTGCTTCCTGGAGCGGTTGCAGCCGGTGCTTTTCTTCTTCGGATAGAATGCGCTCCAAGTCCAGCAAGATGAGCAAGCGATCTTCCAGCTTGGCAACGCCTGTGATATAGTGGGCGTCAATGCCGATCGCCAGCTCCGGTGGCGGTTCGATGACAGCAGGGTCGACGCGCAGCACTTCGCGGACCGCATCGACCATAAAGCCGACGATCTTGTCTCCCAGTTCGACGACGATGATACGTGAGTTTTTATCCCGTTCGCGCTGGGGTAGATTGAAACGTTTGCGCAGGTCCACGACGGGCACGATCCGCCCGCGCAGGTTGATGACCCCTTCCACAAAGGCAGGGGCGTTCGGCACGCGCGTAATGTCAACCGGCCGAATGATTTCCTGCACGTTCAGAATGTCGACCCCAAATTCTTCCTCTTCAATCAAAAAGCTGACCAGTTGGAGCAATTGGGTGCTGGTAGCGGTCTGTTGCTGCATGGCGTACGGTAGGGTTAGCTCTGGTCGATAGCCTTTCGGCTACCATATCGGCTGGAAATAGGGCTTCTTTAGCGTAGCTTCAGGGCTTTCTGTAAAAAAGCGAACCCCGGCCTTCAGGGACCGGGGTTCGCCAGAAGACGCGCTCAACGCTTATCGTTTGAGCTGGACGAGCTCCTGGAGCATTTCGTCGGAGGTGGTAATGATTCGGGCCGAGGCCTGATAGCCACGCTGCGTAACGATCATGTCGGTGAATTCGGTGGCCAGGTCCACATTGCTCATCTCAAGCGTTCCGGCTACGATCACCGTACGGTTGAGCTCTGTGCCGGCCCGGCCCAGCGTCAGGTCTCCGGAAGCGCTGGTCAGGCTCCAGAGGTTATCCCCTTCCTGTTGGAGACCGTTGGGATTCTTAACAATGCCCAGCGCCAGTTGATAGATCTTTTGCTGGTGGCCGTTGGAGAAGTTGAGTTCGACAATGCCCTCCTGGTTGATGCTGAAACCGATCAGGGTGCCTGGAGGCACGCCGTCCTGGTTACGCACCGAAACCGTCGTGGAGCCGGCAAACTGGGTAAGGGCATCGTTTTCATCGGCAAAGTTTAACGTAAACGTCTCGAAGGTGCCGTCTCCATTGATATCCCACTCAAACGTTGCGGTCAGGGACCCGCTGTCTGGCCCGGTGGTCGGATCGCCGTCAAGGTCGATGGTGCCATCGCTATTGAAGGAAAGCGTACCGGTCTGAGGGTTACCGCCGCTGTCCAGAATCGGGTTGTTATTAGCGTCGAAGATCTGCCATTGCCATTCGTTGTTGTTGGTTTTCGTGAATTCAATAATGATCGTCTGGGTTCTTCCCTGCGAGTCGTAGACAATGGTTGAGATAGTCTGAGTGTCTCCGACAAGCGCTTCTGCACTTAGATTTCCACGTATAAAGATATTTTCCGTTTGCTTGGGGGGAGACGTCGCGCTGAGCGGAATACGCACATCTTCCAGCGAAGCGGATCGCAGCGTTTCGCCCTTTTCATCGAAAGCCCAGCCCTGCACTTGCAGGCCAGTGTTGGTCACCAGTTCGCCAAACCGATTGACCGAAAAGTTACCGGCGCGCGTCAGGTAGATGCGATCGCCACCACGGACGACGAAAAAGCCGTCGCCGTTGATGCCCAGATCGGTGGCTACGCCGGTATTTTCGAGGGCGCCCTGGGCGAAATTGACGTCGATGGACCCGACGGCCACACCCAGGCCTACGTAGGCGGGATTGATACCACGGCCGCCGGCGGTGCGGCCCACGCCCAGCAGCGTCTGGCCGAGCAGTTCATTGAAGGCGGCACGGCCGCGTTTGAAGGCCGTGGTGTTGACGTTGGCGATGTTGTTGGAGATGACGTCCATGCGGACCTGATGGCTTTTGAGTCCGGAGACGCCGGTGCGAAGCGAGCGAACCATGGCTGTTCCTCTTGGTTAGGTTAACGGATGATTTGCTCGAGCGTCGGTCGATCGGCTCGAGCGACCGGCATCCCAGAAGGGGCCTGCCGGTAGATTACAGGAGGTAAGCACTGTCAATCTGGGTGAAAATACGCTGATGCATTTCCTGACGGTCGAGGGCTGTCACCACGGTGCGATTGGGGACGCTGACGATGAAGGCGGCTGCCGGATGCAACACCAGCGCTTCGCGAGCACCTTTAGCCGACAGTTCCTGCACGGCGCGGGTAAGTTGTCGGGCTAAAACGTCGTCAAAGGCAATACCGCGTTGGACAATGCGCTGGCGTGCATGGGCCGAAAGGCGCACGCCTTCATCAGACGCCTGCACCTGGCGCAGCACCTGGGCGAACGAGGTCGTGGGGGGATCGTGCGTGCGCAGTGCCTGCGGGGAGAGATCTGCCCTCCCCGGTACCGGCTGCACGCGTGCGGCCAGTTCCTGTACGTTCATGGTCGTAGAGGGATGGTGAAGGGTTCCCTGTACTTTATCCGCCTGATTCCACGCCACGGACAGATTGCATGGGGACCGAGCGGTCGCCAATCCATAGCAGGATTCCTTCAGGGCCGAACGTCACGCGGGTTACACGTCCGCGTACAAAAGAGCGAGCGGCCACCGTTTCGCCGTTGCTATCGGCAGCAAGTACCTCGATGGTGTAGGTACCGGCAGGGAGCGTTTCGCCGGCCTCGTTGCGACCGTCCCATTCCACGTCATATTCACCGGCTGCGCGTGGACCCAGATAAAGCGTGCGTACTACTTCGCCAGCTTCGTTGCGAATCTGGATACTGACCTGTTGCGCCGCGTCACTGAGTTCAATTCGGAAAGCTACAGGTTCTTTGCCCCCCCAGGTGAGCTGATCGCCTTCGGCTTCGATGACCTTCCCTACGAGTCCAGCCGCCACGCTGTTCTGGATACCCTGGGCCAGGGCCCCATACGCATCGGTCTGGGCGGCCAGGGTTTCGTTGATACTGATGAGTTGCTCGACGGTAGTAAACTGAGCCAGCTGTGCCGCAAATTCGCGACTGTCCATCGGATTGATAGGATCCTGGTAACGCAACTGGGTTACCAGCAGGCGCAGAAAGGCCTCCCTGTCCAGCTCCTGATCAGGAGGCGCCGGTGTACCGGGGGTATACTGCTGGGCCTGCTGACGAATTTCGTCGATGGAAGCAATCAGGGCAGGCATAATGATACTGGTTTAGCCAATCCATTCATGACGACTGCCGGGACGAGGGATCCGAGCACGGGAGGATTCTGTGGGGGAGGGTGCGGGAGCATCCGAACTCGAAGCAAGCGATGTGCCATGCGGGGACGTCCGGGCGAAAGCCTGACGCTGCCCCCCATGGTCCCCACCCCCAGAGAGCGAAAACTGTACGGCCGTCTGATACTGGGCCTGCAGGGCCTCCTGGATACGCTCGGCGTGCGCAGCCACCAGAGCCCGTAGTTGAGGGTCACTGAGGTGGACGGAAACCGCTACGTGGTCCGGTCTGCGCCGCGTCTCGACGCGTAACGTTCCTTCGCCATTGGCCAGTTCTACCTCAAGGGCCTGGCCGTCAAAATGTTGCCGTATGCGCTCAGCGTAGGCTAATGCCATCTGAAACCACGCTGCCGTGCGAATCGCCTGGGGCAATGTTCTGGCTGCTGGAGGTAAGGAAGGGTCCTGTGTTGGGAACGCCCCGGGCTGCTCCATTGCATCCAGCGAAAGCTGTACGTCCACGGGATCCAGGGCAATGTCCCCGTCCCTATCTTTTAAGGGAG
>JALSJJ010000249.1 GCA_026989375.1 Rhodothermus sp.
CGTTGCAGGAGTTTTGGTATCGGCGGCAGGGGGCCGGGTTGTATCGGGTGGTGGTGCCGGTGCATGCCCTGCCGCCGGGGTTGTATCTGGTGCGCCTGCAAGCCGGCCGCTTCCAAGCTCAACGTACCTTCGTGGTCCTGCGCTGAAACCCCTGGGAGGTTCCTTCGTGGGAGTTGTTTTGAACGAGGGGCCGAAGACTCCCGGACCATGACGTTTGCAACGCCCGCGTGGCTGGCGCTTCTGGTATTGCTTCCCTTGCTCATAGGAGTGCGTTGGTGGCAACATCGCCACGCCGGCGGTGATCTGCGCTACAGTAGCATTCATCCTCTTCGGGAAGCTCCCCGCACGTTCTGGAGTCGGCTGCGGGAGCTTCCCTTTGCGTTGCGTCTGATCGCGCTGGCGCTGGGCATTCTGGCACTGGCCCGCCCCCAGGAGCAACACGTCTTTGAAAAACGCACAATTGAGGGACGCGATCTGATGCTCGTGCTCGATCTGTCATCCTCGATGCTCGCGCAAGACTTTTCACCCAGTCGCTTCGAGGTGGCGCGTCGTACGGCCATGCAGTTTATTCAGGGACGCCAGGCCGATCGGATTGGTCTTGTCGTTTTTGCCGGACAGGCCTTTACGCAGGTGCCCCCTACCCTGGATTATCGTTTTTTACGCACCATCCTGCAACGTCTGCAAGTAGGACGCCTGGAAGACGGCACAGCCATCGGGACCGCCCTTGCCACTGCCATCAACCGGCTTAAAGATTCCGAAGCGCGTAGCAAAGTGATCATTCTGCTGACCGATGGCCAGAACAACCGGGGGGAGATCGATCCGCTCACGGCGGCCGAACTGGCGCGGCAGACCGGCATTCGCATCTACACAATCGGGCTCAGTGGTCACGGCGAAGCGCCTTATCCGGTACAAACGCCGTTTGGCACGCAGCGGCAGCCTGTTCCTGTAGAGATCGACGAGACGATGATGCGTGAGGTGGCCGAGAAAACAGGCGGTCGGTACTTCCGCGCCACCGACGCCTCCACATTGGAGGCCATCTACACCGAAATCGATCGCCTGGAGAAAAGCCCGGTCGCGGTTACCCGCTACGAGACCGTCCAGGAGCGCTATGCCTTCTTTCTGGGCCCGGCTTTGCTGTTGATTTTGCTGGAACTCGTGCTGCGCAACACCCGGCTGCGTCGGCTTGTGGTCACATGAACCTGCACTGGCTCCATCCCGAAGGACTCTGGACGTTGGCTGCTGTGCCCGGCGTGGCTCTGCTATGGTGGTGGGCCGCACGCCGCCGCCAGCGTGATCTGCAACGGTTGGGCGATCCCGAGCTCATTGCACAGTTGATCGGATCGGCCCCTGGTCGCGCCCGCCTACGTGCTGCTTTGCTGCTGACCGCCATTGCCCTGCTCGGACTGGCCCTCGCCGGTCCCCGTATAGGCCTGCAACCACGCCAGGCAGAGCGCCGGGGCCTCGACCTGTTGATTGCACTGGACGTGTCGGCTTCTATGTTGGCAGAAGACGTGGCCCCCAATCGGCTGACCCGTGCCCGCTACGAGCTGTATCGCCTGCTCGACCAGCTTGAAGGTGATCGGGTCGGATTAATTCTATTTGCCGGCGATGCCTTCCTCCAGTGTCCGCTTACCACCGATTACGGAGCGGTACGGCTGTTTCTGGATGCGGCCGATCCGTCCCTGATTCCCACGCCCGGCACCGACTACGTTCGGATGATCCAGGTGGCCCTGCAGGCTTTCGAGACGCCCCAACGGGCAGAAACCCCACGCAGTCGCGTGCTGCTGATCGTCTCCGACGGCGAAAATCACGCTGAAGGGTTCGAGCAAGCCCTCCGCAAACTGCAAGAGGCAGGCATCGAACGACTGGCCATCGGTGTGGGCGAACCTGAAGGCGCACCGATTCCAATCTATCGAAATGGCCGCCGTGCAGGCGTCAAGCGTGATGCGGCAGGCCGGATTGTGTACACCCGCCTGGAACCAGCCACGTTGCAGGCCCTGGCCGGTCCAGAAGGGTATCTGCACCTCGGGCGCACCAAGCACGTAGTGCCCGCCCTGCTGGAACAACTGGACGGATTCTCCCGAACCCTGATCGCCACCGAGACGTTCGAAACCTATGCCGAGCGTTATCAGTGGCCGCTGGCGCTGGCGCTGCTGTTGCTGACGCTCGAAGCACTGCTGCCCGAACGCCGTCAAACACTCCAGCCTGCCTGAAATGGTGCGCTTGCTGCTGGGTCTAACGCTATTGTTGCTCTTTTCTTCGGACGACGGCGTCCGCCAGGGCCGTCGCGGCAATGCGGCCTACCACGCCGGACGCTATGCTGAAGCGGCCGAACTTTACCGACAGGGACTGCTCCTGACGCAAAATTCTGCTATACGCTTCGGTCTGCAACACAATCTGGGGGCTGCCTTACTACACCTGGGCGAAACGGGTGCTGCCCGTGCTGCTTTTGACGCGGCACTCCGTATGGCCCCCAATGACGCTGAACGGGCACGCGCGGCCTACAACGCCGGCAATGCGGCTTTCGCCGAAGGCGACCTGCAGGCGGCCCTCCACTACTACCGTACGGCCCTGCTGGCCGATCCAGACTTCGAAGATGCTCGTTTTAACTACGAATACGTGCTGCGCCACCTGCCGCCTTCCCCCCCACCGCCTGCTTCGTCCAACCATGGCGCACAGAACGACTCGGATGGCACCGATGCTCGGGACACTGCAGGCCAACAATCGACAGGCAATAGCCAGCGCAAGAACGCCGACCGCCCTTCCCCCGAAAGCAATACGCTCCAGCAATCTTCACCCCCCGTTTCCTCTCGTATACCTGACACTCCTGCACAGCTTTCGCCCGAAATGGTTGCCCGGCTACTGGACGCCCTACAACGTCAGGAACGGGAAGCCCTCAGGCGGGCCCTTCGATTGCCTACCCCTCCCCGCAAGGCCGAAAAAGACTGGTGAAGTGGCATGCGGTGCAAGTGCGCTTTGCTGCTGTTGCTAAGCGTGTGGGCGGTTCCGGCGATCGCACAGCGCTGGACCGTGGAAATCCAGGCCCGCGTCAGCCGTACCCAGATTGGCCTGAGAGAAACGGTCGTTTATACCGTCGAAGTTATCGGCTCTCTTCCCAATGCGTTGCGCATGCCAGAGCCCCCTCCCACCGAAGGGCTGGCACTTGTTTACCCGATGCCCACCGTCCATCGCCAGTATTCCTTGACCGGCGGACGCATCCAGCAACGTATTCGCTATAGCTGGCGTTTTCGTCCGGTGCGTCCAGGAAGGGCCCGCATCGGGGCTTTCCGGTTGCAGGTGGGTGATCAGACGCTAAGCACCGAGCCTATCGCATTGATCGTCTACGATACCCCCACAGCACCTCCTACCGCCGTTGCTCCGGCCCCCTCCCCTATCACACCTGATCTGTTCATCGAAGCCACCCTGCAACCCACTACGCCTTATGAACACCAGCAAACCGTATTGGAATACCGGCTGTTCTTCCGGGAAGGCTTGCAGGTCTGGCGTAATCGTCTGATAGGCTCCTGGGAAACAGAAGGATTCTGGCGTGAAACGCTGGACGTCGAGGACCGCCCGTTGCCCGAACGCGTGCTGCGCCACGGTATCCCTTACTACACGTTCGTCTTGCAGCGCATTGCGCTGTTTCCTACGCGTAGCGGCATCCTGCACATCGATTCACTCACGGTAGAAAGCGAAGTCTCCCAACGGCCCGACCCGCTGGATCCTTTTGCTACGTTGCTGAATCCGAGCCATAGCCAACCCCGCCGCGTGAGCGCTCCGGCCCTTACCGTATCGGTACGGCCCCTTCCTGATGGCGCCCCCCCTGACTTCGTCGATGCCGTAGGCCAATTTCGCCTGGAAGCCGAAGCCACACCCACCGAAGTCACGGCCGGCGAGCCGGTAACCGTCACGCTCCAACTCTCCGGCACCGGCAACCTGCCCACGCTAACCGTACCGCAACCCGACGTGGATACCAGCTTCGCACGCTATCTCACGAACGATGCCCTGACGCTCAATCGCAGAGGTAAACGTCTGACCGGCACCCGCACGCTGACCTACGTGCTCGTGCCCCGCCGGGCCGGACGGTTTTCCCTGCCACCCATCCGTTTTGCCTACTTCGATCCAGAAGGCGGTGTTTACCGCACGCTGACGGCCTCGCTTCCTACGCTGGTGGTACATCCGGAACCCGTTGCCCCTGCCGCCTCGGTGGCGACGCCCCCTCCCACAAGCTCTCATCCCCCATTTCTTCAAGCACGCCGACTGCTTCCCTACGTAGGGGGCGGTTTGCTCGCGCTGCTTGCCCTGCTGCTCTGGCTACGACGGCGTCAACAGCCCGGTCACCCTGATCGTCCGACATTGAGCCGTTCCGCAACCCTTCCACCGGCTACGCTGGAGCCACGTCTGTTCTATCAACGCCTGGAAACGACGCTGCGGCTGGCGGCCGGACGCTACCTGGAGGCAGACGTGCGCGGCCTGACGCATACTCAACTATGCGAACGCCTGCGCCAGCGTGGCCTCCCCGAAGCAGTCGTAACCCGTCTACGGCACCTGCTGGCCACCTGTGAAGCGGCCTGCTATGCGCCAACGCCGCCCGATCCAGCCCACACCCTTCACCACCACCGCGAAGCTGAACGCCTGTTGCAATATCTCGACCGCAACGTCCTTTCTCAAGCAGGAAGCTGACCCTTTATTTTCCGCCGAGCGGAGTGCACGCAACTACCCATAGCGCACCTGCCGCTCACGCCTTTCAGAAGAGCCGGGTCTGAAAAGCAACCTTTGAAACGTTGGCAATCACAGACAATGCTGTGACTCCTCTGCCTCTCTTCCCTTTGGACGGGAGACATGCATTGAGCGGTGCATAAGCCCGCTACCCGGCGGCCGCGCCAGATCTTATAATGATCCAAAAACCAGAAAAGATCTGCTTTCCCTTATAGGGGGAGTTGGCCCGAAGGGCCTGAGGAGTTTTTTCTCTTTCGGGCAGGGCGTCAGCGTATGGGGCCGTGGCGATAGGGGTTGAGTCATGGCCCCTTCCCCTGTCCCCCTCCCCAGCGGGGAGGGGGGACGTAACGAAGAAGCTTTGCCCGGAATGGGGCAATTGTGCTGGAGTAAACGTTATGTGGCCAAGCCATAAAGTCTTGCTCCCCCTTTGAGGGGGAGCTGTCCGAAGGACGAAGGGGGTGTCTGTCGGGAACAGCGCTGCGTTCAGAGACAGCACAGCGGCTGAATCGGCGGGAAGGAATAGGCCCCTCCTCCTGTCCCCCTCCCCAGCGGGGAGGGGGAACCTGGAAGACCATTTCGCTTGATAACTATACTTCCGTGTTACAATTTGCACGGCCAAGCCAGATCAATTCCGCTCCCCCTTGTAAGGGAAGCTGGCCAAAGGACGGAGGGGGTGCTTCTCTGGAGGCGTGCCGGCGGCAGGAAAAACGGTCGGGTTTACAGATGGGATTAGTTTGAACCCCTCCCCTCTGGGGAGGGAGAGCTCTGCGATATACACCAACCTGCCACTCGACAGCCGTGCCATATCTGACCACAGCCTGTAAATCAAAAAAACTTGCTCCCCCTCTCAGGGGGAGCTGTCGCGAAGCGACTGAGGGGGTGATGGTAAAATCAGCGCGGTGACTCAAAAAAACAGCACAGCGGCTGGATCGGCAAGCTTGGTCGGAGCCCCTCTCCAGCCGGGAGGGGGGAGGCAAAGAAAAAAGTTTTGTCAGCTATCCAGAGGCTGTGCCCCAATCAACCCAATCGCCCAATCCCAACCCTCTGCTCCCCCTCTCAGGGGGAGCTGTCCGAAGGGCTGAGGGGGTGCTTCCTCACAACAACAGCAACAAAGGCCGAGACAGTGACAATGGTGGTGGAGCCCCCTCCCTGGAAAAAAGCTTTGTCAGGAATCTGGCCGATACGTCGAAATTAGTTGCTGAATCCAGAAAACTCGCTCCCCCTCCAGGGGGAGCAAAGGCCTGAGGGGGTGCTTTTCTGAAGGCGTGCCGTCAGCGTGCCAGAACCAGCCCGCTCAGCGGCGGCAACGTCAGGTGAAGCGTATCGGCTGCCGGCGTTATCACATAGCCCTTAGATACCGTGGTCAACTGTACCCGGAAACGGGCCGCCTCAGGCAGCGACAGCGCGATTTTCCGGGCAGTCTCTTCCCGATTGAGCACCACCAAGACCTGCTCGTCGTCCAGCGTCCGGAGAAACGCAAACAGCCCACCTTCAGCGGCCAGCACCTTGAACGTTCCACGCCGCAGCGCAGCCGATTGCGTCCGCAGCGCAATGGCCTGCTGATAAAAGCGAAACAGGGTGCTGTCGAACCGCACTGGATCGGGTCGGCGTGGCCGGCCCAGCGGGTCAGACGCTTCGTCCTCATAGCGTAACTCGGGCCATACCATGGGCTTTCGGTCGTCCGGGTCATCGGCGCCCCACATGCCGGCCTCCGTACCGTAGTAGATCATCGGGGCGCCCACATACGTCATCTGAAAGAGGGCTACCAGTCGCTGAATGGCCCGATCGACGCTGTCCGGTGCCTGCACGTCATAGGCAGGATTGTGCCGGGGAGAATTGTCGCGGTCATACCCAAATTGCTCCCGCTGGACATCGGCAGGATCCCGATTGACAATCATCGAGGCCAGCCGGTCCGTATCGTGCGAGTCGATCAGATTCTGCATGGCATATTGCACAACACGCGGGTACCGGCTGCGCCGCTCCTCAAGCAGCCGGGCAAAGGCAGAGGCATCCAGCCCATAATCAATCAGAAAGGCCTTGACCGGAAAGGCAAACGCGAAGTAGTTCATCGTCGCCGAAAAGCCACCCTGCACGATCATTTCACTGGCATCCTGCCAGAGCTCGGTGACCGTGTAGGCATTCGGATTCAGCTCCCGTACATAGGCGTTCCAGTCCGCCCAGAAGCCTACAGGCACCTCGTTTGTCACGTCCAGTCGCCAACCGTCGATGCCGTCGGATGGATCACCATCGCCGTCAGGGTCCATCCAGCGCGCCGTGGCGTGGAAGATGTAGCGTTTGGGCCCGGGATGCAGATCGGTGCCGTCTTCATTATCGGCAAAGACAGGCAGCGTCTTGACGCCCCACCACCCTTCATAGTCGAACTCGTTCGTATCAGGGGTCGCTGGATCGTCGAAGCTGTAGACAATGTACCAGTCCTTGTAGGGCGAGTTTTGCTGGCGGCGGCGCAGATCTGCAAAGGCGAAAAAGTCGCGGCCCGTGTGGTTGAACACCCCATCGAGGATCACGCGCATACCCCGGGCATGCGCTTCCTGAATCAATCGCAGAAACAGGCTGTCGGCCGCGGTCCAGTGCCAGGTGTTCGGGTCCTCGGTTTCCTGTGCCATGAGGGCCAGGTCTCCTTCGGGATCAGGGCCAAAGTATGGGTCAATGTGATGGAAGGTGTTGCCGTCATATTTATGGAGCGAACGCGCATAGAAGACAGGGTTGAAGTAGATCGCCGTGATGCCCAGCTCCTGCAGATAGTCAAGCCGATCGATCACGCCCTGCAGATCACCGCCATAGCGCCGGTGAAAGACGGCATAGCTTTCGTAGAAA
>JALSJJ010000250.1 GCA_026989375.1 Rhodothermus sp.
CCTTCCAGGGGGAGCTGTCCGAAGGACTGAGGGGGTACTTCTCTTCCAGACAAAGCGCCAGCGTACAGGACGGTGGCGATGAGGAAACGGGCCTGAGTGCGATTACTCTTAGCGTCCTTTGTCCGGTCATTTTCGATGTAAAAGAAAAAGCGCCTGCCCTTCAGGACAGGCGCCTGGTGCCGCGTACGGGATTTGAACCCGTGTTACCGGCTTGAAAGACCGGCGTCCTAGACCCCTAGACGAACGCGGCATGTACGGGCATGAAAAAAAGGGTGACCGAGGGGATTTGAACCCCCGACCTCCAGGGCCACAACCTGGCGCTCTAACCAGCTGAGCTACGGTCACCACGTCGTGGTGAGATTTTCCAATTTAGCAGAACGGCACAGCTTTCTCAAGGATCCGGCCCTGCTTCGGCTTAAACTTTTGGTGGACATATGGTGAGTCTTCATCGAAGAATCGCCACCTTGCCGTAGGCCGTGCCTTCGCCGTTCTGTCCGACCGCTACAATCAGATAGACACCCGAGGGTACCGGGCGGCCGTAGCGGTCGCGTCCATCCCACCGGACCCGCCCCCCTCGCGTCGGGAAGCTGGTCACCAGCCGGCCATCTACCGTTACAATCCGGAGCTCAGTTGCCTCGACCAGGCCTTCAATGAACACGATCGCGTCCTCTTCCGGTCCGACGCGTACCGGGTTCGGGTAAACAAACAGCGGCCGAACCTGTTCCGCCGGCGCGATTGCATCGCCCTGGTAGCTGATCAGTCCGGCTGCTGTAGCCAGAAACACGCGTCCGCTGCGTGCATCAATGGCGATAGCCTGTACGACGTTGGAGAGCAGGGGGCTGTTGTCCTGGGTAAAATGGGCCGCGATGCGAAAATCAACGCCGGTCTGCTCCACGACGTACACCCCTTCGTCGGTCGCTACCCACAGGCGGTTTGCTGGATCGACGGCCAGGTCGTTCACCGAAAGTCCACTGAGCAGGAAGGGGTTCGTCCCGGGCTGTCGTTCTGCTACCAGTGGCCAGACGGGCACCGTATTGGGGTCGGAGGCCACGAACGGGTGGTTGAGCACGTAGGCCAGACCTTCAGTAGTGCCGATCCAGATGCGGCCGTCCCGATCTTCGGCCAGAGCCTGCACGGCCACGCCCGGTAACCCTTGCCCGCCACTCCCTCGCTCATTCAGGTAGCGGCAGGCATCGTCATCGGTGCGGGTCGGATCGTCACCGGGATCGTAGAGGATCAGTCCTGTGTTGATACGCAGGTTGCCGCGGCTGACGGCCACGATCCAGAGCTGGCCGTATTCGTCCACCAGCAGGGGGCCCAGTGTGGTGCTGAGCGCGTTGATGCAGGACGGGATCGGCGCGCGTTGCCAGGTGCCGTCAGGTAGCCGCACGTGCAGGGGATTGGGGGCGGTCAGGTTAGCCACCCAGAGGCGTCCTTCTGGATCCGAAGCCAGTCCACGCACGATGATAAAGTTCTGCGTTCCGGCAGCCGGCTCCAACGTCGAGTTTGTGGCATCATAGAACTGGATCGTGCCGTCCGGGGTCACCTGCACCAGACCGTTCCCGTAGGATCCGACCCAGACGTTGCCCGCGGCGTCGGCATGTACCGGACGAAACGTCGCGCGACCGCCCAGATCAGGTGGCAAATAAGCGATCCATCGTCCGTTGGCATCCATTCGATGAAAACCCGCTGTTCCGCCAGTAGCTGCGTCGGTCGCCCACAGGTTGCCGGCGGGATCCATGGCCAGATCGGCAAAGACGTTCACGTACGGTCCTTCGGGCAAGATGGTCTGCAGGATCTCCAGGCGAGCAGTGTTTGCCTCGGGAATGGCTGCCTGTAGCAGACCGCGTTCCTCATCTCCGATCCAGAGCACGCCGTTACGGGTAGCCAGTCGTACCGGGCGACGCAGGCTGTCGCTATCGAGCACCCGGACCGAAGGGGTTGCGTTGATCAACAGCAAACGGCCACTGGCTGCGCCCAGCAACAGCGTTCCCAGCGACTTCAGATCGGTTACAGCTTCACCGTCCCATTGAAGCGTATAGGTCCCATCAGGCAGGCGGGTTGCCAGTCCACGCCGCAGCCCGACGTACAGCGTTCCCGCATGCAGAGCGACTGTGTACGCGGGCAATCGTCCGTCCAGGCCGTTCGTCTCCAGTGTCCAGGCCGTCGGATCTTGCAGATTGGGATGGGTCAGCGGCGCGTAAGCCACCCCCTGTGCCGTCGCCAGCCAGAGTGTGGGCTGGCCGTCGGGGCCGGGGCCTATAGCCAGATCATAGATCGAGATATCCGAAAAAGCCCCAAACTGCGTGTAGGTGTCGCGCACAACGCCTGTTATCGGGTCGAACACCACCACGCCAAAGGCCGTGGCTACCAGCAACGTATCGCCCTGCATGTACAACCGCAGGATCTGGCGATCCGGGAAACGTTCGGCCCGTGCAATGTCGAAGAAGGCGCGGATGGTTCCGGTAGCCGGATCGAGTCGGTCGATAACCCCATCGTCGTATCCGATCCACAGCACCTGGCGCCGGGAGTCCCATGTCAGCGCGCGCACGCCCACCTGATGCAATCCTTCTACGGCTGTAAAGCGCTGCAGGCTGGCATCTTCCAGGTTGTAGCGAAACACTCCGCCTTCGGTCGCCACCCATACAGCCGTAGGCGCCAGGGCAAGATCCGTCACCTGCCGCATCGACGTATGGGCCTGCCAGCGTCCGGTCGGTTGCGCCGGGGCGTTGCCGACCAGCCCGATCAACATCAGCAGCCACAACCCGCGCATGGATCAGTCCAGCTTGCGCATCAGATCGATCATCTCCAGGGCCGTCAGGGCTGCTTCGGCCCCTTTGTTGCCGGCCTTTGTGCCTGCCCGCTCAATGGCCTGCTCGATCGTGTCGGTCGTCAGCACGCCGAAGATGATCGGCACCTCCGTATCGAGCATCGTGCGCGCCAGTCCCTGGGCAGCACCGCCAGCCACATACTCGAAATGACTGGTAGCCCCTCGGATCACCGCTCCCAGACAGATGATCGCGTCATAGCGACCCGAGCGGGCCAGCTTGCGGGCGACCAGCGGCATCTCGAAGGCCCCGGGACAACGCACCACCGTGACCCGGTCCAGATCGACCCCCTGACGTTGCAGCGTATCGAGGGCTCCTTCGAGCAGGCGTTCTGTGATAAAATGGTTGAAGCGGCTGACCACAATGGCCACCTGAACCTGCTCTACTCGATAGTGTCCTTCGAGGTACGTCGGCATGGTTGACTTCTGGAGCTATGCTGAACGAACGCGAAGCGTCTGGCGCAATCGTTCTACACGGGGGTACGGGATCGTGTATGTGCCAAGCAGTGCATCGTCGCGGGCGCGGTGTCCATGATAATCCGATCCGCCTGTTTCCAGCAGGCCAAAATCGCGCGCTACCTGCCGGTAATGCTGGACAAGATAGTAGCTGTGGGAGGGGTGGATCACCTCGACACCATCGAGGCCGGCTTCGAGCAGCACCCGAAAGACCCGATCGCGCAGGTGTTCTCCGGGATGAGCCAGCACCGCGATGCCACCGGCCTCGTGCAGGATAGCAACGGCCTCGGCAGCGGTCCAGGCCGGTTTGGGCACGTAGCCCGGACCGTCAGGCAGCAGGTAGCGCTGAAATGCTTCGGTATAGCTGGTGGCATAGCCGGCTGCCACCAGCGCCTGCGCTACGTGCGGGCGCCCCGGCACGCCATAGCCCACTGTTGCCCGCACCTGGTCTGCTGCGAGGGACACCCCGGCTTCCTGCAGGCGTTCGAGCATCGCTTCAAACCGCTGCACCCGGGCCTCCTGGTAAGCTTTCAGGGCTTCGTTCAGCGCCGGATGGGCCGGATCGAAAAAGTAGCCCAGCAGGTGCACCTCTTCGTCGTCCACCTGCACGCTCAACTCTACGCCGGGAACAACCACCATGCCCCGGCGGGCTGCTGCCTGCTCTGCCTCGGCCAGCCCCTCGATCGTGTCGTGATCCGTAATGGCCACGCAGTAAAGGCCGGCCTCACAGGCCCGGTCTATCAGCTCAGCCGGAGTCAGGAGGCCATCGGAGCAGCGCGTATGTAGGTGCAGATCGGCGCGCCGCAGGTCGAACATATCATTTCTCCGTCAGCTGTCCCTTTGCAACGTGCAAATTCGCGTTTAGTTTTAGGTCGTGCCGGATTTTTCCCGACAGCCAAACGTAGGAAAGCCAGCTAACCTGAAAGGATCATGAAGCAACTGTGGAGTCCCTGGCGCTCGCAGCACATTGAGCGGGTTGTGGAGCAGCCGCTCAGCCAGCCAGGTGCGCCTTCGCTGTTTGTACGTCTGGCCGCCGAAGGGCGCGACGCCGACAACCTGATTCTCTGGCGGGGGACCCATGTTTTTGTTATCATGAATTTATATCCTTACAATAACGGTCACCTGATGATCGTCCCCTACCGCCAGGTGGCCGACTATGAAGCCCTGACGCCAGAAGAACAGTGCGAAATGGCGCAAACCGTAGCGCGTTGCATCCGCTGGCTCAAGTATGCGCTGAAGCCTGACGGGTTCAATGTGGGCATGAACCTGGGCAAGGTGGCTGGCGCCGGCATTCCAGACCATGTGCACCTGCATGTGGTCCCCCGATGGGAAGGGGATACGAATTTCATGCCTACGCTGGCCGAGACGAAAGTCATTCCTGAAGCGCTACGCGACACCTACCGTAAGCTCCGAGCAGCCATCGAAGCGCTGGAATCCGACCACGAAGCCCCTGCCACCACCTCCTGAATACGCATGTCGCTTCCCCCACAATCCCCTTCCCTGAACGGCCGGGCGCCCTCGCCCTGGCGAGCCCGTCTGCTGGGTTCGATAGCACTGAGCCTGGTGGTGGTCGCTGTGATTACCTACTTTACGTTCGACTGGCAGGCCTTCGTCGAAGCCCTGCACGAAGTCAATCCATTGCTGCTCATACTTGGCCTTGGAACTGTAGGGCTACGCGTGCTCTTTGGCGCCTGGCGTCTGCATTACGTCTCACACCGCCATCTGACGTTTCGCGCAGCGATTCGCTGCCAGCTCGTGTGGGATTTCTCTTCGAACGTAACCCCTTCAGCCATCGGAGGTGGCCCATTTGCGGCGCTGTTCATTGCCCGGGACCAGCGGCTACCGGTCGGCGAGACCACCGCCATTTTGCTGTTTGCCATCTTACTGGACCAGCTTTTCTTTGCCTTCACCATCGTGGTGATTCTGGCTGCGCTGCCTTTTCTACCCGCCCTGCCCTCTGCGATGGGGACGGTGGGTAGCGGTACGTTTCTGCTCTACCTTGGGCTGGCGCTGGGCTGGGTGGCGTTCTTTGCCTACACGACTTTTTTCCGCCCCGAACTGCTCGAAGGCCTGGCGCGGCGTATCCTGCGCTTTCGACGGCTGCGACGATTCCGTGCCCGCGTCATTCAGGAGCTGTTCAGTCTGAAGGAGCGCACACAGCTCATCCGCTCCCAGCCCCTCGGCTTCTTCCTGAAGGGCTTTCTGCTCACTTCGGCGGCCTGGATCAGCCGGCATTTGCTGCTGGTTTTTCTGGTCTGGAGTGTCTATCCCGAAGCTGATGCCGTGCTCGTTTTTATGCGGACGCTGGCCATGACGCTGGGATCGGTCGTCCTACCCACGCCAGGAGGTGCCGGAGGTGTTGAAGGTCTTTACGTATTGTTTATTGGTCCGCTGATGCCCCGCCACTTTGTGGCCCCCACGCTGTTGCTCTGGCGCCTGCTCAGCTACTATCTGTTTATCGCACTCGGCCTGCTGCTGACGGGTCACCATATGCAGCAGCGCCTGCGGCGCCGCCGGCAGCAGCGCCCGACTCCCGAACCTGCCGAAGAGCCATGACGCCGGCAACCATCGAGGAACGCCTGGCTCGCATCGAAGCCTTCGACCTGCGCCGCGTACATCCGAACCTGCGGCTGGGCACGGCCAGCGACCGCTATGCAGGCTGGATCGGCCAGATCTATCCGGAGCATTACCGTCGCGCGATCAAAACAAGGCCACGCCGCCTTGAAGGCCGCACCTTCGAGGAGCGCATGCTGCCCATCGCTTCGGTGCGCGACTACTTCACGCACTTCGACGTACTGGAGCTGGACTTTACCTTTTACCGTCCCCTGCGTGAGGCAGACGGCCGACCGACAAGCTCACTCTTTACGCTGCAACAATACGCCACGCATGCCCCGCCGTGCGCCTGCTTTTTGCTCAAGGCACCGCAGCAGTTTTTCGCGGCCACGTTGCGTCGCACCCGGGGTGGCCGGGTTCTCTACGAGACCAACCCCCACTATTTGGATGCCGAAGCCTGCCGCCGCCAGTTTATCGAGCCGGCCCGCGACGTGCTGGGCGATCGCCTGCTGGGCGTGATCTTCGAGCAGGAATACCGGCGCGTTGACGACAGTCCCGATCCGGAGGCCAACATTGCGGCACTGGATGCCTTCTTTGACGCACTGAACGGCGAGGTACAGGCCCACCTGGAACTGCGTTCGCCCCATCTGCTCACACCGGCTTATTTCGACTGGCTGGACCGGCGCGGTCTGGGATTCGTCTTCAGCCACTGGACCTGGTTGCCTCCACTACGCCGGCAGTGGCGGCTCTGCGGCGAGCGCTTTACGGCTGCCGACCGAAATGCTGTGGTGCGTCTGCTCACCCCGCTGCAGATGACCTATGCCGAGGCGTACGCCCGTGCGTATCCTTTCGACCGTCCCGTGCCTGAGCTGGCCGGCACCCGTCAGGCTCGGGACATGGTGCTCGATGCTACCGCGCTTGTGTTTCGCGCGGCTACCGAAGGGGTGACGGTGAATGTGATCGCGAACAACCGGGCCTGGGGCAACGCCCCCGATCTGGCACGCACAATCGCCCGCCGAGTGCTTGAAGAAGTGCGCCGCCGCGAGATGGCATGAATCTTTGCCTGCAGACTGGCTGTTGTGTCTGCCAAATTCGTTCTGTGCCCAATTGCTTCTCGCGTTTAACCCGTTGCCGTCACGCTACAACAGTTCCTTCCTGAGATGGAAGCCTCCTCGGTCTTCACAGCAAGGCCAGGCCGTCGGGGGTAAGTCTGCGGGTATCGCAGAGTTCTCCTCTCCTCCGGAGGAGCCTGGATCAACCTCTATCGCCACGGTCTCATACGTGGACGCTTTGGCCGAAATAGATCACCCCTCAGTCCTCCGGGCAGCCTCCCCGCAAGGGGGAGCAAAGCTTTGGGACCTGCGCGACAAGGCGCATTCTAACGCCTACGCCAGACACTGGGCAAAGCTTATCTCTTAAGTCCCCCCTCCCCTTTGGGGCGGGGGACAGGGGAGGGGCCAAGACTCAACCCTTATCGCCACCGGCCCAGGCGCTGGCCTCTTGCCCGAAAGAAAAACACCCCCTCAGTCCTTCGGACAGCTCCCCCTAAAAGGGGGAGCAAATCGCGACGGCGATCGTCTCTCCGTCGTAGGTTTTTACGGACAGCTCCCCCTAAAAGGGGGAGCAAATTCTTTGAGTTACAGGCTGTGATCAGATAGGGCAAGGCCGTCAGATGACAAATCTGCGGGCATCTCAAAGTCCCCCCTCCCCTTCG
>JALSJJ010000251.1 GCA_026989375.1 Rhodothermus sp.
GGAACAGCTCAGCCTCTACGACCGCCTCTTCCTAGAAGCGGGCCTGCGCCTGGATGGTAACAGCGCGTTCGGGAAAGAGGTAGGCCTGCAGGCCTATCCGAAGATCGGGCTCTCCTATAACATCCACGAGGAGCGTTTCTGGCGCACTATGCTGGGCAACCTGGTGCCGGTGCTCAAGCTGCGCCTGGCCTATGGCGAAACCGGCAAGTTTCCCTCGCCGTTTGCCCGGGACGTGACCTTCCAGGCCACGCCCTTCCGGGGGGAAAGTGCGCCGCGCTTCGATAACCCCGGCAATCCCGAACTCAAACCGGAACGGACCGCTACCCTGGAAGGGGGCTTCGACGCGGTGCTGTTCCGAAACCGCCTGAGTCTGAACGTCACGTTCTACCGGGCCCGCACTACCGACGCGCTCTTGTTTGTGCCAGAACAACCGGTCACGGGCAAGGGGACGCAGTTGCGGAACGTCGGTACGATCGAAAACACCGGCGTCGAACTGGCAGCGGAGGTGTACGTGTTCAATCGGCGGGACCTGCAATGGTCCATCGGGCTCAGCTACCATGGCTTCCGCAATCGCATGGTTGATATGGGCGGCGCCCCACCCTTCGCCATTTTCGAACCCTGGCAGCGGGTGGAGGAAGGGCATCCTGTAGGTGAGTGGTACGTAACCGTGCCTATCGATACCAACGGAGATGGATTGCCCGATGCTTCTGAGTTCCAGTTTATCGGAAAGACACCTTATCCTACCCAAACGGGATCGATTTCCACAACCCTCACGCTGTTTAACAATCGACTCCAGTTTTATGCCTTAGCTGACTGGGCTACAGGTAGCCTTGTAGCCGACTATGGCAGCGCATGGGCTTCGTTCAATGGCATTGAACGCACAGTTTTTCCCACCCGCTATGACCTTAATGGTAACGAAATTGGCAAGTTTCGTTATCGAGAAGCGTTTGTGGCGCTGCTCAAAAATGGCGATTACCTAAAAATCCGGGAGCTCTCGCTCCGTTACAACGTGCCGCGCACCTTGCTACAAAATCTTCCGGTACAACGCGCCAGTATCAGCTTCAGCGTCCGCAACGTGTATACATTTGCCAAGCAGGACCTGGTCGATCCGGAACTGGCCGGATGGGCGGCTCCCGGCGATCTGCAGCTGGGCGGTGTGCAGAGCATCACCCTGTCCCCACCGCGCCAGTTCCGCTTCGCGGTTCAGGTGACCCTCTAATGCGATGGCAAACCATCTGGCTAAAACGATGCGACGCACGATTCGTCTGATTGGACTGTCAACGGGCCTGTTCCTGCTGGGTCTCTATGGCTCAGGCTGCGATTTCCTGGATCCTACCCGCGTTGAGAATCCACGTACCACATTGGAAGATTTTCAGAAAGCACCAGAGCCTGTAAAGGCGCTGCTGCCGGGCCTACGCGCCCAATTCGCCCGTGCTCTGGGTGCCGTGGTGGTTATCACGGAATTTGTCACGGACAACTTCTCCATCAACGGAACCGGCCTGGGCGGCACGGTCTATGACTTCCCCCGCGACATCAAACCGGTCGATATGGACCGGACCAGCCGCTTTACCGGTCCCTACTGGAACCTGCAGGAACTCCGGGCCCTGGCCGACTTCCTGATCAATGAAGTGGCACCCGACGACGAGCGGGCCACCCCTGAGCAACTGGCCGAGGCCCACTACTACCGGGGAATGGCCTTTCTCATGCTGGGCGAGAACTTTGTTGCGGCGCCCATCGAAAAAGATGGCGCGCCCGTACCGGCCGCTCAGTTGCTGGAGCGCGCGCTCACTGATCTGGAACAGGCCCTGGGCACCAGTGCCGAGTTGCCCGACGGGGTATCGCTGGATCTGGCAGCACGCGCCGCATTGGCCCGCGCCCATCGCGCATTAGGCCATGCTGGTCCGGCCGATCAGTTCGCCCAGCAGGTGCTTGCCGCCGATCCCGAGTTTCTCTTTGCCCAGGGGTTCGACGCCAGCTCCATTGACAACGCCCCCTGGGCCTACCTGGTCGCCCGTGCCCTGCAGGAAATGCAACCACTCCCCCGCCTAGACTTCCTGGATCCCAAATACATCGACCGGGAAAGCCCGATTCCGGTCGCCAAAGCCGAAGAAATGCTCCTGATTCGGGCAGAGGTCGCCCTGGCCAATGGAGACGAAGCCGCAGCGCGCAGCTTCATGAAAGCGGCCCGCGCCCTGGCGGCCTCACGCCCGGTTGCCGAATTCCAGGACGACGACCCGCGGCTGGATAACGACCTGAATCCTCGCCCCCGTAGTTCTTCAATTCTGATCGCCGATGAGCCGGGAGCACCGTTCCGAGCAGGCCTGGTCAAAGACCGGCCGGGACTGGTTACCGTCCCGCTGGTCTCGGCCACATCGGTTACCGATGCAGACATCGACGCGGCCAGCGGGACCGCGCTGGTTCGCCTCCTGTATCTGATGCGCCAGGAAATCCTTTTCCTGGAAGCCCGGCGCATGCACGACCTGGGCATCCGCCTGCCCGTCATGCTGCGGGAAATCAATACCAACCCCAACCTCAACGACGGCGACCTCGGCACCCGGGTCTTTGTGCCCGACTATATCCCGCCAGCCAACGAGATGGACCTGTATGACCCGCTGATTCTCTATGACGAGCAGGGGAACCTGCTCTCTAATGAAGTGACCATTCGCGTTGACATGAACCGGGTACTGGCCGAATCGCGAGGGTTGGTCGTGCAAAACCCGCTGTTACCTGGCCAGTAACATTCCAGCCCCCAAGCGACTTTCAACGCCTGGCTTCTCAATAGCCAGGCGTTGCTTTTTTGAAACCTCTAACCTGACGGCTTCGTTTTGGAGAACGCAAGACACATCGGTCAACCGGGTGCAGATGGTCCTCTGGCGATTATCATTCCTGATTGGGCTGTTGGGATTGGTCGCTGTCCAGGCTTTTGCCCAGTCCGCGCTATCTGACACATTGCGGGCACAGCAATTGCTGGTGCGTAGCCTGACCTACCTGGAAGTCGGCCAGCCAGATAGAGCCATTCCGCTGCTCGAAGAGGCGCTGAACCTGCTCCCGAACACACCGGCCCTGCTGAGCACCCTGGGGCGTGCCTATCGCCAGGAAAATGATCTGCCTACGGCCCGCTTCTATGCGGAAAGAGCCTGTCGGCAGGCGCCGCAGGAGATCAGCTACTGCCACGAATGGCTCGACTTGCTCGAAGCTACCGGCGAAACGGCAGCTCTCCAGGAGGCGATCCGCTTCATGCGTCAGTACCATCCTGAGGCTCCCTCTGTGCTGCAATGGCAGGCCCGCTGGGCGCAGCAGCGCGGGGATCTTATAACGGCCCGTCGGCTCTACGAACAGTTGCGCGACCGCTATGGCGCCGATACCAGCCTGTACCGGGTGCTCTGGTCGTTGCAACTGGCCACGGGCGACTCACTGGCCGCCCAGCGTACGCTGGAAACACTGCTTTCCTTGGAGCCCGACCAGCCACACCTCTGGCGCATCCTGGGCACGCTCTACCTGCACCAGGGCTTCCGCGAGAAGGCTCGCTGGGCACTGGAACGCACGCTGCGACTCGATCCCCGAGACACCGTAGCCGCACACCTGCTGGTCCGCCTTGCCCCCCATCCCTCGACTCCAGAAGCCCTCCTGGCCCGTGCACGACACCTGATCACTCAGCATCCCACAGATCCACAGGCCCTCCAGGAAGCACGTGCCCTGTTGCAGGACGTGTTGCGTCAGGACTCGACCCACGTCGCAGCGCTTCGTCTGCTGGCCCACCTGTACCGCGATCGGCACCCGGACTGGGCGGCTGCATTGCTCACCCGCAGCCTGCAATACGATCCCCGCGATCTGTCCATCTGGAGCGCGGCTGCACAAGCCTGGCTGGAAGCCGGTATGCCTCGTCGCAGCACACAGGTGGTCGAAGAGGGGCTGTTTCTCTTTCCGGACCAGCCTGCACTCTTACGGCTGGCCGCTTATGCTTACCTGTTGCTGGGCCAACCGGAGGCCGCCCTTCCCTTTGTAGAAACTTTTCTGAAGCACCTGCCCGAATGGCCCGAACAGTCCACAGAAACGACGGCGGAGTTTTACGCGCTACAGGGCCACCTGCTGGCCCGCCTGCAGCAACCCGAGGCTGCACGCGCAGCCTGCCGGCAGGCACGGCAGCAGGGCCGCCGCCTGCCTTCCGTACGCCTCCACTGCGCTGTGGTGGCCTGGATGACCGACCATACCGAAAACGCCCTCCAGGAAGCCGCTACTGCCCTCCCTGTCCAACCTGAACCCTGGATGCTGGAGACGCTCGGCTGGTTGTACCTCCAGGCCGGACAATCTGAGCAAGCCCGTGCCGTGCTCCAGCAGGCGCTGCAGACCGGTCATGCCGGTCCCCTTACCTACGCCTACCTGGGCGAAGCACTGGCCCGCATGGGCCACCAGGACGAGGCCCAACGTATCTGGCAAGAAGGGCTTCGGAAAAACCCGGATAACCCTTACCTCCAGCGTCTTCTCACTACGCATCAATGAGCTTCTGCACTATGCGCTCGCCCTGGTCGCTCTTCGTATTGTTAGCTGGCCTGCTGCTGGGCGGATGCGCCCGTGGTCCACACCTTGCTGAACGCCCCGACCTCCCCGCCCGCTTCCCTTATCATTCTGCCGAACAGATTCGCCACCAGCTCCGTCTGCCGCTCGATACCCTCTACGCGTTTATCGGCCAGGCCAGACTGCAGATGCGTACCTCTGGAGGCACCGATAACCTCTCAGCCACTATCGTCGCTCGCCGGCACGACTCCCTTCTGATCCGCCTGAGTCCTGGTTGGGGCATTGAGGCCGCGCGCTTGTTGATTACCCCGGACAGTGTGCTGCTGCACGATCGCATCCATCATCGGCTGTACACGGGCACGCGTGTCGATCCAGCCGTACGTCGTCTGCCGCTGCTGACCGAAAGCGACCCGTTTCTGAGTCTGCTGGGCGCACTCTATCCGCCACCCGGACGCTGGCATGTAACCGCCGACTCCAGTTATTACTATTTGAGCGACCCCACGGGACAGCATCGATACGTCGTGGACCCGGCCCGGTGGCGCATAGTTCGCTATGAACGCTATGATGTGGTCGGCACGCTTGTTGAGGCTTACCGCTTCGAAGCGTTCGATCGGTTTGGCCGACTATTTCTTCCACGTCGGCTGCTGCTCGAACGCCCCGACCTTGGCGTAACCGTCCGGCTATACTACCGCACGTTACAACTAAACCCGCCGGAGCTACCGTTTGTCTGGCATCCGGACGACCGCACGCGCCGCATTCCCTTTCAAGCCCTGCGAGAACGACCATGAAGCGCTTGCTTCTATACCTGTTGCTCACGCTGAGCGCCCTGACCGCTCTGGCCCAACCCACTCAGAATCGCACCGAAATTGAGCGTCGCCTCCAGGCGCTTCGTGAACAGATCCAACAGGAAGAAGCAAGGCTGGCCGAAACGGCGGAAGCTGAGGCGGCTACGCTGCAAACGCTCGAAAGCATCGAACGCCAGATTGCCATTCGACGCGAACTGATCCGAAGCTACCGGCAACGCCGGGAGGAGCTGGCCCGCACGATCGACTCCTTGCAACAGGCGGCCCGGGCACTCAGCCAGGAAATCGAAAAACTGAAGGCCCAGTATCGCCGCCGGGCCCTGCACGCTTACAAGTACGGCCGCATGCACGACCTGGCCCTGCTCCTTTCAGCGCAATCCATCAATCAGATGCTCATTCGGGCCCGATACCTGGGCCGTTTTGCGCGTCAGCGTCAGGCCAAGCTTGAAGCAATCCAGCAGGCAACGGCCGCACTGGAAGCACGCCGTCAGCAGCTCCTGGCGGCCCGACAGGAAACCGAGCAGTTACTTCAGGAAGCCGAAGCCGAACGGCAACGGCTGGCCCGTCTGGAACGCGAGCGCCGTCGCGTGATTCGAGCACTGCGCGCCCAGCGCGCTTCGCTGGAGCAGTCCCTGGCGCAAAAACGCCAGGCAGCCCGCGAACTGGAATCCCGCATCCGCGCGCTGCTGGCGGCCGAACGGGAACGCCGGCGTACCCGCGAAGCGGCCGATCCATCGGCAGCCGTTGCCTTTGCCGAACTGACCGGATCGTTTGAACAAAACCGGGGCCGCCTGCCCTGGCCGGCCGAAGGCGCCGTCGTCGAGCCTTTTGGCGAAGTAGTCAATCCCGTCTATGGCACGCGCACGCCCAATCCTGGTATTCTGATTGCCACGGCACCGCAGGCCGAAGTACGCGCAGTCTTCGACGGCCGCGTGATCGCCATTGATGCCATGCCCGAGTACGGAACGTATATCCTCATCCAGCACGGCGAATACCAGACCTTCTACAGCAACCTGTCGCTTGTGTACGTATCGGTCGGCCAGCAAGTCCGGGCCGGACAGCTCATCGGACGCGCCGGCACCGAGGCCGAACCCAAACGCGCCGGCGTGTTCTTTTCCCTCTTCCGAGGCGGCCAGGTGCTGAATCCCATGCCATGGCTACGCCCCCGCTGATTCCTTCCAGCGATTTCACATAAGCTTGCCGGAGAATCCAGGCAATTACACAGACCAGCGGTTATTTTTGGGAGGTTTGAAGCATCCACGCAAAAACCCCCTGCAGATCAGATATGGCTAACAACGCCCGCTACGATGTGGTGGTCATCGGCTCCGGCCCCGGCGGCTACGAAACCGCCATCCGAGCCGCTCAACTCGGCTTTAAAACCGCCATTATCGAAAAAAATAAGCTCGGGGGCGTCTGCCTCAATATCGGCTGCATTCCTACAAAGGCGCTGCTGAAAAGCGCCGAAATGATGGCCGAAGCCCGAAACCTGAAAGCCTATGGGCTGAAGCTCAACGGCGAGGTGGTGCCCGACTTTGCCAAAGTGATCGAGCGCAGCCGGGCCGTCGCCGACAAAATGAGCCGGGGCGTGGCCTTTCTGATGAAAAAAAACAAGATCGACGTCATCTGGGGCCAGGCGCGGCTGGTAGGCAAAGGCAAGATCGACGTGCAGCCGTCCGTGAACATGGAAGGCAAAAAAATCGGCGAGCCGCGCACCGTCGAGGCTACCCATATTATTCTGGCGACCGGAGCTCGAGCCCGTCAGATTCCGGCGCTACCTGTCGATGGCAAAAAGATCATCACCTACAAGGAAGCGCTGCTCCAGAAGCAGCAACCCAAGCGGCTGGTGATCGTCGGCGCCGGTGCCATCGGCGTCGAGTTCGCCTACTTCTATCACCATATGGGCACCGAAGTAACGCTGATCGAGCTGATGGATCGGATTGTGCCCATCGAGGACGCCGACATCTCGAAAGAGCTGGAGCGGGCCTATCGAAAGATGGGCATCAAGGTGATGACCAGTGCCCAGGTGGAATCGGTTGATACCAAAGGCAAAACCCTGAAAGTCAGGGTCAAGACGAAAAAAGGCGAGGAAGTCATTCAGGCCGACCAGGTGCTTTCGGCCGTCGGCGTGGTGGGCAACATTGAAGACCTGGGCCTGGAAGAGCTGGGGGTTGAAACGAAACCTGGCCAGATCGTCGTAGACGAGTTCTACCGGACGAACGTCGAGGGCATCTACGCCATTGGCGACGTGGCCGGGCCACCCTGGCTCGCCCACAAAGCCAGTCACGAAGGCATCCTGTGCGTGGAGAAGATCGCCGGTAAAGAAGTGCACCCCCTCAACTATAACAACATCCCCGGCTGCACCTACTGCCAGCCGCAGATTGCCTCGGTGGGCTACACCGAAGAAAAGGCACGTGAAGCTGGCTATGATATCAAGGTGGGTAAATTCCCCTTCACGGCATCCGGCAAAGCTACAGCCCTGGGGCATACCGAGGGTTTTGTGAAGGTGATCTTCGACGCGAAGTACGGCGAATTCCTCGGCTGCCACATCATCGGCCACGACGCGACCGAGTTGATCGCCGAAGCGGTCACGGCTCGCACGCTGGAAACGACCGTCCATGAAATCATTGAATCCATGCATCCCCACCCCACACTGTCGGAGGCCATCATGGAAGCAGCCCGCGCTGCCATTGGTGAGCCCATTAACATCTGAACAAATCCACGCATTGCCGTCCGGCCCCGGCGCAAACGTGCCGGGGCTTTTTTGTATATTTTTAGCAAATTTCAGCAAAGGCTTCACAAAACAACCTGCGACACCAGCCATGCGTCGCCTTACCCTGCTAAGCCTGCTGATGCTTGCGGTAAGCTGTCGGCCGCAACCAGAAGCCCCCCGTCCGATCGAGTGGACGACTCTGCCTCCTCCCGGTTACGAGGTGCTCGACCTGAGCTATGCCTACGACGATTCAACCATCTACTGGCCAACTGCTGAAGGCTTTCAGCTGCGCATCGACCACCGCGGCTACACTGAAGCAGGCTATTACTATGAAGCGAACACGTTCTGCACGGCCGAACACGGAGGCACGCACATAGACGCTCCGGTGCACTTTGCGGAAGGCAAGTGGAGCGTGGACGAAATCCCGCTCACCCAGCTCATGGGACCTGCCGTTGTCATCGATGTGTCGGAAAAAGCGCTGAACGACCGCGATTACCAGATTCAAGTGGCCGACTTTGAAGCCTGGGAAGCCGAGCACGGCCCCATTCCGGAAGGTGCCATCATCCTGCTACGCACCGGCTATGGCCGCTTCTGGCCCGACCGCACGCGCTATATGGGCACCGACGCACGCGGTCCGGAAGCCGTTGCGCAGCTACATTTCCCCGGCTTGCACCCTGAAGCTGCCCGCTGGCTGCTTGCAAACCGCCGGCCTAAAGCGGTCGGCATCGATACCCCCAGCATCGATTATGGCCAGTCTACTCGTTTTGAGACCCATCAGGTGCTTTTTGCCGAAAATATCCCCGCCTTCGAGAACGTTGCCCACCTGGATCGCCTGCCACCACGTGGCACGCTGCTTATTGCACTCCCCATGAAGATCGGGCGTGGAAGCGGCGGTCCACTGCGCATCCTGGCCCTGGTGCCCACAACAACAGGCTAATGACCCCATGCGGGGTATCGTATTTTAAGACCAAAATATCCCCATTTTCCATCCCAACGGTTGCTACGACCGACTGAACGGTCGGGAAAAGGTGTTCTCTGGTTTTTTCATTTTTTGATTTTTTCTTCAGAAAAGGCTATTTAGCCCCTGTGCTACACTTTTTCACAAACCATGGAGTGTTATGCGTTCTTGGTTGTTGGCCTGGCTGCTTATCTGGGCCCTTCCGGCCCTTCCTGCATGGAGTCAACGTATTGTTGAAGGAACCGTTGTCGATGCCCGATCGGGCGATCCCCTTCCAGGCGTTAGCATTGTGCTGAAAGGCACGATGCAGGGGACCACCACGGACGTGGATGGGCATTTCTCCATTGAATTGCCCATGGGGCCCCAGGTCCTCGTCTTTTCCTTTGTGGGCTACCGCACGCAGGAGGTAACCGTCTCACCCGAGATGACCTCCTTAGCGATTCGCCTGGAAGAAGATGTGCTGGGGCTTGAGGAAGTTGTGGTCACCGGCCTGGCCACTTCGGTGCGACGGAGTAATCTGGCCCATGCCGTCGCCACCATCAACGCAGCGGAGCTGGCGGAGATAACCGCCCAGCCCACGCTGGACGCTGCGCTCAGTGGAAAAGTTACCGGCGCGTATATCAGTGCTTACAGTGGCGCACCCGGTGGCGGGTTATCCATCAAGCTACGAGGCATCTCCACCATTAACGGAAACGCACAGCCCCTGTTTGTAGTCGACGGGGTACTGATCGACAACTCCCAGATTCAGAGCGGCGTCGATGCGGTCACCAATGCCACAGGCGGGGGTAGCGGCATCGCCCAAGATAACCCGGTAAACCGCATTGCCGATCTAAACCCGGAGGATATCGAATCGGTAGAAATTCTTAAGGGCGCTTCTGCGGCCGCCTTGTATGGAGCGCGCGCCTCCAATGGGGTGGTGATCATTCGCACTAAGCGAGGGCGCCCCGGACAGACCGTCGTACGCATCCGCCAGGAGGTCGGCTTTAATGAGATTTCCAAACGGCTGGGAACACGTACCTTTACCGAAGAGACCGCTCTCGAATTTTTTGGTCCAAAAGGATTGGAAGAGTTCCGGGCCGCCGTAAACGGTCGGGGCTTCTACGACTATGAAGACTTGCTCTATGGACAGCGCGGGCTGTTGTACCGGACCAGTCTGTCGGTCAGTGGGGGCACCGAGCGCACCCAGTTCTACGCTTCGGGCCTGTTGCATAACGAGGAGGGCATTGTCCGTCGTACAGGTTATGACAAATACAGTCTTCGGCTCAATTTAAGCCATCGTCTGACCGAGCGTATTCACCTTGAAATGACGACCAACTATGTCCGCGCGGCCACCCGACGTGGCCTGACCGGCAATGACAACTCGGGAACCACCTTTGGCATCTCGCTCGCGGCTACCCCGAACTTTGTTTATCTCCTGCCTGACGAAAACGGCATTTACCCGGACCACCCCTTCAACTCGGCCAATCCCTTGCAGACAGCCGCTTTGATGAAAAACGAGGAGACCGTAAACCGCTTTATTGGTTCTGGACGCTTGCGGATCAACCTGTTACGTCAGGCGCGTCAGGCCTTGCAGATCATTCTGGAAGGGGGCGCAGACTTCTACAACCTGGAAAATGATGCCCGCTTTCCGGTCGAACTTCAGTTCGAGCGGCTCAACGTAGATGGCCGCGGCCCGGGCACGCTTATCCTGCGCGAAGCCAACACCTTCAACACCAACTGGCGTCTGCTCCTGGTTCATACCTGGACACCGGCCACCCTGGATTTTACGCTGACCTCACAGGGAGGGCTGACCGGTGCAAACTTTGACCAGAACCAGTTGCTCTTCGTAGCTGACGGCCTTGTGCCCGGCCAGCAGAATCTGGACCAGGCATCGACCATCTCGCAGGAACAAACGCGCCAGTTTCAGCGAGATCGCAGCTTCTTCTTCCAGGAAGAAGCCAACTGGGCTGATCGTTTGATTGTAACGGTGGGCCTTCGAGGAGATAAAAGCTCGATCAATGGTAATGTCAACCGATTCTTTCTCTATCCCAAAGCTTCTCTGGCCATCAATTTGCATCAATTCCCGTTCTGGCGCTGGCCTGCCATTGACCAGCTCAAACTACGGTTAGCCTGGGGCCAGACCGGCAATATCGCCGGCTTTGGAATCAAGTATACTTCTTTTGATCCCACCGTCATTGGTGGTCAAGCGGGTTCTATCATCAGCCCTCGACGCGGGTTTGAAAATGTAAAACCGGAACGCCAAACGGAGCTCGAAGGTGGGGTTGACGTAGCGCTCTTCAACGGGCGGGCTGCCCTGGAATTTACGCTTTATCGTAAGGTCATCACCGACCTGCTGCTCCAACGTGAAGTAGAGCCGTCTACCGGCTTTGGGCTGGAAACCTTCAATGGCGGCGAACTGGAAAACGTGGGTCTGGAAATAGGCCTTTCGCTGATTCCGGTTGATCGCCCGAACCTGCGCTGGATCAGCCAGATCCGATTCTGGACCAATCGGGCAACGGTTACCCGGCTGCCTGTTCCTCCATTTCGTGCTCTGGGCGGCGGCTTTGGAGCCACACTGGGCGAAATTCGCATTGAGGAAGGCCAGAGTCCCACTCAGATTGTGGGGATCGACGACATCGACGGAGATGGCCGCCCTGACGGCGTATTTAAGCTGGGGGATGTCGCCCCCAAGTTTCAGCTATCGCTCTCGAATGAATGGTCCATTGCCCGCCGGTTGACCCTTTCCGTGCTGGCCCATTGGAAATACGGAGGGGATAACCTGAACCTGACCATGCTGTTGTACGATCTGTTTGGTACCAGCCCGGACTTCGACAAGGACGACGACGGAGATGGCATTCCGAACGGCGTCGAACGGGTCAGCTTACTGGGGGTCTCGGCACGTCCCTTTGTACAGAATGCTTCTTATTTCCGCATTCGAGAAATCGGGCTGTACTATGATGTGCCGCTGAAGCGTCTCTGGCCCACGCTGGGTCAGACGGTACGACGGCTTCGCATTGGCATTTCGGCCCGTAATCCCATAACCATAACGCCTTATGCCAGCTATGATCCGGAAGTGAACAACTTTGGCACGCAGCCAGTCGCCGACGGCGTTGAGGTAACCCCCTACCCCGCTTACCGGACTTTCCTGTTTTATCTGGGTTTTGAACTCTAACACATGCAGCCATGCTCATGAAACGTCTGACCTGCTATACCGCGCTGTTGATGCTGCTCCTATGGACGAGCGGCTGTGATTTGTTGACGATTGAGGATCGTCCCGATCCCAATGGACCCAGCTTAGAGGATCTGCTGCAGAATCCGACACGCGCCAAACTCGCCAACCTGGCCACCGGGATCGAATCGGCCAGCCGTTTTGAGCTGAACATTTACTTGATCGATGTCGGCATGATCGGCCGAGAATACTGGCGCTTTTCGTCTGCAGATCCTCGCTTTACGGGTGATCTGCTGGGTAAAGGAACGGCCGTGCTGGACAACAACACGTTCTATATCACGCGGCCCTGGGGCGCACGTTACCGTGTAGTGCGCAATGCGCACATATTACTGGAGGCGCTTGCCAATGCCGCCGACCTGAGCGACGCCGAAAAACGCGCCCTGGCCGGCTTTGCTAAAACCTTCATCGCATATCAGTTACTTTTGAATCTGAATCTGACTTACGACAATGGCATCCGGGTCGATGTCTCCGGCCCTGAACCTGGACCAATTGTTTCTCGCAGCGAAGCGTTGGCCTTTATCGCCAGCCTGCTGGATGAGGCGGCCCAGGACCTTTCGGCCGGTGGCGATGCCTTCCCCTTCCCGCTGTCTTCAGGCTTTGCGGGATTCGATACCCCGGCCACGTTCCGTCAGTTCAACCGCGCGCTGGCCGCGCGGGTCGCTGCTTACCGTGAGCAATTCGACCAGGTGTTGACGCTGTTGGCCGACTCATTTTACGATCCGGATGGAGACCTGAAAACCGGCGTCTATCATAGCTTTTCTACGGCGGCAGGCGACATGGTCAATCCGCTCTTTTTCGATCCCAATGCCCCGGCTGGAGATGCGCTGGTCGCCCATCCTTCTTTCGCTGCTGAAATTGAAGCTGGCGACCAACGCCTGAGCAAAGTAGTGCTTCGGGAAGAACCCGCCTCGCTGGATGGACTTACTTCTAACTATGGTTTCTATGTCTATCCCGCTGCCGACGCACCTATTCCAATCATCCGCAATGCAGAATTGATTTTACTGGCCGCTGAAGCCCATATCCAGCTGGGGGACCTGGACACGGCCGTGTCGTTACTCAACCGGATCCGCAACGCGGCAGGCCTTCCTGACTATGCTGGCCCGCTGACGCAGGAAGCCCTGCTTGACGAGATGCTTCACCAGCGTCGTTATGAGCTCTACGGCGAGGGGCATCGCTGGATCGATCTGCGGCGCTATAACCGGCTGGATGAGCTGCCCATCGATCGGCCCGGTGATGACGTCTGGCGTCAATTTCCCATTCCGGCCACAGAAAATCTGTAACTGAGGATTACGGTTCTCTCAGAAGAGGCCGGGACCTGAGAGGGGTCCCGGCCTTTTTTCGCCAGTCCCAGTGACCGGCTGCGACATCACCCGCCAGAGAAGCCGGAGCTTCCAGCGATCCTGAGGCTACCCTCCTGCAACGGTAATGGTTGGCGAACTGTCCGTAGTAGATTGTTCCGTACCCTTCTCAGGTATAAACATATAGGGCGGCCGGCTGTGGTCGGCCGCCCTGCATGGAGGCATCCCCGGAGCAACCGCTATGCTTTCGAGCGGGCAGGCGACGATTCTGCGGGGGCCCCATCCCCACCCGTTGTCACGTAGCGGTCGCCAGGGAACTGCTTGATATGTTCCTTCTGCACGGGTTTACCGGTACCTTTGGCTACAGGCGAAGCCTCATGGATATAGTAATCCTGGTTGGGCAGGGCATCGACGTAGCGTAGCGTAGCCTGCGCAGCCCGGCGCATGCTGGCATCTCCGTTACGACGCAGCAGCCCCAGATTCTGCTGAATCCGAATCTCCAATAGATCAAACAGGTGTTCAAAGGCGGCCCGGTCTTTCTCAAAGGCAACACCTGAAGCGCCCTGGCGTAGCTGCCGATCCATGTCCGAAAGCGCAGCACTCAGCGCAAACAGATACATGGCATTATCGGCCAATCGTGCCTGCTGCGCCTGTCGGGCCACGATGGCATCTCCTTCCCACTTGCTCAGCAGCTTGAAATAGTGCGTATGCTGTTGCACCAAGCGGGCCAGCCGGTCAGCCCAGGGACGCAGACTCGGATGCACGCGGCGAATACGCGGGGCCTCGGGGCGAATCCCCAGAAAGAGTTCCGCGGCCAGCGGAACAGCCCGCCGCAAAAGCGCCGGGTTAAATGCATTGCGCACAATGCGCTGCAGGTTTTCTATCGGCGACTGATCGCGATCCCATCCCAGCGCCTGCTTGATGGCCAGCATCTGTTCGGCCAGTTGCTTGCCCCCATAGCCAAAGATATACGACTGCATGACTTCATTTGCCCCCTCCACAATGCGGTGGATGCGGTGATCGCGCCAGACCCGTTCCATCTCATTTTCGGTCATATAGCCTTCGCCCCCCATGATCTGCAGGGCTTCGTCGATCACCTCCCACCCCATCTGCGAACAGAAGACCTTTGTGGCGGCCGTCTCCAGCATAATATCCGGGTCATGCCGATCCAGCATCCCGGTGGTCATGTACAGCAGGGCCCGCATGCCGTAGGTCAGGGCCGCCATTTTGGCAATCTTCTGCTGGATAGCCTCAAAGTCAGCAATTGGACGTCCAAACTGATAGCGCGTCTGGGCCCACTTCGTGCTCTGCTCCATTGCCCAGGTGGCACCGCCCAGGACACCGGCCGAAAGCGTGCACCGTCCATAGTTCAGGCAGCTCAGGGCCACATTCAATCCCTTGCCCTCTTTGTGAAGCAGGTTCTCGCGCGGCACCTTCACATTGGTAAATCGGATGCGCGCCTGCCAGGTCCCCCGAATGCCGGCCTTGCTGCGATTCTTTTCGAACACATCCACGCCTTCCATGTCGGGCGTGACAATCAGTGCCGTCACCCGGTCCTCCTCTTTCCCTGTTTTCGGATTCTTCAGGCGTTGCTTGGCCATCACCGTCAGCACGCCGGCCAGCGCTCCAGAGGTGGACCACTTCTTTTCACCATTCAGAATGTAATACTTCCCGTCTTCACTCAGCTCGCAACGCGTCTGCTGCCCAGCCGCATCCGAGCCCACATTGGGCTCCGACAGACAGAAAGCGGCCAGCTTCTCCCGCGCGACAATCGGCAGATATTTCCGCTTCTGCTCCTCGGTGCCGAATAGCATGATGGCCTTACAGCCAATCGACTGATGGGCAGAGACGACCACTGCCGTCGAGGCACAATAACGACCGATCAGTTCCAGCACCCGGTTGTAGCTGGTTACTCCCAGCCCCAGCCCACCGTACTCTTCAGGGATGGTAAGGCCCATCACGCCCAGTTCAAAAAGCCGCTCAAACACCCAGTCGGGGATATACTGCTCCTGATCGATCAAAATGGATGGATGCTCGTTTTTGAGATAGTCTTCCAGTCGGGCCAGCAACGCATCACACTTTTCCCGTTCTTCCCTGGAGGCTTCCGGATACGGGAAGACCAGGTCTTCACGAAAACGCCCCCAGAAAAGGTTCTTTATGAACCCCATCTCTTCGGGCTCGGGGCCCAGCATAGCCTCAATTTCTTCGATCATCCGGCGATCTTCCGCCGAAATGCCTTTTAGACGGCTCAGTAACGACATGGCTACTCACGGTTTGATTGCAACGGTCAGGAAAGCGCTTCCGGTTCAGGTCAGGCAAAAAAAGCGCCTGATACCGACGCATCGGAGCCAACCTGCTTAGAAAAAAGAGGGTTCCGTTCCTTTACGCCGGACTTCTGAATTTTCCTGGCAATTCGCACAGGCTTACAGGATGTCTACCGTATTTTTGGATAGACCAAGGCCCTTACGTACACGTATGTTTACCGACCGACTGCGCACACTGCAGCGCCTGAAACAGACCGTACTCTGTGTAGGACTGGATCCAGACCCTGCTCGACTCCCTCGTCCCCTGCGGCGTGAATCCAACCCGGCCACAGCCATACGCACTTTTCTAAAGCAGATCATCGATGCGACGCGGCATGTAGCCTGTGCATACAAGTTTAATCTGGCCTTTTTCGAAGCACTTGGCCGTGACGGCTGGTCGGTGCTGGAAGCCACATTGCAGCACATACCTGATGATGCGCTCACGATAGCCGACGGCAAACGCGGCGATATCGGCTCATCGGCTCGGTTTTATGCCCGTGCCGTTTTTGAACTGCTGCCGTTTGATGCCTGCACCGTTTCCCCTTACATGGGGCGTGATGCAGTTGCGCCTTTTCTGGCCTACAAAGAACGCGCGACTTTTGTGCTTACCCGTACGTCCAACCCGAGTGCGCCGGACTTTCAGGATCGTCGCTGCGACAATGAACCGCTGTATCTGGCCGTTGCCCGAACCGCTGCGCGTTGGCATCAGGAGCTGCCAGGTACCGTCGGCCTAGTGGTAGGTGCTACCGACCCCTATGCCCTGGCTGCCGTGCACCTGGCCTGTCCCGGTCTGCCCCTCCTGATTCCCGGCGTTGGCGCACAGGGTGGCGCAATTGCGCCGATTCTACAGGTTGCTCGACGCAGCCCGGTACTGGTCAACAGCAGTCGACAGATTCTCTATGCCTCGAATCGTGACGACTTTGCCGAGGCAGCCGCTCGTGCAGCCGAAACGCTACGCAATCAGCTAAAGGAAGCGTGCCCAAGTTGAAGTTACAATCAGGCCGATCGCGTGTCTTTATTCCCAAAAACGGTGCAATGCCCGGCCGCCCTCCTGAAGCACTCTTGCACGACCTCTGGTCGCATGGGCTGTTTTCTGAGAAACCGCTACAGACCACGACCGGTGAACTGATCCATATTGTGCATCCAGGAGAGGCCAACCCCGACACAGGCCCTGACTTTCTCAACGCCTGCCTGCTGATCGATGGCACGCGCTGGTATGGAAGTATTGAGCTGCACGTTCGTTCATCGGCATGGAAGGCACACGGCCATCATCGGGATCCACGCTACAACAGTGTCATCCTGCACGTCGTGCTTGAAGCCGATGCAGCCACCGGCTCCCTGCAACGCGCAGATGGTACCCGACTCCCTGAACTGGTACTGGGCCCCTACCTGCCTCATCCCCTGCGAACATTGCTCTATACCTTCTACCGTCGTGCCCATAAGCCCCTCCCCTGTGCAGCCCAATGGCATCTGGTACCCGACCTGGTGCGCATGAACTGGCTGGATATGCTGGGACGCATCCGCCTCCAACAACGAGCCCAACACATTCAAACGCTTCTGGCACAAAAACCATCGGATCAGGTCCTCTATGAGCTGCTCATGACGGCATTGGGGTATGCGTCCAACACTGAACCGATGCGGATGCTAACCCGGCGGCTGCCCCTCACGGTGCTACGGACCCTGCCTACCCTTCCAGACGTCGAGGCGGTCCTACTGGGCACAGCTGGCCTGCTCGACACCCTGCGTCCGGACCGTCTGTTCACTGCCGAACACTGGAAGGCGTTACGCCTCCGCTTTGTCCGGTGGCAGAAACGATGGCATCTTGTTCCCCTGCCGGCCCTGCTATGGCAGCAGGGCCGGCAGCGTCCAGCAAACCGCCCCGAGCGCCGTCTGCTACAGGCTGCCGGCTGGCTGGCACCTGGCGGCTGGCTCCGCCAGCATCCCATAGCGCAGCTCGAAGCGGCCCTTCACCACCCCCATCCCCTACGTCGCTTACGCCGGCTACTTCGCTCCCCTAACCCTCATGTCCCCCTGGGTCGCCAACGCACCGACATTCTCCTGATCAATGCCCTTTTCCCATTCCTACTGGCCCACAACCCGGATTATCACGATCAGCTTGTCAGGCTCCTGCAGACAATGCCCGCCGAACGGGACCGGATTACGCAACGCTTTGCCCAACTTCCCTACCGTGCAGCCACTGCCTTCGACTCTCAGGCGCTCCATCAGCTCTATCGAACATACTGTCAGCCCTGGCGTTGTCTGCACTGTGAAATTGGTCGATATTTAATGGGTCATGTCTCTTAAGCAATCCCGAGCATTTTAGAAATTGCATTTTCAGTCGATTACCGAAGGAGCTACCCGAAGCCTCTACACGTTCGATTCAAAGACGATGCGTTCCCCCGGGCCATCGCTTACGATGCCGAAGTCTCTGACACCGTCAGGCCAGCCAGTTCCGGCCACCCGCTTTCAAGCGAATCTCAACATTCGCTTTCCGCCGCTGCCACGCACAGCCAGCGAAGTAGCCCGGCTGCTCAGCGATGATAGTGCCGATCCCAATCTGGAAAAGCTCATTGAAATCGTCCATGCCGACCCGATTGTTGCCCAGTTGGTACTGCGGCGTATCAACTCGGCCTATTACGGACTGCGGCGCCGTGTGACCGAAATTCAGAAAGCCATTGCCCTGCTGGGCTTTCTTGAGGTCAGTAATATCGTACTGACAGCGGCCATGTTGCAATTGCGGGAGGCGGTCTCCAATCCCGAGCAAGCCCACATTTTTGAGGACTTGATGCGCCTGAGCGTCGGGGGAGCTATCTACGCACAACGCCTGGCACAATGGCTGCAATTGTGCTGGGCCCGCCGTGTCTTCACAGCTGGCCTTCTGCATAGCAGTGGTCGTCTGATTCTGCTATACAATCGGCCAGATGATTACGAAGCCCTCTGGTATACGAACGAGAATGGTTCCCTTCCTTCGGCTGAGGCTGAGCGTACGATTTTTGGCGTCAGCTATCTGGAGCTAAACGAACAGGCGGCCCGTGAATGGAACCTGCCGGAAACGCTGGGACTACTCCTCGGCCAATTGGAGACCCCCAAAAATTTATCAGATCCAGACTTACAAACGCAGGCGGCGCTGGTGGCTACGGGTAGTGCCATCGCCGAGCAATTGCATCTGGCCCGCAACGATACCGTTACCTTACCTCCTCAGGCTCGCCTGCTACTGGGGTACACACTGACCGAGGCCCAGATGTGCAAGCGACTGCTGGAAGTACGCGACGAAGTGGAGCGGTATCTGCACATGCTCCTGAAGGGCAACGGCAACGCTTAGAACCACACCTGCACCCCCAGGCGCAGCTCACGGCCCGGCCCGGGCAGCCCGAGCTGATACCATAGCGCCGTATCCATTACGTTGTTTATACGCACAAACCCTTCTACCTGACCTGACTCCACCGGTAGCCGGTAAGCTATCCGGATATGCAGTAGCCAGGCATCGGGCAGCGCCTGTAGCTGGTTGGTTTCGTCCAACGCCCAGGCCTGCCCCCGGTAGTGTAGCTGTACCAGAGGAGCCAGCCCCAGACCTGGCGTGCGTCGGAGCGTCAGCGTCGCTAACCAGGCCGGCTTTTCTACCAGCGGGCGATCTGGCCCGGGCACAAACGCACGGCTGCGCAAACCAGCTATGTGCCCTTCAAGCTGCCAGCTATAAGGAAGCGTCCATCCCAGCCGGGCCTCAAAGCCATAGACCTGGCTTCCTGGCAGGTTAATGCGCTGCCGCTTACGCTCGCCATCTACCACTACGATACGCTGATCGATTGTGTTAAAAGTGCGATTGACGTATCCGACCAGTTCTGCATAGCTTCGTGTAGAGAACAGACGCAGACCGGCCTCTGCAATCCAGACCGTCTCGGAGCGCAGCCCAGGATTTACCAGAAACCGTCCCAGTGCTCCACTGAATAGCTCACGCATGGTTGGGAACCGCACCTTACGCGAAGTGGCCAGGAACCCTTCCACCCCTTCCTTCCAGGATCGGCGCAGGCCCACGCCCAGGCTCCAGGCCTGCATGGAACCGCGCGAAGGCTTATCGCCGGTCTCCGGCGTCAGCATCACATCGTAGCTGAAGCCTGCCATCCCCTGCACGCGCGATCCGAAAGAGCGTCTCAGCTCGGCGCCTGCGCTCAGCAGATGCTGCTGGTAGTACAGGACAGGGGGAGCCAACACTGCTGGCCGGCCGGTTGCCTCATAGGTATATATCCGCTGGCCACGACGGCTGCCTACCCAGTTGAGGGCCAGCTGCCACTGCATCATGCCGACAGGCCGCCGCCATACCAGTCGTCCACCTGCAATCCAGTCTGCGTCTTCCTCCCGTACCGTACGCGTTTTATAGTACACGTCCCGGTACTGATCAATACGCTGTCGAAACACGCCTCCCCAGAAGGCACCTTCTACCCGCCCCGCCTGTATCTCCCGCTCGCCACTTACAATCACCAGCGCATGCTGTTGCAACGGGTAGCGCCAGTAGCGTACTGACGAAACCAGTGGATTGAGATGGCTTTCCGGCGCCACGCCCTGCATGCCCTGCATATAAAAGAGCGTTACCCCAATCCGACGACCGGCACGTCCTGTCTGCACTCGGGACAACAGATGAAAGAGGCGTCGATCCGTATTGGTCCGCAGATTCAGATCCGGCTGGCTATAGGGGAGATCCACTTCCGGCAGCGGCAGCCCGCTGCGATAAGCATAGCCCGCCCCTACGGTATAAGCTATGCGCCCTGTATGCGCCAGATGCACTACATTCGCCTGCATGGAGGCAGGGGCCCCTCCCCACATATTTATTTCTGTCAGCCGTCCTGGATGCGCCAGCAAGCGTGAACGCAGACTCAGCACTCCAGCAGCCGCATTGGTGCCATACAGAACCGAGGCATTGCCCGGAATAAGCGTAATCCCTCCCAGTACAGCAACCGGTACCAGATCCAGATCATAGCGGTAATCCCAGGGAATGGTCAGCAGCGCGCCATCCAGGAAAAGCGCCACCTGCCGCTCGCCACTCCCTCGCGGGTAAAACAACGTCTCTCCCCGCGAATTCGTCTGGACCGATACGCCAGGAAGCAGGTAAGTAATCTCCGAGACGCTGGTGGCATCCTCCATGGCCAGCTCGGCCAGCGAGACACGCCAGACCGAAGATAGCCGGGGGTCCACCTCCTCCCCGTGTTCCAGCGTAATCACGACCGGATCCAGCGCATACGTCCGGATCGTGTCGGCTGCAGGCTGTCCTTCGACGGCCCCAGCCATCACAAACCCTATCATCCAGAACCGCTTCCAGTGTTGCATATGTCCCCTGCCTTCCGAAGTAAGCAACGATTTCAGGAAAGCCGGGCAGCCAGATAGCGCACGACCTGTAGCGGTGGAATGGTCCGTTCGTTCAGCTGCCGAGCATACTGCGGCGGGAGCACGTAGAAAAAGAAACGCGGCCCTGCTGATACAGGTGCACGGGCCTGGAGGGCCGGCGCAACGTGCCGGACAACCGCCCAGGCTACTGCGGCATATTGCTGCAGGAGCGCCTCATGAAGCGCCGTAATGGCCCCCAGGGTCCGGTTGGCCAGCCGGTAATCGTCCGGATGGGCCGCCACGTTTGCCGCCCAGTACTCAAATTTCAGCACCGCCCGCTGGTGTGCCCCCAACACCGCCTCGTACTTCGCCACATAAGGTACCAGGACTTCGTAGCGCCGGGCCAGCAGCCGCAGCGTCTCAATTTCAGCCAGCGCCTGCTCCAGATCCCGCGCGGCCTGCTCGCTGGCCGCCTCAATCTGCGTCAGCGTCTGCGCTACCCCGCCCGGATAGCCATAAAACTGGCATCCGGTCACGCTCACCAGCACCAGCAATAGTCCACCAAGTCCAACGTATCGTGTCATAGCTTGTTAAGCAATCTGGGTACAACAATCATGCTACCATTCAAAACTTCCTAAAAAGCACCGGCAAAAGGAAGAGGCCATCCCGTTTTGCCGAACTTTTTGCATGGCTGCTCCTTCCACTCAACGGCCCAGCGCAAACCCCGCCTCCGGTCGCTCAACGCCTTCAGCATTTCGCGCCAGCCATTGCCGGAGCTGTTCCGCATCCTGACCTTTCAGTCGAAGCGTATACAGCTCTGCATTTTCCTTGCCTGGAATCGCAAACGTCACCACCAGTCCTCCCTTTTCTTCGCGAAAAAACAGGACGCGATCAATGTTGATCGTATAGGTACCGGCCCGTACCAGTAACATTGTGTTCTCCGTTAAATGATCGTTCCGTCTTCAATTCGTGCATTTTTGGGCAATACAACGATACCGTCACGAATGTAAAAATTCGGTCCTTCGCCCTCCTGAACCTGATCCCGATTCTTGATCACACAGCGTCGCCCGATGCTGACGTTCTTGTCAATAATAGCACCCTCGACATACGACTCCTCGCCAATACCCGGGTTTTCCGGACCCTCCACTGGATCACGCAGGCTCGGATCATGCCATGGGTAGTAGTCAGCGCCCATCATCACCACGTTTTTCACCGTGGCGTTTTCCCGAATGACCGATCGGATGCCGATCACCGAGTTGACAATCTGACTGTTGATTATCACGCTTCCTTCTGCGATAATTGAATCCTGCACAAACGAGCTCTGCACTTTTGCTGGCGGCAGCATCCGTGCGTTTGTATAAATGGGCATCTGGGGATTGTACATATCAAAGGGGGGATGCCGCTGCGCCAGCATCAGATTAGCTTCATAGAACGAACGGATCGTTCCAATATCACTCCAGTACCCCGTAAACGGATAGCTCACCACCCGGTATTGCTGAATAGCTCTGGGAATGATCTGTTTACCAAAATCATGGTCTCTCTGGTGCTGCTCCAGCAGGGTGCGCAGTACCGCTCTGTTAAAAACGTAGATGCCCATCGAAGCCAGGTAGAGGCGTCCCTGAGCGGCCATATCGGGCGATACCGGGCTTTCTTTACCGGCCAGTTCATGTAATGGCGGTTTCTCGTAGAACTCGGTAATGAGACCTTCCTCATTGGTTTTCAGAATACCGAAGGCCGGAGCTTCCTCCGCACGTACTGGAATGGTAGCAATGGTAATATCTGCCTGCGTAGATCGGTGATGCGTCAGCAGCAACCGATAGTCCATCAGATAAAGTTGATCACCCGAGAGAATCAGCACGTAGTCATGCCGGAAAACGCCGATATGCGCCAGGCTGCGACGTACGGCATCGGCTGTTCCCTGAAACCATTCACGTGAGGAGGGGGTCTGTTCAGCCGCCAGAATGGTTACAAAACCAGTTCGGAACCGATCGAAACGATAGGTCTGCGCTATATGGCGGTTCAGACTGGCCGAGTTAAACTGGGTAAGCACAAAAATTCGGTTGATCCCCGAATTGATACAGTTGGAGATTGGGATGTCGATGAGCCGATACTTGCCCGCCAATGGAACGGCAGGTTTGGAGCGTTTAAGCGTCAGCGGAAACAAGCGCGTTCCGGCCCCTCCGCCCAAGATAACCGCAATGGTTCGCTCGTTAATCCGGAGCGCTTCCAGATCCAGCTCCGCTGCCAGTTGTACCTGTTCCATAATGCCTGAGATCCACGTGTTAGCCAGTAAATGATGCTCAGGATGTTACCGGTACGAGGCTCCGGTACAGCTCCAGATATTCCTGCGCCGGTCGATTCCAGGACCAGTCCTGTTGCATGCCGTTACGCTGAAGTATATGCCACTGCTCGGGGCGATGATAGACGGTCAGGGCTCGCCGGATGGCCTGAAGAAAGGCGCGCGGAGTGAACGTCTCAAAGCGAAAGCCGGTGCCCTGCTGTCGTCGGGGATCCCAGGGGTCCACCGTATCACGCAGTCCTCCCACGGCATGCACGATAGGGACCGTGCCATAGGTCATCGCATACATCTGATTCAACCCACAGGGCTCCACACGCGAAGGCATCAGCAGGATGTCCCCTGCCGCATAGAGCTGGTGCGCCAGCGTGTTGTTGAACTCAAACCGGAGGACCAGCCGGGGAAAGCCACCCGGACGCACTATGCGACAACGCAGGTCCTCCAATGCGGCCTGGTAGGCGGGCATTCCCGTTCCCAGCACCACGACGGACACGTCCAATTGATGCATCAGTAGCTGTTCCAGTCCGGCTACCAGCAATTCAACGCCTTTTTCCCGCATGAGGCGGCCAATAAACACCAGCAAGGGCCTATCAAAGCGAAGCCCCATCGCCCTACACAGAGCTGCTTTATTTTTTGCCTTGCCCGCAAGCTCGTCGACCGAGTAATTTGCGAAAATGAGTGGATCAGTAGCCGGATTCCAGACATCCGGATCGATCCCATTGCGGATTCCCCGCATCTTGGGGGCCACCTGTTGAAACACTTCCTGCAACCCTGCCGCAATGTCGTCGCGTTCCTGTAACTCTCGGGCATATCCCGGACTGACCGTGGTCACTGCATCGGCCCAGAGCAGTCCGGCTTTCAGGGCATTGAGTTGCCCCTGATGCTGCAAGGCTTCGGGTTGGGCTACCGGCACGCCGATTTCCTCCCACACCCGCCAGTCGTAGCGTCCCTGATGTTCGGCATTATGCACGGTGAATACAATGGGCAGCTCGGCCAGTTCACGAAAGATGGGATCTTCGCGCAACCAGACCGGCAGCAACGCCGTGTGATGGTCGTGCAGATGCAACAGGTCGGGTGCTATCACGCCTGCTTTCAGCACATCCAGCACCCCACGCTGAAAGACAAAGAATCGATCGGCCTGATCGGGAAAATCCAATCCGGTAGCCGGATCCTGATATACGCCAGACCGTCCGAAGTATACCGGCTCTTCCAGCAGATACACAGGGAAGCCAAGCACCTCGGCGGCCTGCAGCCAGAGGCGATACGCAAGCTGCTGGCCTCGATAGCTCAGCGTTCCCTCATGGACCAGCCGCAACGCTTCTTCTTTCACCTGCGCATCGCCAAAGCGAGGCATCAGCACGGCGGCATCAATACCGGCCCGCCGTAAAAACTTGGGCAAAGCCCCCAACACATCACCCAGCCCTCCAACTTTGGCGATCGGGGCACACTCAAAGGCTATATGCAGTACGTACATATCCGCCCTGTAACTTTGGGTGCATTCCTTACAAAGATAAATCGTACAGACCTATCCGCGACCGCCTAAATACAAAAACTTTGTTACGAGGGGATACGGTACCCCCTCCTCTCCTAAAGGTAGAAGCCACGTTTTTTACACGGCGCAATCTCGCAGCCCCCTTTCGTCTTCACACTTGCATACCCCCCACATGATATGCCTTCGCCTTGCTCCTTAACAACTGCCGGGAAAAATATCCTGTAATCGCTGATTGTAGTGCGCACTCCCACATGCTATCTATAGCGCCGCTTGGCTCCGTGAACTACCCCAACTACTGGAGATCGATCTTCCAGCTGCATGCAGCCCACAATATGACGCTCGTGTGGTAACGGATGACGCCCCAGAGCAAAGGAGTGGATGCCAATGCTGTGAGTCGGGGGCATTCATAGTCGCCGATGGCTTCCCACCATGCGGCCGAGCCTGCATCAGCCGTTCCATAAAGCTGGCCTGCGCTCAAGGTAAGATATCCGTACTGAACGCGTGGCCCCTGCCCAAACCCAGCCAGTAATACAGGCTGGCCCGATAAAGACGGCGACGTCAGCACAGCCGTCAGCGACTGACCAAGACGTTGCGCATCAGGTCTCCCCGTCTGAATCAGGGAAAGGGCTCCACGGTCGCCATCGCTATGGTCCCATGCGCTGACCGTACGCCAGGCCTATCATCTCCTCCGTCCTTCGGGCAGCTCCCCCTCAAAGGGGGAACAAAACTTCTGATTGGGCCACGTAACGCTTACTCCGGCGCGCTTGCTCTATCTTCGGCAAAGCCTCTTGATGAAGTCCCCCCTCCCCTTTGGGGAGAGGGACAGGGGAGGGGCTCAAATCAACCGCGTCCGATTAACCCAACCGCCGCCCCTGCAACACCTAACCAGAGAACTACCCCCTCAGTCCTTTGGACAGCTCCCCCTCAAAGGGGGGCAGATTTTCTGGGATTCCATGGCAAGGCACATCCCGACGCCTACCCCAGAGACCAGGCAAAGCTTTCTTCCTTGCATTCCCCTTCCCCACCGGGGAGGAGCACAAACCGGCCCACCTGATTAAATCGCTGGCTTTTTTCACTGCAAGCGTGAAGCCATAAAAAATGCCCCCTCCAGTCGTCCTGCGACAGCCCTCCTCCAAGGGAGGCAACTTTTTTGCTTTTGAGACGCGATCGATTGCGGCATAACCGTTGGATGTCTATGGAGCGTTTTTGATAGCATTTCGCTTCCTCAGCGAGAGGAGCTACGTTCCGCCATCATTGCTATCGTCCCGGGCACCGGCCCACTGGCCAGGATCATGCCCAAGACCCTTTAGGCTGGCTCCTCCACAAGCGGGCGTAGATTATCTGATTTCCGGCGCAATGGTCAACTTCAGATAGCCGGGGAGCAATCAGCTCCCATAAACGGAATTGCAGACTACAAGGAGGTAGCAGAAACCAGCAAAGCGCCCCGGGGTACATGCCAAAGAATTCGCAGCATGACGATGGACACCCAGACCCACACAGCTACCGCTTTGCTACAGCAGCGGCTGGCCCGTACGCGTCGGCGGTTGTATGTAGCCCATCTGCTGCAAGGCAGCCTGCAGGCCGTTGGAGGGCTGACCCTGCTATGGGGTCTGGCGGTCCTATTGGAAGCCCTGCTGTGGCTTCCTACCGATCTGCGTACGGGAACCTTCTGGGGGCTTGTAGCCGGATCCATTGGATTGCTGGGCTGGACGATTGGCCGTCCATGGTTGCGGCTGCGTCGTCTGCGTAATGAACATCTGGCCCAGCAAATTGGCCAGCACTTTCCAGAGATTGCAGATCGTCTGGTCAATTTACTTCAGCTCGAAGCAGGCCGTCGGAGTACGGCTCCGGATGTATTACTACAACGCGCCCGTGCACAACTGGCCCAACAGATCGCTCCGGTACCCTTTGAGCAGATGGTCGTACTCCGTCCATCTCCCCGGCTTCTTTCGCTGACGCTGCTTCCGTTGCTACTCATGGGTACGCTGCTGTTACTTGCACCCGATGTGTTCCGGGGTGCTTTTGCTCGACTCCTGACGCCGGGCCGCTCGTTCGAGCGCCCTCTGCCTTTCACACTGACAGTAACCCCGGGTACCACCAAGCTGGCCCGCGGTGATACGCTGCATATCACGGTCGCGCTTTCCGGTGCACAATGGCCTGCCCAACTCACGCTTCAGCTCCGCTATGTCGGAGAGGTGCGTGCTGAAACATTCTTGCTGACACCGGATACCGCGGGCTACGCCCGCTTTATGCTGCCCAACCTGCAACGTCCATTAACCTATCAGGTGGCGGCACCCCCGCTTACCTCCCCCTGGTACAGGGTGAGCCTCCAAGAGCGTCCCCTGGTCCGGCGCCTGCAACTAACGTTACACTATCCTGCCTATACGGGTCTGCCTGCGCAGACGCTTCCTCCTGACGTGGGCAACGTTTCAGCCCTGCCGGGCACCCGGATCAGCGTGGAGGTGCTGACCGGCGCGGCTCCTGTCGCTTCCGCTCGGCTGCACTTTGATGACGGAACTACCGTACCGCTGACGCTACGCGATAGCCTGGCTACCGGATCGTTCACGCTACGACGGCCTGGCCAGTATTGGATTGAACTGCGCACACCGGACAGCCTCACCAACCCTGAACCGGTGCGCTATACGCTGGAGCTGGTGCCAGACGATCCCCCCACGATTACGCTGCTCCAACCCGAAGCAACCTACATGCTCGACGACGCCCTGCAGGCTCCGCTGCAGGTACGGGTACACGATGACTTTGGCTTTACAGCACTGCGACTCTACTGGCGCCTGGCCGAAAGCACCTTCCGCATACCAGAAACCGACTTTTCCAGTCGGCCGCTCCCGCTGGCCACCCCCCGCCCCCTCAATCAAGAAATTCAGCAACTATGGGATCTACGCGCTGATGGCCTGGACCTGGTGCCCGGCGATGTGATCGAATATTACCTGCAAGTATGGGACAACGATCAGATCTCTGGTCCCAAGACAGCCCGCACGCCTCGCCAATACCTGCGACTTCCCTCATTGGCCGAACGGTATGAGATGCTGGACGCCGCCCAAGACGACGTTGCCGAGCGGCTGGAGTCGGTGCGTGAGCAGGCCGAACAGCTCCGCACCACCTTCCAGGAACTACGCCAGACCATCCAGCGCACCCAGCAGGCCGGATGGGACGAGCAACAACAGGCCGAACAGCTCCGCCGACAGCAGGAGGCGCTTGAAACACAGGTAGAGACGCTTACCCGCCAGCTTGAGCAGATCACCCGCGAAATGGCCACCAACCGACTGGTCAGCGACGAAACGCTCGAGCTGTATCAGGAGCTGCAGCGGGTCATTCAGGAAATTCAATCTCCAGAACTACGCGAAGCGCTTGAAAAGCTACAGGAAGCGTTGCGATCGCTTGACCTGCCCCGCATGCTGCAAAACATGGAGCAGGTCGCATTCAACGAGGCCCAATTTCGCGAGCGTATCGAGCGGGCCCTGGAGCTGTTTAAGCGCCTGCGTACTCAGCAACAGCTTGAAGAGGCTGCCCGGCGCGCTGAGGCGCTGGCCCGCCTTCAGGAGCGCCTGGCCGAGCGTACTGCGCAGCTTGAGCGCCAGCAAAACACCTTCCAAGCCGGATCGTCTGCCCCAGATACCACTGTCCGCTCCAATTCCGAAGTACTGGCTCGCCAGCAAGAACGGGCCAGTCAGGAAGCTCGCCAACTGGAGGAACTGCTGGAAGCAGTGCAACGACAGATGGAGACGCTACGCGGGATGCCACGCCAGGCCATGGACTCCCTGCGTCAGCGCCTGCGCCAGCAGCAGCTCCCAGAACGGATGCAACAGAATGCCCGGCAGCTTCGGCAGGGCAATTTCTCCGGCGCGCGTCAGGAACAGCAACAGATGGAACAGCAGTTGGAACAGCTGGCCACGCGTCTGGAACACCTTAGACAGCAGCTGGAAGGTACGCAGCGCCAGATCAATGCGGCCGGCCTACGCCAGGCCCTGCGGCATGTGTTACTGCTTTCTGAATCACAGGAAGCATTGCGACACGAGGTGCAGGCCCTGCGGACAGAACGAGCCGCTGTTCCGATGGCCCGTCGTCAGGAACAACTGATGCAGGGCACTCGCACCGTCACCGATTCACTGCGCCAGCTTGCCCGCCGTATTCCCCAGATGGAACGTGCCGTGCAACAGACGGCTGTCGAGGCCATCCAGGCAATGACGCATGCCATTACGAGGCTGACCGAAGGCAATACCCAGAGGGCTGGCAGCTACCAGACAGCCGCAATGATGCACCTGAACGAGCTGGCGCGCATGCTGGCCGACCTGCTTGATCAGCTCCAGCGTCAGCAAAGTATGGGAGCCCTGTCGCTGGGCCAAATGATCGAACAGCTCCAGCGCATGGCCGGCCAACAACAACAGCTCAATGAGCAGATCCAGCAATTGCTCAACGATATTCAGGGAACCCGGCTGGTTACTGATCAACTCGAACGCATGCGCCAGCTCGCCCGTCAGCAGGAAGCAATCCGTCGCCAGCTACAGCAGCTCGCACGCAACCGCGAAGCCCGTCGGCGTCTGCTGGGCGACCTCGATGCACTGGCGCGCCAGATGGAAGAAACAGTTCAGGAGCTGCGACGCGGACAGATCAACCGCCAGACGATCGAACGTCAACGCCGGATTCTCATTCGCCTCCTTGAAGCCCAGCATTCCATCCGCGAGCAAGAACAGGAGCGCCGCCGCCAGAGCCGTCCGGGCGAAGACATTGTGCGCGAAAGCCCACCTGAACTGATACCCCGGCAGGAGCTCGACCGCCTGCGCCGCGCCCTGATCGACGCGCTCGAAAGTGGCTACGCGCCCGACTACGAAGCACTCATCAAACGCTACTTTGAACTGCTTGAGCGTATGCAGCGCTCAGACTATCGCTAAAGCAAGGGAATACCCCTACCCGCCTGTCAGCGTCAGGCTGTCAGCGACGTGCCTCGACATCAATTACACCTGTTCCCCTTTTCCACTGCGACCTGCCAGTAGCATTAGCTGTTCGCGTATTTTTGTAGTTCGGCTTCTACAGCCGGTAGAATTGTTTGCCGGCCAGCTGGCGCACCAGTCCCTTGAATTCGAGCTGCAGGAGATAGACCAGTGCGGTCGAGGGGTCCAGTCCGGTACGCTCACACAGCACGTCGATGTGGAGAGGTTCTGGCTCCAGCGCCTCATAAAGTTGTTGTTCCAAGCCACTCAGCGAGGGTGGCGATGGCGGCCTTGATGTTGCCGATGCACTGCCCATGCCCAGCACCTCCAACACATCGTCCGGTGAGCAAACGAGCCTGGCCAGACTATCGCGAATGAGCCGGTTCGTACCGGCACTGGCTGGATTGTGCAGAGCCCCGGGGATGGCCAGTACGTCGCGATCTTGCTCCAAAGCCAGACGCGCGGTGATGAGCGCGCCTCCCCGTTCGTAGGCTTCGACGATAAGCACAGCCCGTGCCAACCCGCTGATCAGTCGATTGCGACGGGGAAAGTTCGGTGCATCGGGTGCCGCGCCCAACGGAAGCTCGGAAAGGAGTGCTCCCTGGGTCATAATGGCCTGCGCCAGACGCGCATGCCGTGCGGGGTAGAAGCGATCGACTCCAGAACCCAGCACAGCCAACGTGCGACCACCAGCTTCTAACGCCCCCCGATGAGCAGCCGCATCGATGCCATAGGCCAGGCCGCTGATCACCGTTACTCCTTCTTGCGCCAGCGCAGCAGCAAACTGGCGGGCCGTCCGCAACCCGTAATCGGTGGGACGTCGCGTGCCCACAATGGCCACTGCGTTGCTGTCCTCGGGCGCAAGCGTCCCTCGTACCCAGAGCAAAGCCGGCGGGTCGTAGATCTGGCGCAACAACGAAGGGAAACGTGCATCCCAGGCCGGGATCAAGGTGGCACCCACGCGCTCGGCCCGTTCAAACTGGGCATCAACCGCATCCCAGTCGTCAAAAGAGGCGATGCGACGGGCCGTCTGCGCACCAATACCCGGTACTTGCACCAGGGCAGCCACCGAGGCCTGCAGGGCAGCCTGTGCCGAACCAAAACGAGCCAGTAATGCCCGAATACGGCCAGGTCCTACGCCCGGCACCAGCGTCAGTGCCACCAACGCTCGAAGCTCCTCAGCCGGATCGTCCGGCGCGATATCGAACGCTGATTCCTCAAACAGAAATGGTTCGTCGGGCACGATCTACTTTTTTCCATAAAGACCCCGACCGGCGGTGTCTGTTACGTGGTTGTCTCAGCTCCCGCTTGCACCGCTTGCAGTTGCTGCCAGAGTCCTTCCTTCAGCGCTTCCAGCCCGATCCGGGCCACCGCGCTGATCGGATAGATCGGCACATCTTCCGGTAGCTCGGCCTTTACCTCAGCCATCCGGCCTGCTCGCTCCGGCTCCGGCACCAGATCCAGCTTGGTCAGCGCAATGGCCCGGGGTTTTTTGAGCAGGGCCGGATTGAATGCCTCCAGCTCACCCAGCAGCGTCTGATAAACGCGACCGGGGGCTTCCTCAACGACAGGAATGACAAACAACAGAATAGCGTTGCGTTCAATATGCTTCAGAAAGCGAATACCCAGCCCTCGCCCCTCATGAGCTCCTTCAATGATGCCGGGCAGGTCGGCCATCACAAAGGAGCGGAATTCCCCTACGTACACCATCCCCAGCGCAGGCTCCAGCGTGGTAAACGGGTAATCCGCAATCTTTGGGCGGGCGGCAGAAATGGCCGAAATCAGCGTACTCTTACCTGCATTGGGGAATCCCACCAGACCTACGTCGGCCAGCAGCTTCAGCTCCAGCGTGATGTTTTTCTCCTCGCCGGGTTCGCCAGGCTGGGCATAAAGCGGCGCCTGGTTTGTGGACGACTTGAAATGGGCATTCCCCTTGCCTCCTCGTCCTCCCCGGGCCAGCAGCAAGCGCTGACCCGGCCGAAGCACTTCGCCAATGACCTCACCCGTCTCCGTAATCTTGGCCACCGTACCCAGCGGTACCCGAAGGATCACATCGCGGCCGTTTCGACCTTTTTTGTTTTTACCGGAACCCGGCTTCCCGTCTTCAGCAAAGTGGTGACGGTTGTATCGCAAATCCAACAACGTATACAGATGGGGATCTCCTTCCAGATAGACCGAACCCCCATCGCCGCCATCACCGCCAGCCGGACCCCCTTTAGGAACGTACTTCTCCCGTCGGAACGCGACAGCACCCGCACCGCCCTTCCCGCTTCGTACCGTAATGGTAACGTAATCGACAAACTTCATCGCCTTCCCTGCGTTCGTTTTGCATGCTGCTGAACGCCTAGCCGCTGACGAAGTTTTACCGGTCTGCAAAAGCCTTATTGACCCCATGAGCTCCCCGCGCAAACACGTGGTGATCTACACAGATGGCGCCTGTAGCGGCAATCCCGGCCCGGGGGGCTGGGCAGCCCTTCTGCGCTATAATCAGCATGAAAAAGTATTGACCGGGACAGCGGCACATGCGACCAACAATCGCATGGAGCTCACCGCCGTCATTGAAGCCCTGCGGGCGCTGAAAGAACCCTGTCAGGTGGATCTTTACACGGACAGCAACTACATCGTACGTGCCTTTCAAAAGGGCTGGCTGGAACGATGGCAACGCAATGGATGGCGCACGTCCCGCAAACAACCCGTTGAAAACCAGGACCTGTGGCGTCAGCTGCTGGAACTCACGCGCCGGCATGACGTGCGTTTTCTGAAAGTGAAAGGGCATGCCGACGATCCGCTGAATAACCGGGTCGATCGGCTGGCTGTTGAAGCGATGCGCCGCGCTCGCCTCCATCCCCCACCCGCTGATCCATCGACGCCGACGGCTGCGGAATAGACCATGCGCACGCTCTGGCTTCGATTTTATGCCAGCCTGAACGACTTTCTGCCCACTCGTTGGAAGCAACGCACATTCAAGCTGGGTTTTCTTGGAAGCCCCACGGTTCGGGAGCTCCTGGTGCAGCTTAATGTACCCCCTCCGGAGGTTGCCCTGATTCTGAGCGACGGACGGCCTGTCGACTTTGACTACCGCCCGAAGGAAGGTGAGCGGTTGAGTTTCTACCCGATCTTCTACCATCTACTGCCAGCCACGCCTCTCCACACGCTCCCCTCGGAGCGTCCTCCACGCTTCCTGCTCGATACCCATCTGGGACGGCTGGCTCGCTATCTTCGAATGCTGGGCTTCGACGCAGCACACCTATCGGATCCAGATCCAGGTGATGCCGCATTGGCTCGCCAGGCAGGCGAAGATGGTCGGGTGCTGTTAACACGAGACCGGCGTCTTCTGGCCCGTAAGGCCGTCCGCTATGGGTATTTCGTGCGGGCCACCGTGCCGAAGGCACAACTGATAGAGGTGCTGGATCGCTTCGATCTGCACGCTCTTGTCGATCCATTCAGCCGGTGCATGTGCTGCAACGTACCGCTGGAACCTGCCGATGCAGAAGCCGTGGCCGACCGACTACCACCGGACGTACGTGCCCGATACCCTGTGTTTTACTACTGTCCGGCCTGTGAACGCATCTACTGGGAAGGCTCGCATCATGCCCGCATGCAGCGACTGATCCATCAGGTCGTGCGCGGCCACACCTCCTGAGGCGTACACTGTCCACGCCCGGCCAACACCTCGACAAATGCTTCTGCAAAAGCAGGCGCCTTCGAACGCGGCACTTCAACAAGCAATTCGGTTTCGGTATCATAGCGGGTTTCGCCAATGCGGGCTCCGGTACGCTCAATCAACCGCATCACCGGCGCTGTGTCGCTGTAGGCAAAGCGCAACCGAAAACGTACGGTGACAACGCGTTCAGCCACCGGTGCCTGGTCCAGTGCACGTGCCGCCGCTTCGCCATAGGCCCGGATCAGTCCCCCACGTCCCAGCCTGGTGCCCCCAAAATAGCGTGTCACCACCACCAGCGTATTCGTCAGTTGGCGCGCTTCAATCTGCCGCAGGATAGGAAGTCCGGCTGTCCCGGAAGGCTCTCCATCATCATGGTAACGAAACACCTCACCCTGCACTCCCAAGCGATAGGCTGTGCAGTGATGCGTAGCGGCGTGCTCTCGACGGCGCACCGTTACAATGGCTGCCGCGGCTTCTGCCTCGGTCTCTACCGGAAAAACCTCGGCAATAAAACGAGAGCCCTTTACGCGCAGCTCAGCCCGTGCTGTGCCGGCCACCACCCGATACGTATCACTTGCATTGCTGTTCATAACAGGGACGTGCAATTCATAACAGCGCCTACGCTACTTCATCCGGAAGCGTTTAGTTTCTGAAAGCTGCGTACGATCAAACAAGGTCAGTAAGGCTCATTGCAGATGCCATCCTGTATCGCCGAGTTGTTGAGAGAGACCGTTACGTTGCCGGCCTGCGTGAAAAAGCCTGAATGGGCGGTCTCCTGGTCCAACACGCCGGCGTGTAATCTATACGTGGACCGTGAGGACTGCCTCAGGTTTGCTGAAACAAGCTTGTATCCCAACTGGCCGGTAGGCTTCAACACGAAGATGGCCGCGTTTTTCCGTAACCTGAGTCTGAGTGGCAGCGGAGCCATTCGGTACATGTTCTTCTACGCCTTCACGTGTTCGCTCTGCGTCCATGCTAACCCGATCGCCCGTGTCCGACGGCCAGAGTAATGCGTGCTCGGGTTACGCTGACGATCGTGACAGGAGGAGGCGCTACGTCGATCACCCCCCCATGGCTTACCTGGATGGCTCTGGCGAGCCGATCTGTCCACAAGCCTTTTTCGGATGTTCGTTGATCGACTCAGGAGACGGCTAACAATCTGGGGAATGCCCGACATGTGCCAACCAGACATGAGCTACTCCCTGCGAACCACGCTACAGCACACGGAGATGCAACGGGCGGCGGTTGCGCTGGCGGTACACGCTGATAACAATGGTTGCCAGGCAGAAATCCCGAGAGCGACAGACGAGCGTGTCCGAAGGGTCTCAGCATGCAGCGTCTGGTATGCGTTCCACAGCCCGGCCGGTACTCATCGGACCGCGCTTTATCACGCTACCATGGACTATCTCAGAGCTCAGTGTCTGCATCATTCTACACCATAGCCCATGCAGCCAATGAGGATACCTTGGCCTCGGAGATCGCCTCTATGCGCATGCAACGGACTGCCCTTACAAAACGTATCCCAGATCGGAATGTAACTGTTTTGTGCGATGAGCTGGCTACTGTTCAGTCTATTACTGGCAACTGTACCTTCGCGGAGTGATTCGCTGACCACGCCGAGCCTACGGGCCGTGCCACTCACTCATAGCCTGCGCCTTGACGGTCGGCTGATCGAACCCGTCTGGCAGCAGGCTCCCGCTGCTACTGCCTTCCGTCAGACGGAGCCCATTGAAGGCGCTGCGCCTACCTTCCCTACCGCCGTACGCGTCCTCTATGGCCCCAATGCCATCTACATTGGCGCTATGCTCTACGATCCGGAACCCCACCGAATTCGCCGTCTGCTGAGCCGACGTGATCAATTCAATCAGGCTGACTGGTTCAGCGTTGCGATCGACTCGTACTTCGACCGAAAGACCGCCTATGTATTTGCTGTCAATGCAGCGGGCGTGCTGGCTGACGGCATCTTGATCAGCACAGGATCCCCTCGCCAGCGCGGCGAACCTGACCTCTCCTGGGACGCTGTCTGGGAAGCAGCAGTAGCTGTTGTGGACTCAGGCTGGTCGGTCGAAATGCGCATTCCGTACGCGATGTTGCGTTTCCCTCGAGCGGACTCTCTGACCTGGGGCATCTTCTTTCGGCGCGACATCGCTCGCCTGAGTGAAGTGGACGAATGGCCCTTCATCCCACGAGCCGTCCGAAGCGCTGGCGCAGTAGCCTATTTTGGTCAGCTCCAAGGCTTGGTTGGTTTGCGTCCACGACGGAATCTCCAGATTACGCCCTATCTGGTCTCAAATGGCTCACGATTACAGCAACGGAATGGTCAAATTCAGTCTGACCTGGGAGCAGATGGCGGGTTAGATCTAAAATTAGGCTTAAGCTCAAACTTTATTCTGGATCTAACCCTTAATCCTGACTTTGGACAGGTCGAAGTCGATCCAGCTGTACTCAACCTGACAGCGTTTGAGACGGTATTTGAGGAACGCCGCCCTTTTTTCACCGAAGGCACGCAGATCTTCCGTTTCTCTTATGGCCGAGAAGGCCGGCTGTTTTACAGCCGCCGCATCGGAGCACGCGAGCCTATCATCGCGGCTGCGAAAATTTCAGGCCGGAGCGAAGGTGGCCTCTCGGTGGGACTGCTGGGGGCCACCACAGGCCCCGACTTTCAGCCGCGCCAGCACTATCTGGTCGGACGCCTGCGCCAGGAACTGGGGCCTTATTCGACGATTGGCTTGATGACAACGGGTCTGTTTCTCCCCGGAGCTACCGCTGGTGACCTGGCCTATAGTCTGGCGGGAGGAACGGACTGGGACCTGCGCTTCGGCGGGAACATCTACCGCTTTGGGGGACACCTGAGCCTATCCCACCGCCAGAAAGCACAACAGCCAGCCCAGACGGGCTGGGCCATGTCCGTACGCCTGGAACGATTGCAGGGGGTGTGGACCTACGGAGCTGGTTTCGATGGTTTTGACGACCGCTTCAATGTCAACGACGTCGGCCAGCTCCGCCGAAACAACTTGCAACGAATCTGGGCCCGCCTTGGCCACCAGTTCAACAACTACCGCCCCTTTGGCCCATTTCAACGGGCCGACGCCTTCATGTTCACCTGGCACCAGCGTTCATATCGAGACCATGTGTACCTAGGCAGCGGCTTTTT
>JALSJJ010000252.1 GCA_026989375.1 Rhodothermus sp.
AAATCTTCCATAGCGATCCCGATGCCCGCTATCACTCGGAGTATGTCTATGATGTCTCGAGGCTGGAGCCAGTGGTGGCCAAACCCCACCGACCCGACAATCGGGCAACCGTCACCGAAGTGGCCGGCACGAAGCTCGATCGTGCCTATATCGGTAGCTGCACCGGCGGCAAGCTGGAAGACTTCATTGCAGCCGCCCGGATTCTGAAAGGCCAGGAAGTGCGGATCGATACCTACGTGGTGCCGGCTTCCACTTACGTAGAGCAGCAACTGCACCACTACAAGGTGGACGGTGTTTCGCTCTACGACATTTTTGTGCGTGCGGGCTGTAAGATTGGCCATGCCAGTTGCGGCGCCTGCCTCGGGGGGCCGCCGGATACGTTCGGGCGCACGCACGGCACCGAGGTGGTCATCTCGACGACCAACCGCAACTTCCCGGGCCGCATGGGCTCCAAGCAAGCGGCCATTTACCTGGCTTCGCCGCTGACAGTGGCTGCCTCGGCCCTGACCGGTGTTATTACCGACCCGCGCGAAGTGCTGGTGTAGGCTGACAAACTCGGGGCCGGGCAATCTGCAGGTTGCCCGCCCCCTCAATCCGGTTAAAACAATGAAAGACATCATTCGTGGACAGGCCTACGTTGTGGGCGATTCGATCGACACCGACCAGATCATCCCGGCCCAGCATCTGGTCTACAGCTTGACTCGCCCTGAAGAGCGGCGCCTCTATGGGCGCTATGCACTTAGCGGCGTGCCGGCTGAAGGGCAGGGATTGCCCTATGGCCACATACCCTTTACTGAGCCGGACGCTTACAAGAGTCGCTTCAAGATCGTAGTAGCAGGCAAAAACTTCGGCTGTGGTTCCTCACGCGAACATGCCCCGTTTGCGCTGCGCGAGGCTGGCTGCGAAGCAGTGATTGCGGAAAGCTATGCCCGCATCTTCTATCGGAACGCCATCGACGGAGGCTTTCTGGTGCCTTTTGAAACGCCTGTGCGGCTGATCGACAAAATCCGGACAGGTGACGAGCTGGAGATCGACGCACGCCTGGCCAAACTAACGAATCTGACCACCGGCGAGGAATTCTTGCTCCATCCACTGGGTGAAGTGGCCGAAATCCTGCGGGCAGGCAACCTGTTCGAATATGCCCGTCAGGCCGGCCTGATCCCTACAAACGCCTGATCGCCATGAAGATCGAACTTTTCGATACGACGCTGCGCGACGGTACTCAGGGCGAACACGTCACGCTGACCGTCGATGACAAAATCCGGATTGCTCGTCGGCTGGACGACTTCGGCATCGACGTGATCGAAGGAGGGTGGCCGGGCTCTAACCCCAAAGACAAGGCATTCTTCGAGCGGGCCCGGGATATCGCCTGGAAGCATGCGCAGATCTGTGCGTTTGGCTCGACGCGACGTGCCGGACGGGCTCCTGAAGATGATCCCAACCTGCAGGCCTTGCTGGAGGCTCAGACGCAGGTAGTGGCCATCTTTGGAAAGAGCTGGACGCTGCACGCCCGCGTTGCGTTGGGCGTCTCGCTCGAAGAGAACCTGGAGCTGATCGCTTCGTCGGTGGCTTTCCTGAAAGCGCATGGCCGCCGTGTCATCTACGACGCCGAACATTTCTTCGACGGCTATCAGGACGACCCGGTCTATGCCCTGGAAACGTTGCAGGCTGCGGTCGAGGCCGGAGCCGACGTGCTGGTGCTCTGCGATACCAATGGGGGCACACTGCCCAATGACATCTATCGCATTGTCGGTGAGGTACGGCGTCAGTTCAAGGTACCGCTGGGCATCCATACGCACAACGATGCCGGCTGCGCAGTCGCTAACACGCTCATGGCGGTAGCAGCCGGTGCTCGGCACGTACAGGGCACCATCAACGGCATCGGCGAACGTTGCGGAAACGCGGACCTGTGCGTGGTCATCCCGAACCTGCAGCTCAAGATGGGTTTCACGTGCGTGCCCGAAGAGAAGTTGGCCCGGCTGACTGATCTGTCGCGCTTTGTGAATGAGGTAGCCAATCTGACGCCCATCGACCGGGCACCATACGTCGGCCGCAGTGCCTTTGCGCACAAGGGAGGCGTGCACGTTTCGGCTGTGCTGAAAGATCCGCGGGCCTACGAGCACATTCCGCCCGAAAAGGTAGGCAACCGCCGTCGGGTGCTGGTTTCGGATCTCTCGGGCAAGAGCAATGTCCAGTACAAAGCCGCCGAGCTGGGTATTGCACTGAAAGAAGGCGCGCAGGCCCGGCAGGCCGTGCAGCGCATCAAAGAGCTGGAGCATCTGGGCTACGAATTCCAGGGCGCCGAGGCGTCCTTTGAATTACTGCTACGCGCGATTCAAGGGGAAGACACACGCTTTTTTACGCTGGAGCGGCTGCGGGTGCGCACTGAGATCGACAAAGATGGGGGAGTATGCAACGCCGAAGCGACGCTGGCCATTCGGGTTCAGAAAGCACGCGAGCTGGTGGTTGCTGAGGGCAACGGGCCGGTTGATGCACTTTCTAACGCACTGCGCAAGGCTTTGCGCAATTTCTACCCGGACCTTGACCAGGTGCACCTGAGTGACTATAAGGTGCGCGTACTCAATTCGGATAAGGGAACGGCGGCAGCCGTACGTGTGCTGGTAGAACACCGGAACGGTGATCGCCGCTGGCATACGGTGGGAGTATCGACCAACATTCTGGAAGCCAGCTGGCAGGCACTGGCCGACGGCATCTGCTACTTCCTGTTCAAGCAGCGACAGGGCCAACCGGCTGCCGCGGCTATGACGCCCTCGACTCAACGCACATAAACCAGCGAGCGAGTTCGGACTTGATCCCCGACTTCCAGGCGGACAAAGTATAATCCCGAGGCCACTTCGTTGCCCGCGTCGCTTCGGCCATCCCACAGCACAACATGGCGTCCACGACCAGGGGTCTCCTCGACAAGCCGTCGCACCTGACGTCCCAGCAGGTCGTAGATCGTCAGCCGCACGACTTCGGGATCAGGAATGTCGTACACAATACGGATGGGAGCCCGGCCAGCGGTCACATAAAGCTGTACGCCGATCTCGGCTGGAATCACTTCCAACTGAATGCGTGACGTTTCTACGGTAAACGTACCATCGCTGACGGCCACCACGACGGTATACTGCCCGACCTCCTGAGGAGTAAAGACGAACTGGCCACTCTGGGCGTCGATGGATGCCCCGGGAGGAGCTTCAACCAGCGTGTAGGTGAGCGGATCACCCTCAGGATCTTCAGCACGGAATCGATAGCGGAACGTCCGGCCTACCACCAGCACCGTGTCGGTGAGGACGGCTGTAAAGGCTGGCGGATTGTTGACATCTTGCACGGCCACTACAGTCTGCGCCGTGTCGGTTGCCAGACCATCCGTCACTGTCAGACGTACCGGGTAAGTGCCGGCCTGATCGAAATCGGGCACGAACTGCGCCTGTCCGGTGAGGGGATCCACCGAAAAGCCAGGGGGGCCTTCCAGCACTTGGAAGGTAAGAGCGGCGCAGGCGTCCGGATCGTCGGCAGTGAACTGCCAGTTGAGCGCCTCGCCTTCCCGAACCCTAAGGGTATCGGGTACGGCGGTGAAAGCCGGGGGTTCATTGGGAATAGAAGGCTGAATCACCTCCTTCCAGAAGCGCTGGGCTTCGTCGGCCGCCTGCAAGAGCACCTCTGGATCGTCGGCCGCCAGCACAGCAAACGCAATGGGAAGGCGGCAGCCCGGATCGAGCCGGAAGGGCCCGGCCGCCATAAGTTGCGACACGTCGGTGTTGTCCAGCCACACCTGTTGCACGCCTCCAGAGAGTGCATTCCACTTCTCGTCCTGCGTGAAACCGTCATAGAGTTCGGAGGGATTGTCGATGGCCCGGTAAGAGAGCGGAGCCGGTGTCAGCAATCGGAGGGCTACCAGCGTGTCCGGATTCCTATTTCTGTCCTGAACGATGCCCAGGCGTCGCTCCGGATCGAAGCGGGCAAAGTCGTGGGCATTCGGGTTCAGGTCCCAGTCCAGAAAAATACCGGCATACAGCGGCGAAAGTGGCGTGGTGCGCAGATTTTCGAGGGTGTAGTGAACGATGATGAACAACTGGCGTTCGGGAACTGTATCGGCATAGGTCTCCTGCAGGACGTTGATCTGCAGTGGGAAAGGTGCTGCTTGGTCGGTGAGTTCGATGGTGCCCTGCTGGGCCGTGAAACGCCCTGGCGTGATAACCTCCAGACTGCTGCCTTCGGTTGGCTGAAAGTCGCGATGTTGCCTGATCCCATCTTCACCGCGAACGGCATCGGAGACAAACTGTGGCGAGATGCCCACCAGCAAGCCTCCTTCGAAGAGTAGATTTCTGCCGTCTAGCGTGAAGCCTACGCCACTCGACGCCCCGGCAAAACCCGTCCATCCAAGATTTCCGGTGGTCGTGATGGCTGTCTGAATGCGTCCAGTAGCCAGCAGCGCAACCTGCTCCGCGTTGATGACCAGGCGAAATAGATCGCGATCGCTATAGCCTCCGTCCGCCTGGAGGGTGGTTTCGAAGAGGACCTGTCGATTCTGTGGCGCATTGCTTTCGATGATAAAAGAAAACGTGGCGGTCACGGTGTCGCCGGTATTGAGCTGCGGGAAGAAGGCATTGTCTTGGGTCAGGGTGAGGTAGGGGGCTTCTTTAAGCAGTTGGACCTGCACGTTGCGGGCAGGGGCCAGGTGGTTGGCAAAGTATGCGGTGAGCGTAACGGTTTCGCCGCTTTCGAGGTAGCCGTCGGCGTCGGTGTCGGTAACCTCAAGTCGGACCAGTCGGATGGCGGGAAAGCCCGTTTCGGTAACGGCCCGGAAAGCATTGATTCGGCCGCGTCCAAGCCGTCCGGCAAAACCCGGGTTGAGCGTGTCGATCGGGTCGGCTGTCAGGCGAATCTGCTCGCGGGCCTGGTCGGGCGTGTAATCCGGGAACCGCGTGCGCACCAGGGCCGCGATTCCGGCCGTCAGGGGACTGGCGAAGGAGGTCCCGGTAGCTGACGTCGTGTAGCGCCCGTTGGGCAGGGTGCTGTTCAGGTTAACACCCGGCGCAAAGACGTTCACGCTGCGTCCGTAGTTTGAAAAGCCAGCTTTCCCATCATTGTCTTTGTTGGTGGCGCCGACGGAAAGCACGCGAGGATGGCTGGCCGGACTGAATGGTATCCGATCGTTGTCTTGGCTTTCATTCCCTGCAGCGGCCACAATAAGGCTCCCCAGGTCGGTAACGGCTTCAATAACTTCTGCTTCAAAGCGGGAAAGGCCAGGGCCCCCCCAGCTGGCATTGATGATCTGCGCGCCGTTGAGTGCGGCGTAGACCATACCGGCATAGCCAAAGCAGATGCTGCGGTCTTGGTCGGGGCAGCTTGCGTTGATGGGCATGAACCGGGCATTCCAGCTACTGCCGGCCACGCCCCGGTTATTGTCGGTTACAGCCGCTGCTACGCCTGCTACCTGGGTGCCATGGGCTGCATTGATGGGAGTGGCCGGCAGGCCGGTGGGATCGGGTGTATCATTGGCAAAGTTCCATCCGTGCACATCGTCCACAAACCCATTGCCATCGTCGTCCAGGCCGTTGTCAGGGATTTCACCCGGATTGGTCCAGACGTTATCGATCAGGTCGGGATGGCGCCAGTCGGTACCGCCATCGACGATGGCGATCACAACGTCGCCTTGCTCGCCTTTGACTACGTCCCAGGCCTCCGGTGCCTGGATGTGTGGCAGATGGGTCATCAGTGGATAAAGCGAATCGTTCGGGACCTCTACAATCTGCCGAATCAGGAGCGGTTCGGCATAAACGACCCCGGGTAGACGGCTCAGTTCATCTGCCACGCGCCAGGGAGAGACAGGACGTGCGTAATGCAGCACGTAGATAGAGCGCAAGCGCATCAACGCCGGCACGGGACGCTTGTTGACTACCTCCTCCAGGTAGGGAAAGGCAGGCTCAATGGAAAGCGGCGAAAAGCGCGCCAACGTACGATCCAGATGAGGGAGTCCGGTTTTGCCAGCGTGGGGCGTGATGGGCGTGGCCAGCTTGAAGACTACCACCCCAGGCCGAACAAGCTCGCGCGGATTGCGATCGGCTCGGACCGATGGGACCAGCAGCAAGAAGTATAGCAACCCCACCATTGCGTATTGAAGCACCGGACGCATGGCTATGTATTGTTGGAGATTCGTTCCCAATATACCCGAGTGGCTGAACAAATAATACGAAACCTGCAGCCGAAAAGCAGTAGCCTTTTCAGGAACGGTGTACGCGTTGGTCCAGTGTTTTGGCTTCTTCCCAGTAGCGATCCATCTCTTCGAGGCTGGCGTCGGCCGGCGTGCGTCCTTGTTCGGCCAGGCGTGCTTCGATATGCCGAAAGCGGCGAATGAATTTGTTGTTGGTGCGCTGCAGCGCGTTTTCCGGATTGAGGCCCAGTAGCCGGGCGTAGTTCACCAGAGCAAAAAGCACATCGCCCAGTTCCGCTTCCAGTGCGTCCGGGGAGGCACCGGCTTCGACCTGCTGATGGAACTCTTCCAGCTCCTCTTTTACCTTTTGCCAGGCCTGGGCCTGCTCCGGAAAGTCAAAGCCCACACCGGCGGCTTTTTCCTGAATACGGTAGGCGCGTAGCAGGGCTGGCAGATGACGGGGGACACCTTCCAAGGCGGAGACCTGTTGCTTTTGCGTCGCTGCTTTTTCCTGGAGTTTGATCTGTTCCCAGTTGCTCAAGACGTCAGCCACACTATCCACCTGAACTTCGCCAAAAACATGCGGATGGCGTCGGATGAGTTTTTCGGTTTCAGTTTCAATGACGTCTTTTAGCGTGAATCGACCCGCCTGCTCGGCTATGATGCTGTGGAAAACTACGTGTAGCAGCACATCGCCCAGCTCACGCTTGAGTTCTTCCCAGTCCTGTTCTTCGATGGCCGAGACAACCTCGTAGGCTTCCTCGATAAGCAGGTGCTTGACCGACTCATGCGTCTGCTTTCGGTCCCAGGGGCAGTCGCGACGAAGCTGGCGCACAATCGCAACAAAGTCGGCGTAAGCTTCCAACCGATCTTCCGACTCCCGGAATGATGGATCGTACGGTTTGGGGATCTCTGTCATGGCCGTTACCTGCGGGAATGTTTTCTTTCAGCCGACGGCACCATAACCCTGGGAACGAAGATTTGTTTTGGAAAGGTTTTGTGTCGTTGGCCATGTTGAGCAGCACGATTTTGAAAACTTCCCGTTTAAGATCACGCAGGAGCGGACCGTAGCAGGCGGCCACATCAGCCGGCGTGCGCACCTGAATGCGCCGGCCCGGACGTTGCGCTTCAACGCGACGACCAATTTCAAAAGCAGCCACAAGCTGAACCGCCTTGGCCGGTCCGACGCCAGCCACCCGCGTCAATTCCTTCAGGTCGCGCTGCGCCAGCGCATAAAGCGACCCATAAGCCCGAAGCAACGCCTGCCCGAGCTGCACGGCCGAAATGGATCCCTGCTTCGTACGCGTACC
>JALSJJ010000253.1 GCA_026989375.1 Rhodothermus sp.
CACTGGGGAGGGGGACAGGGGGAGGGGCTCTTCAACTACCAACGCCATCGTCCCAGACGCCGGTGCTCCCATCGGACGAATCACCCCCTCAGTCCTCCGGACAGCTCCCCCTCAAAGGGGGAGCAAAATTTTTCTGGACCCCTGGCGGAGCTGACCCAGCCGCTGAAAAGCAGGCCTGCCGGTATCTTTGAGTCCCCCCTCCCCTCCGGGGAGGGGGACAGGGGGAGGGGACCCAACCAACCTCGCCGATTTAGCCGCTACGCTGTCTTTGACGGCAACGCTGTTTTCAACAGACACCCCCTCAGTCCTCCGGACAGCTCCCCCTCAAGGAGGAGCAAGATTTTCTGGCTTGGCCACATAACGTCTACTCCAGCACAATTGCCCGATTCCTGGCAAGGCTTCTTCGTTACGTCCCCCCTCCCCACTGGGGAGGGGGACAGGGGGAGGGGCTCTTCAACTACCAACGCCATCGTCCCAGACGCCGGTGCTCCCATCGGACGAATCACCCCCTCAGTCCTCCGGACAGCTCCCCCTCAAGGGGGAGCAAGATTTTCTGGCTTGGCCACGTAACGCTTACTCCAGCGTGCTTGCCCAATTCCTGGGGCAAAGCTTCTTTCCTGAGTTCCCCTTCCCCTCCAGGAGGGGGAAAGGGGGAGGGGCTCCAACCACTCTACCCCATTAAACCGCTGGCTTTTCCAGAACTCAGATGCGTAACCAGAAAGCCCCCCCTCCATCCTCCGGACAGCGCCCCCTACAAGGAGGAGCAAAATTTTTGAAATCACCCCAGCTTAATGCCGGCACCCAATGAACCACGTTCCAGAAATCCGGACACAGCGCTTTCCCAGGGAAGCAGGGAGAGGAGACAAATACCCGGCCACCATTACGTGGTGTAGGTGAAGTCTCTGGCAGTAGTTGCCATTTTCGGAGTGCTTTCCTGTACCGCTATGCGTTATGTCCTCATTGCCGAGGCCTTCTTGGAACGTACTCGTTGGCTCGGATTTGAAAGGAGCGACCCGCCCAACAAAACGTAACAGGCTGAATGAGTACCGAAACAACTACCCTGCAGACTGTCCGCTACGAAGTGGACAGCGACGGGCTTGCATTGATCACGCTCAACCGCCCGGATAAGCACAATGCGCTCAACCGCCAGGTCCTGACTGAACTGGACCGGTGCATTCGTCAGGCACGGCAGGACGAGGCGGTCAAAGGTGTAATCATTACGGGCGCTGGCGAAAAGAGCTTCTGTGCCGGAGCCGACATTCAGCAATTCAAAGAGCTTGACGCCTACAGTGGCCACCGTTTTGCGTTGTACGGACAGGCCGTCTTCAATCGGATCGAGGAGATGCCCAAGCCGGTCGTTGCGGCCGTAAACGGCTATGCGCTGGGCGGGGGCTGCGAACTGGCCATGGCCTGTCATCTCCGCGTGGCAGCCGACCATGCTGTGTTCGGACAACCGGAAGTGAATCTGGGCTTGATTCCGGGCTATGGGGGTACGCAGCGCCTGCCGCGTCTGATTGGCCGCGGCTTGGCCACCGAGCTGATCCTGACCGGCGAGCGCATTAACGCGCGACGTGCCTTCGAGATCGGGCTCGTCAACCGCGTGGTGCCCATCGAGCATCTACTGGACACAGCCCGTGAGTTGCTTCTGAAGATCACCACGAAGGCGCCGGTGGCGGTGGCCCTGGCCCTCGAAGCCTTGCGCCAGAGCGAGCTGCCCCTGCGTCAGGGCCTGCGCCTGGAAGCGGCGTTTTTCGGACAGGCCTGTGGTACGGAAGACTTTCGGGAAGGCGTGGAGGCATTCCTGAACCGACGCAAACCTGCTTTCAAAGGACGCTGATGAGCGTTCTGCTACTGATTGGAGCCTTTGTGCTGGCGATGCTAATGGCCGGTGCAGAGGCGGCTCTGGTTGCAGCCAATCGACTCCGGTTGGAGGTACTGGCCCGACAGGGAGATCGGACGGCACGTCTGGCACAGGCACTGCTCAAAACGCCAGCAATCCTACGGGTAACCACAATGGCCGGCCTGGTGCTCGCGCAGGTGCTCCTGGCATACGGATTAAGTACCCCGTTTCTGTCGGGCAAAATGTTTTCTGCGAGCGACGCCGCGTGGACCAGTATGTTGCTGCTAATAATAGTTGGAGGCCTGGCGTTTTATCTGGGCGGTCTGGTACTGCCGGGCACCATTGCCCACGAACAGGCCAACCGTCTGGTGCAACCGGCTGCCACGCTGCTTCGAGTGATAGCCTTTCTGCTATGGCCATTGGCTCGTCCGGCCCGGGCCTTTTCCGAACGCCTGGCGCGCCGACTGTCCGTCGGGGCAGATCCGGTGGCCACCTTCATGCAGCCGGAGCTGGCCTGGGAGGTGCAGGAAGCCGAAACGGAAACTGCACCGACCCGTGATCTCGACGAAACAGAAAGTCGCCTGCTGGCCAATGCGCTGGCCTTCGAAAAGCTGCGCGTGCGCGACTGCATGGTTCCCCGCACCGACATCGTAGCGGTCGAAGAGCATACCGACCTGGAAACGTTGCGCCAGCGCTTCATCGAAAGCGGCTACTCGCGCCTGCCTGTCTACCGAGAGCACATCGATCAAATTATTGGCATCGTCTTCGCCTACGATCTGTTTCGTCAGCCTGCCTCGCTGACGGAGATGCTTCGACCTGTACGCTTTGTGCCCGAATCGAAACCTGCCCACGCGCTGCTGAAGGAGTTTCTGCAAACGAACACGCCCCTCGCCATTGTCATCGATGAATACGGCGGTACAGCCGGCCTTGTCACGCGTGAAGACCTGCTCGAAGAGCTGATCGGCGACATCCAGGACGAGTTCGACGTGGACGAGGACGCTGAGTATCTATTGCGTCGTCTTGATGAGCGCACCTGGCTGGTCAGTGGACGGGTAGAGATCGAGGAGCTCCAAGAGGCCGGGCTGGATCTGCCTGAAGGTGATTATGACACGGTGGCCGGCTACCTGCTTGAACGACTGGGCACCATTCCGAAGTCCCAGGAAGCTTTTGAGCTGGACGGCTATCGCTTTACCATTCTGAAGGCTTCGCAGAATCGCATCGAACTGATCCGCATCACGCGGCTGTAACACCACGCGTCCATCGGCTACTTACGGACAGTGCCGGACGCAAAGATGCCGGGCAAAACTAAAAGCGCCGATGGAACGTCAGGTATCCCTGAACCAGGCCATTCAGCAACGATTCGGCTTCGTCCCCCGACTTTTTGAAGAGCTGGTTCACGTAAACCCGGCCGTCGCCGCAGCCTATCTGCAGGCCGGAGCCTCCCTGCAGGAGGGCGTTCTCTCGCCTCTGGAGCAGCAGGTGGTGCAGCTTACCGTAGCCACCTGGAACGCCTGCCACTACTGCACGGCAGCGCATGGGACCGCCGCGCTACGCATGGGCCTGAAGCCGGAACAGGTGGACGCTATCCTGGAAGGCCGACTCCCAGAGAATGAACGCCTGGCACTTCTGGTCGAAGCCACCCGGCAGGCGCTCGAAACACGCGGCTGGCTGTCCCCAGAGGCCGTGCAGGCGCTGGAAGCCCGCGGATTGGATCGGGCAGGACTTTACGAAATCATCGCGCTGATCGGTATCAAAACAATCACCAACTACATCAACCACCTGGCCCACACGCCGGTGGACGAAGTCTTCCGGCCGGTCACCGAGCGTCCTGCCTATCGCCGTCTGGTGAAGACGACGGTTCACTGAACGCAACCAGATAGATTTACGCCAACCAACCTGTGGAGGACATGATGCAATCGTTCCCGATCAAACGCGTGCTGCTGGCCGGGGTGGTCGGCACGTTGCTTTTTGACGTGTTCGGCCTGATGGTTTCGGCCATCATGGGGAATCCCACCTGGTGGGACATTCCAGCGTTGCTGGCCGGAAAGCTTGGCCTGCCCCTCTTTTTCGGCGTACTGGCTCATTACCTGAACGGGATCGTGCTGGCCGTGATCTATGCGGCCATAGCCCCGTTTCTCTGGGGGTCGAAATGGGCACGGGCCCTGACCTACATCACGGCCGAAACTGTGCTGGGCGTATGGCTGTTCATGGCGCCGCTGCTGGGCATGGGCATTGCCGGCGTAAACGGACTGATGGGCGCCCTGTTTGCCGTGGTCTCACTGATGCGCCACTGGGTCTACGCCGTTGGACTGGCCCTGTTCATCCCGATATCGGCCACTGTTCCAGCCCCTGACGCCACTCCGTCGGCAGCGGCCTCCTGAAAAAATGCGATATACCACTAAAAAGCCCGATCGTCCGGCGATCGGGCTTTTTAACAGCAAAGAAATAACCACGCAGATAAAGCAACCCGGCTGACGGACATCTCCCCGTAGGTTCTAAAGCGTACGCACCTCTACGCGCAGGCAGTTACGTTCACGCCAGCAGCGGTGCAGATAATCCCACGTCACGGCCGGCACCCGAAACCGCCCCTGAAAATGCAACTTCGCGTTCGGATACCGACTCCAGGCCGGCTCCCGACTGAACGGCGAAAGCACCACCTCGAACCGCCCCTCGTAAAACACCAGCAGAAACGGCTCGACCTGCACCGTGTCGATCCGATCAAAACGCACCCAGCTCCGCAACGAATCCTCCCGCGCAATCCAGTACGCGCCTAACGCCACATCCCCTTCAGTCTCTCTGAACATTCCCATTCGTCCTAAAAAGTTTTCCGGATAACCACGGGCGACGCGCTCTCGTTCACGAGGATTGGAGTTAAACAGGTAGTAGGTGGTGTCGGTCTGGAGCGGTCTGGGAAAAAGGTCAAGGTACAAGATGGCTTCATAGAACGGCAGCGCCGGTGTGGGATCGCGCAGGATAAAAAATAACACAAGGTAATGCACGCGTTCACCGGACTCGAGGATATAGTCCAGCGTTCCGAGCGCCGAATCTGGCCGCCAGGGTCGACCGTCCAGACAAATGAACGCATAGGGCTCATGGCCCTCCGGCGGCACCACCAGCTCCAGCTTGCGACAGATCGGATGCTCCTGATTCGACACCCCCAGTAAACTGCAACCCCAGAGCATGACCACGACCAGTAACCAGACTATCCGCATAATGCCCCCCAGCTTTTTGCCGCGTGCTTCAGACCAACAGGACCGGGGCCAGACCTGGCCCCGGCCCTGTTGCTTACCGAATCCGCATCAATGTCCGCGTCAGCGTCCGTTCACCAACCCGCAACACCACCACATAACGGCCCACCGGCCACGAGCCCGTCGACAACACCTCCCGGTGCCACCCCGCTGCCACGCGACCCAGCCGCCGACGCACCACCTCCCGCCCCAACACATCGTAGACCACCAGCTCCACCTCCTCCGCCGTCGGCAACCCAAAGCGCACCACCACCTGATCCCCCGCCGGGTTCGGATACAACCCCGCCAGCACCGCCTCCAACGGCCACGCCGCCTCCAACCGCTCCCGAACTACCTGCAGCGCATCATCACCCGCTCGCTTGCACGGTGTCCCCAGCTCGTCCTCACACAGATACTCCACATAGATCTCTCGCGTGACGGTGTATGTCTGCCCGTCACTGCTCTGCACCGTCAGCTGAATGTAGTTCGATCCCGGCGGCAGGTAGGTCGTGAACGTCGCGCCGGTCCCCAGCACCGACCCGCAATGGAACGGACTAAGACACTTGCGCCACTGGTAGCTCAAAGGTGGCACCCCCTCACAGGGGCGCGCCGTGAACGTGTAAGTGCCCTCGTAAGGATAGCTATCCGATGTGTAGCTGAACGTGGCCCGCAGATCGTTCGAGTACCGAAAGTCAGCCACCACGTCGCGCGTCTCCCGCAACACGCGCGCGTTGTTCCGATCTGCACTCCCAATCGTTACGCCTCGATAGCTCACCTCCGGACTGGAAAAATACCGAATGCGCGTATAGTAGCGAATCCCCTCGGGAAGCCACCGCTCTGTATAGGCCATAAGGGTGGCGTAATAGTCTCGTCCGCATCTAAAGGGCCAAAACGGATCACACCGAAACACGGAAAAACGATTGCCGCGACCGTAGGGAACGCCGACCTCCGGGCAACAATAACCATCGTCTTCCGGATCATGCCGTGCTCCCTGAAGGTGGCCCAGCTCGTGGGCAAACGTATAACGCCCGGCGCTGGCGTAATCCACGTGCACCAGGGCGTAAGCGCGTGCCCTGACTTCAGCTACATTACGCAGTTGTTCGCCATTCGGACCAGAAAGAATGCCGCCAGCAATGCCACGGCTGCTGTCCGGATAATTCCGCGTCATTAACAACACCACCACATCCGCCTGATACTGATCCCGCAACGCCTGAGCCTGATGATTGTAAATAAAGGCGTTTAAATCACGTCGTATACTATCACTTAAAAGCATGCTAAAACCCTGCTTATGAACCAGGCGGAGCTCAAGATTGTTGATGGCGCTGTTCCGGTAAGCCTGGTTCGCATCATTAATCGCCGCATGGATGATCCCATCAATGTCCCGACCCTGCGCCGCCAACGGCGTGTACAACACCAACACCCGCACCACCTCCGGACTGCAGCGATCCTGCGGCAACAAAGCAGTGGAAGCCCCCACATACGTGCTTGCCGCTTCTTCCGAAACGCTACCTTCCGGCACGGAAACGTTGCGCTTCGAAGGCACAATCGGCCGAGGGCCTACCGCCCCCACATCATAAATGCCCCGCGCAGGAGGCGCGGGCGGGCGCGGATACTTCCGCGGGTCGATCGTCACCAGCGCATGCAATCCACCACCCAGCGGCCGCACCCAGTACTCCCAATCCCCCACCAGCAAATGACCCGTCACCGAACCCGTCCGCATCACCACCAGCGACACCTCACCCACCACCACCGTCGTGTCCGTCCCCATGTAAATCCGCCCGTTCCAGGCCACCGCCTCCTCCGAAAGCACCGAAAGCGCCCCGCGCCGCGCCGTCAACCGGTACAGCCCCTTGCCCCGACCCGGCACCAACCGACCCGCTGCGTTGACCGAAAGGGTGAAGGTGCGATAGCGCCAGAGCTCCTCCGGCAGCCGCACCACCTGAAACCCCACCGCCATCGGCAACCGTTGCAACACCTGCCAGCGTTGCTGCGCCCGAGCGCCCAGCGCCTCCACCGACACGGCCTGCTCCTCAAAGAGCGCCACCGGTTGGCCCCAAAGCATCGCCGGGCTCAGCGCCAGCCAGAGCCCCCAGAGCAGCATGGGGGGGTAAGACGTGTGCGTCTCATGGCTCCTTACCGTTTCGGTTGGTGAAAGGTTTTGTTGCTCAACCGAGAACGGCCGGTGACGGAAGGGTCACCACATCGCCGTGGTTATGGTGAAAGAAAACACGAGGGAGTTAGTTTGTCAAGTCCTTGTTTGGTCTCCATGGGGTAGTAGGTCGGGCGCTTGTTTTGGTTGGGGGATCGTGTTGCTGTTGGTTATGGGTTGAGGGGCAGGGCGGTTGGGCCCCTCCCCAGAGGGGAGGGGGGACGTAACGAAGAAGCTTT
>JALSJJ010000254.1 GCA_026989375.1 Rhodothermus sp.
CGCGCGTCGCATAACGCGTGTCCAACACTGCACGCGCCCGCTCCACCACCCACCCATAATCAATCACGCTGTGATCCGTCGTAATAATCACCAGGTCCGCCCCCGACACCTCCTCCCCCGTCAACGGCACGCTCCGATAACACCGACCCTCCCACTGAAACTCCGGCACATACGGATCATGATAGCGCACCTCAACCCCGTCGGCCTCCAACAACCGCCACACCGCCAGCGCCGGACTCTCCCGCCAATCCTCCACATCCCGCTTGTACGACACCCCCAACAACAACACCCGCGCACAAGAAGGCGCCACCCCCATCCGGTTCAACACCCGATAAGCCTTCTCACGCACAAACAACGGCATCTGACGGTTGATCTCCCCCGCCAACGCAATAAAATGCGTGTTGAAATCCAACTCCTTCGCCTTCCACTCCAAATAGTGCGGATCAATCGGTATGCAGTGACCCCCAACACCCGGCCCCGGCCAAAACGCCATGATCCCAAACGGCTTCGTAAAAGCCGCCTCCAACACCTCCCATACGTTCAACCCCATCCGGTCACACAACAACGCCAGCTCGTTCACCAACGCAATGTTCACCGCACGAAACGTGTTCTCAAACACCTTCACCAGCTCGGCCGCCTTCGCACTCGAAACCGGCACCACCTGCTCAATCGTCTGACGGTAAAACGCCACAGCCACCTCCAGACTCTCCGGACCCACTCCCCCCACCACCTTCGACGTGTTCCGCGTCGTGTAACGACGATTGCCCGGATCCACCCGCTCCGGCGAATGCGCCAGGAAAAAGTCCCGCTCCACCCGCAACCCACTCTCCCGCTCCAAAATCGGCAACATCACCTCCTCGGTCGTCCCCGGATAGGTCGTCGACTCCAGGCTGATAAGCTGACCCGGACGCAACCGCCGCCCGATCTCGTGCGTCACCCGCTCGACGTACTGCAAGTCCGGCGTCAGGTTCTTCGTCAACGGCGTGGGCACGCAGATCACCACCACGTCCATCTCCGCCACCCGCTCAAAGTCCGTCTCGGCCACAATCCGTCCTTCGGCCACCAGACGTCGCAGCTCCTCGTCGCGCACGTCCCGAATGTAGTTCTCGCCCCGGTTGACCTTCGCCGCCCGCTGCGGGTTCTGCTCAATCCCCACCACCCGATAGCCCACCTTCGCCTTCTCCACGGCAAAGGGCAACCCCACATACCCCAGGCCTACCACCCCCACCACCGCCTCCTTCGTCCGAATCCGCTCCAACAGCGTGACTTTGTCCACTATCAGTGACTCCATAATCGCTTCTGCAAGCTTGTGGTATCGCCACAGGGCTTATCAGAACCTGTGCCGATCCCCCTACCGACAGTTAAGATACAGCCTGCGGCGAAGCCACCTCGCAGGATGAAACCATAAAAAAAGGGCCCGGTGCCCACCCCAAAAGCACCGGGCCTGCGCGCCTCATCCACCGAGGGAACTGTGTTCAGGGACGGCTGCTGGCACGAACGTCCCCCGTGAACCACCACCCCACAAGCCGTGGATGACCCCGTCAGTCCAGGATATCGGCACTACGTAGAAAAACTTAAGGGAACTTTCAGGCTCCTATAAAAAGGAAGATTTCCTCAGCATATTTCTTCGATGCCTTTGCGCTTCCTTTCTGGTGTCGGAGCCACCACCCTGTCAGCAGTAGCGCACCGCCGAGCCACAACAGCTTGATCATGGGTTCATTGCTTTTCGTTAGACGGCCTGTTACTTTTGAACTTTCATCAAAATGTGTACCACGGGTGTCTATCGATAGCTTCTGCACTGCTCATTATCTTTCCGGGAGAACTTTTCCTCGTTCTTTTCGTTTGGTGTGCAGAGTTTTCCAACCGGGTTGTTATGATGCTTTCGTCTGTGCACCGCTGTTGCTGTTGTTGTTGCCCCCACCCGATCGGGGGGGTAGCAAGTGCGTGTGCACTGGCGAAAGCAAATGCTGAGACTTAGAAAGACCTCCACGCCACGCACAGGTTACCCCTCCGGAAGCCTCCGTGAGGGGTTTTTTATTGCGCTAAAAGGCTTTGCTTATGTTGATCGAATCCATACAGGATACAGTCAGCACACGCTTGACAGCCGAGGCCGAACTGATTCGCACCATCGGGCACACGCCGTTGATTCGGTTACGGCGGATTACGCGCCACCTGCCCGAAACGGTGGCCGTCTACGTCAAAGCTGAGCACCTGAACCCTGGTGGCTCGGTGAAAGATCGACCTGCTCTCCGCATGGTACTGGAGGGATTACGCAGCGGCGCTCTGCGTGACGGACGCGTGCTGGTTGACGCTACCAGTGGCAATACCGGCATTGCCTATGCCATGCTGGGCGCGGCGCTTGGCTTTCCAGTAATGCTGGCCATGCCAGCAAATGCCTCACCAGAACGTAAGCGCATCCTGAAAGCCTACGGCGCCGAGCTGATCCTGACGGATCCCATGGAAGGAACCGACGGCGCCCAGCGCTACGTGCGGGAGCTGGTGCAACAGGAGCCGGATCGCTACTTCTACCCTGACCAGTACAACAACGACGCCAACTGGCGGGCTCACTATGAAAGTACCGGTGTTGAGATCCTGGAACAGACGGGTGGGCGCGTCACGCACTTTGTAGCCGGGCTGGGCACAACGGGCACGTTCGTCGGCGTCAGTCGGCGGTTGAAGACTCATAATCCAGCTATTCGCTGCTACGCGCTCCAACCTGACTCGCCGCTGCACGGGTTGGAAGGGCTCAAACATCTGGAAACAGCCATCGTCCCGGGCATCTATGATCCTTCGCTGGTCGATGAGCATCTGACCTGCTCGACCGAAGAGGCCTTCGAAATGACCCGACGGCTGGCCCGCGAAGAAGGGCTGTTCGTCGGGCCCTCCTCCGGGGCCAACGTAGCAGCAGCTCTGCGCGTTGCTGAGCAATTAGAACAAGGCGTGGTTGTCACTATCCTGTGCGATACCGGTGCGCGCTACCTGAGCGAACCATTCTGGGAAGAAACGCTATGAAAATCAAAGCTTCCTTACTGGCCCAGATCCGAGCCCATGGCGAGGCCACCTATCCGGAAGAGTGCTGCGGGTTGTTGCTGGGTCGGAGTGGTCCAGACGGCAACCACGTACAGGCGCTTTATCCCGTGGCGAATCGCCATGCCGAGCAACGCGAGCGGCGCTACACGATTGCTCCGTCTGATTACCTGGCGGCTGAGCGAACCGCCCGCCAGCAGGGGTTGGATGTGGTGGGCTTCTACCATTCCCATCCAGACCACCCTGCCCGTCCCTCCGCCACAGACCTGGCCGAAGCCACCTTCCCGGGCTACACGTATGTGATTGTTGCCGTACATCAGGGGAGAGCAGGCGAACTCACCGCCTGGCACCTGACTCCCGACCGAACCCGGTTCGAAGCCGAACCCATTGAAATAGAACCTGAAACAACCGCCGTCGATCAAACCTGAGAGATAACATGCGTACGACGACCGCTACCGTGACGATTCGGATCCCCACGCCGCTGCGCGGCTTTACCAACAATCAGGAAATCGTTGAAGTACAGGGCGCCACGGTGGGCGAAGCGTTGCAGCAATTGGTCGCGCAGTTTCCGCGGCTAAAGCCGCACCTGTTCAATGAAGAAGGACGCTTGCGCTCATTTGTCAACATCTATCTGGGTGATGAAGACGTCCGCTATCTGCAACGTGAAGCAACGCCCCTGCAGCCAGGCGCCGAGCTTTCCATTGTACCTTCGGTTGCCGGTGGACACTTTTAACCAACCGGAAAATCTGCCATGGCTGTAACCACTGCCGATATTACGCTGACGCCTGAAGAGCTTCGACGCTACAGCCGTCACCTGATTCTACCCGAGGTGGGCCTGGAAGGTCAGAAAAAGCTCAAGGCCGCTTCGGTGCTGCTGGTCGGCGCTGGCGGTCTGGGCTCGCCTCTGGCGTTGTATCTGGCAGCCGCGGGCGTAGGCCGTCTTGGGCTTGTCGACTTCGACGTGGTCGATGAAACGAACCTGCAGCGCCAGGTGCTACACGGTACCAAAGACGTCGGACGGCCCAAGCTGGAATCGGCGCGCGACCGCATCCTGGACATCAATCCGTACGTACAGGTTGACCTCTACGAAACGCGGCTGACCAGCGAAAACGCCCTGGATATTATCAAGGAGTACGACCTGGTGGCCGACGGGACCGATAATTTTCCCACGCGCTACCTGGTCAATGACGCCTGCGTCCTGGCCGGCAAGCCCAACGTCTATGCCTCCATTTTCCGGTTTGAGGGCCAGGTGTCAGTCTTTGCCACGCCGGATGGCCCCTGCTACCGGTGCCTTTATCCGGAGCCGCCGCCTCCCGGGCTGGTTCCTTCTTGCGCCGAAGGGGGCGTGCTGGGCGTTCTGCCGGGCCTGGTCGGCACCATTCAGGCCACCGAGGTTATCAAGCTGATCCTCGGGATCGGTACGCCACTCATCGGTCGGCTGCTGCTTATCGATGCGCTGCACATGCAGTTCCGCACCCTGAAGGTGCGAAAGAACCCCGATTGCCCGATCTGTGGCGAACATCGCACGATCCACGAACTGATCGACTATGAACAGTTCTGCGGCCTTCCTCCCCGCAACGGCGAAGCAGCCACCCAGGCCGAAAGCACGGTTCCCGAAATTACCGTACACGAACTCAAAGCGCGCCTGGAACGCGGCGATCGCCCAATTATCCTGGATGTGCGTAAGCCCTACGAAGTGCAGATTGCCAGCATCGGACACGACGTACTGATCCCGGTTGACGAATTGCCTGAACGGCTTGCCGAGCTGGAGCCGTACCGCGACCGGGAGATCGTCGTGTACTGCCGATCGGGCGCTCGATCAGCTCAGGCCACAAAGCTACTACGCGAAGCGGGCTTTCGTGACGTGAAAAATCTGAAGGGTGGGATTCTGGCCTGGAGTCAGGAAATTGATCCCAGCATTCCGCAGTACTGAGCACGCCTCCTTCCTGCGCAAGCCCGGCCGCTCAGGTGGTCGGGCTTTTCTGTTGCGTTTCGGCGGCAGTCCTTACCGGCGGCTCCAGAAAACGAGCCAGCAGATCTGGCGTAGGTACCCGGCATTGCTCCCGACGTCCGAACCAGCGATAGCGATGTCGGGCAATCCAGTGATATACCGCATCACGCAACGGTCGCGGCACCACAATCAGTCCATAGAGCAACGGCCAGAGCCCCTTCAGACGTCGCAAAATGCGAAGTGCTGCGGTCGAGTCGCGGTAGCACCGCCCGTTTTCAATCAACACAATGCTGTCCATATAATTCGGCCGAAGGCCAAAACGCTCCAGATACGGCCGTGCGGCCTCGGACTGCAGGGCGCCGAACTTGAAGTAGCCGGCCGGATCTCGATCAATTACAAAGTTGACAAATCCGTTGCACAGGTTGCACACGCCGTCGAACAGCACAATGCCGTGCTGCGTCTCCTCCGATGAACGCTGTACGTTCATAGGTCGGTAGCCGTAGAGGTCGCCGTAGCAAGTCGTTGTGCAATAGCTTTGAGCGCCGCTGCCTGTGCTTCGGCAGCCGCTACCCCACGCTGAAAGATTTCTTCTTTTTCCTCCCAGAGGCTGAGCATGCCGACATGCGACACGTCTGGCGCAATCAATACGTCCGGACGACAGGTCTGTAGCCGATAGCCTTCCAGTTGCGTTACCACGATCTCCATGGCGCGCCCCAACACGTCAAACCCATTGGGTTGCCGGTCACTACCGTTTCGCCGGAACCGACGCGACAAGCGCTCGCTCCACATGCCCAGACTGATACGCCGCCCTTCTCCCGCCTCATCACCGTTCCGGCGACGCTTGACCGGAGAAGGCTCCAGCGCGGTACTCTCGCGATGCAGACGAACGGCGATCGTGTAACGAACACCATGATGCACCAGCGGACTGACCGGCACATTGTTACAGAGCCCGCCATCAACCAGCAAACGCCCATCGATCTCCACCGGCGCGAAAATACCCGGAATAGCCGAAGAAGCCAGCACGGCATCCACGACAGGTCCCCGCTTGAAGATCACCTCCTTGCCACTTTCGAGGTCAGTCGCCACCACATAAAACGGCACGGGCAGCTCTTCAAAGTGGCAGTCCTGAAGATGCACCCGGAGATATTCTCGAAGCGGTTCATTAGAAATCAGCCCCTGGCCATCGAACCGGAGCGCAAAGAGCGTTCGCGTACGTTGCTCCCGCATGAGCTGCTTCATCTGCGCTACCGAGTAGCCAAAGGCATAAAAAGCCCCTACCAGCGCGCCCGCACTGCATCCTGCCACCACGCCTGGCCGCAGTCCATAGCGCTCCAGCACGGAAAGCACTCCGATGTGCGCCCATCCCCGCATGCCGCCTCCGCCCAGCGCAAGACCTAACTCTGACTGTACTGTTCGAGCGCGATCTTCTGCCTGCATAAATCCTGACTGGTCGATCCGGTTTGCGAACGTGTACCGCCAACCCTGACTAAAGATTCGCTGCATACCACCTGCTTTGTTCGTATCTTAAGGACCGGCATCATCTGGCCGTTTTCCCATGGAGTTTCTTGGAGCGCTTACAGCAAGCCATCCAATTCCCGGTGGCCTGGAGTTGCAGGTCGGTTCGGCGCGGCTTCGAATTCAGGCGCTGCATGACGGCCTTTTTCGAATCTGGTTGCATCCGGACGGCCGGCCCTTTCCAGCCCATCCGTTCTCTTATGCGGTACGGTCGGAGTGCTTTACAGCAGCTCCCCCTTCTGTAGCCTTCCATAGCAGCGCAGACCATCTGGTATTGACCCAGGATGCCTGGCGCATTGTGATACAGCGTAATCCGGTGCGGCTCTGGTTCGAAGGTGCTTCGGGCATCCCCCTGGCTGCCGACAGCTTCGGAGCGGGCTGGGAAGCCGACCGTATCGCTGTCTGGAAAAAACGCGTCGAAGGCGAACGCTTCTTTGGACTGGGCGAAAAAACCGGGCCGCTCACACGCACGGGCCGCGCTTATGAGAACTGGAACACGGACGACTCGGGCTATAACACGCGGGACGACCCTCTCTACAAAACAATCCCGTTTTACCTGGCCCTCTGCCCCACGCCTGACCGGCATTTCGAAGCCTACGGCATCTTTTTCGACAATACGTTTCGTTCGTGGTTCGACTTTGGTGGACGGGCCTTGGAGCACGTGAGTTTCGGGGCCGATGGAGGCGAGCTGGTTTACTACTTTCTGGCCGGCCCTACACCGGCTGACGTGCTGGCCCGCTACACGTGGTTGACCGGACGCTTTCCCTTACCCCCCAGGTGGGCACTGGGTTACCACCAGAGTCGCTGGAGCTATTATCCAGAGGCCGTCGTAAAGGCCCTGGTTGCGGAGTTTCGAGCACGTCGTCTGCCCCTTGATGTCGTGCACCTCGATATTCATTACATGGATGGCTACCGCATTTTTACCTGGGATCCGGAGCGCTTCCCTGATCCGCACCGGCTGGCGCAGGAGTTACGCCAGCAGGGCGTGCGGCTGGTCACTATCGTCGATCCCGGCGTCAAGGTGGATCCAGGCTATCGTGTGCATGACGAAGGCCTGGCCGAAGATGTGTTTGTGCGTTACCCGGACGGTAGTCTATACGCGGGCAACGTCTGGCCCGGACGGTGCTACTTTCCAGACTTTACCGATCCAAAGGCACGGGCCTGGTTTGGACGTTATGTCGGCGAATTTCTTCACACAGGGATCGCGGGCTTCTGGTGCGATATGAACGAACCCGCCATATTTGGCGGTGGCACCATGCCCGACCTGGTCATGCATCAACTCGAAGGACGGGGTGGTACGCACCGGGAAGCGCATAACGTCTATGGCCTGCTTATGGCCCGCGCGGTGTGGGAAGGCTGTCGGCAGCATGCTCCCGATCAGCGACCGTTTGTGATCACGCGAGCAGCCTATGCTGGCGTGCAACGCTATGCATGCGTCTGGACCGGCGACAATGTAGCGGACTGGTCGCACCTGCGCCAGGCGCTCACCATGATGCTTTCGCTGGGACTCAGCGGCCAGCCCTTTTCCGGAAGTGACATCGGCGGTTTCATCGGCACCCCTTCGCCGGAGCTGTACGCCCGATGGATCCAGCTGGGCGCCTGCTCTCCGCTGTTTCGCACGCATACGGCCCATGGCACACCGGCCCAGGAACCCTGGAGCTTCGGCGAAGAGGTCGAAGCGATTGCCCGTAAATACCTGAAGTGGCGCTACCGGCTACTCCCGTATCTCTACACCTGCTTTGAAGAACACCTGCGCACCGGTCTGCCTGTGTTACGTCCCCTCTGGCTGCATGACTTTGAGGATCCGCGTACACATGATATCGACGATGCCTTTTTGCTGGGATCCCAGCTACTAATAGCCCCCATTCTGGAGCCAGGCGTCCGTAGCCGCCACGTCTATCTACCGAGCGGTCGGTGGTATGACTTCTGGAGCGATCGTTGCTACACAGGCCCTGCCGAAATCTTGGTCGAAGCTCCTCTGAACCTCATGCCCGTTTTCGTTCGGGCCGGCACCGTCCTGCCCCTGGGCCCTGCCCTCCAGCACACCGATGAGCCCTGTGAGACGCTGGAACTACATGTTTATCCAGGCCAGGGCCAAGGTATGCTCTATGAAGACGATGGGCATTCATGGGCTTACGAAGCTGGCGTTTTCCGCCGCACTACATTCACGCTGGAAGCCACTTCCTCCCGGCTGTCGCTAAAGGCCCACACCGAAGGCTCCTACCGTTCGTCAATCACCCGCCTTCGACTCTACTGGCATGGGTGTGAAGCGTTACAGCCCTTACAGGTGGATGGACAGCCTGTCTCTCCCCATTATGATCCCATCCGTCGCTATCTGATCGCTGACCTTCCGGCCCATTTTACCCACGTGCATACCGAAACCTGAGGGCCCCACATGTCTGACAACAACGGTCTGGCCGTTTGCGTTGGCTTCTCAATGCTTCATGAAAACGGTTCCAGAAAGGATGCCCATCACCGGTCGTTCAAACAGCTATCTTGAATATCCGTTATGATTTTCGTAAATTCTTGCGTTGTAGTACCCCACCGATCAAGTGTGATCATCCTGCCTACCAATCCGAACAAAAAAGACATGCCAATGCGCGTTCTATTTGTTTCCAGCGAAATTATTCCTTTTGTGCAGGTGACCGAGGTTGCGGAGCTGGTCCGCCTGCTGCCGGAGCGGCTACAGGAGGCCGGCCTGGTAGAGCCGCGCATCATGATGCCGCGTTATGGGATTATTAGCGAACGCCGAAACCGCTTACATGAAGTTATTCGTCTTTCGGGCACCCACATACCCCTCGGGAAAGACCAGGAAACGCTCAAGGTCAAGGTAGCCGCAATTCCCGGCATTCGATTGCAGGTCTACTTTATGGACAACACCCGCTATTTCAAACGTAAGGGGGTCTATGCAGATAAAGAGGGGACGGAATTTCCGGACAACGTAGCGCGGGCGCTGTTTTTCGGTCGGGCCGTCCTGGAAACTGTGCGGAAACTGGGCTGGGCCCCGGACATTGTACACGCATTTGGTAGTCTGGCGGGTCTGGTACCATTTCTACTCACCACCGAATATGCACAGGATCCGCTCTTTGCACGAGCGCGGCGGATCTATACCCCGGACGGCCTTTCGTTAAAAGCCCGCTTGCGCACTGCTGTGTTAGAAAAGCTACGGCTCCCTCAAGACGAGCTTCTGGCAGACCGCTCGCTGGATGAAGCTGGCCGTGCCTTAGCTGAAGTGGTGGCTTATCCAGCTTCGCTGCAACCGGTTGAGAGCGAAGCGATGCAGTTTGCGGTAGAGCCTGAGGCCATTGTGGAGCAGGCGGCTGCACTCTATGAACAGCTGCTCAGTAGTGTGCCGGCTTGAGCATGCCGGTCAGGGAAAACTTGCAAGTAGCTCCTGCGTTAATCGCACCGTTCCCAGGCACAGGCAAGCCCCTCGACCCTGTCGAGAGGGCTTTTGCCTTTCTCGAACACGAAACGACGGCCGGAGATCGTTCTTTAGGCGCGGTCCCACGGGTCAGTTGAAAACGTCCATGCAACGTTTGTTTATCTGGAGCTTCTGCGTATTGCTTTTGCTGTTCACGGCAGGCTGCGACGATCCATCGGCCGTGGGCATTGGCCTTATCGGCGAAGAAGGGATACCTCAGACCGTACGGTTGCCGGCTGATTCTGTGTTGACGGCTTTGCAGCGAGATCGTACCGGGAACACCTCCCAGGTGCTGGCTGGTCGCGTGGCCGATCCACTGCTTGGTACGCTGGCCGCCACTGGCTATCTGGACTTCATTAGAAGTCCCGGGACTCGTGTAGACACTACGATCGTCAGCGTACGCCTGGAGCTCAGGCGGAGTTACCTCTACGGCGACACGCTCGCTGCGGTGACCCTGGCGCTGCACGACATGCTGGAAGATTGGCCCTTCAGTGGGGTTGCGGCCGATACCACGCTAAGCGCTGGCCCTCAGGTCCGTACTTTTACGTTCGCACCCACCGACACGCTGGTACAAGTTGAGCTGCCTGCTGAGTGGATTGCCGCCAACGATACTACGTTGCGAAGCAATACGTTTTCCACCAGCTTTCATGGGTTTCAATTGAGGCCTGTAGCAGGCAATGCAGTGGTAGGCTTTCGGTTCGCAACAGCCCGGATGGTTATCATCACCGCAACGGACACGCTCACCTTTACGGCTTCCAAAGCCCTGACCACCGTGATGCAGGAACGCACGGTGCCGCTACCTGATGGGCGTGCATTGCTACAGGACGGCACCGGCACTATTGTGCGCCTGCGCTTCAACTTTTTAGCCGACAGCGTCTATGAGGCTGGCCTCCATGCGGCCGTGCTGGACGTACCGCTGGATTCTGTACGACTCCAACAGCAACCTGCAGGTTTTGTGCGGCCGCTTCCGCCCACCGTTCGGTTGATCGGCGTTGATGCAAACGGCAACGTTCCGCTCACCTCGCTGGGTGAACCTGTGGTCCTGGCTACGACTACACCCACCGATGGGCGGCTGCGGTTTCGGCTTACCGGAACCGCCCTTCAGGCCTTGCAGCGGCTGATGCTGGGCGAAACTCCTATCCAGTATCTGCAGCTGGAATTTCCCACGGGGGATAACACGCTCAGTCCCCTGTTGCTGTACGCTGAACCTTCTCGGGGTCCTGTCCTGATTCTGATACTTACGCCGCCTTCGTCATGAACACACCTGCCTTCCAACGACTTGTGGGTCTGTTACTCCTGCTTGGGCTGGTCCTTCCGGCCGCTGCCCAGCAGACAGGAGAAGGCTCCGTGTACTCACGTTTCGGCCTGGGAAGCCGTATACTTTACGCCTCCTCCCAGCAGCAGGCCATGGGCGGCGGGGGCGTAGCCCTGTCTAATCTGAACTACCTGAACCTGAGTAATCCGGCCACCTGGTCGGCGCAGGTGTTGACACGTGCCAGTGGTAGCGTGCTCTTTCAGCGCCTCTGGGCCACCGATGCTTCAGGCAACACCTCGCGCCTGGGCTTCGGAGCCCTGCAAGCCGTGCACCTGAGCTTTCCCCTTCGAACACGCCGGATTGGACTGGGGCTGGCCTTTCGCCCTTACACCCGGGCTAATTACCTGGTGCGAACCAGTGCCTTGCTGGCACATCCTGATCTGGGAGATACCATTCGCTACCAGATTGATTATGCAGGAGAAGGCGGCCTGCAGCAGCTAAACGCCGGCGTGGGGGTTTATGTGCATCCGCAACTCAGCGTGGGCCTGCGGGCCGATCTGATTTTCGGCATCATTGAGCACACGCAGCGCACGCGCTTCTTCGACCCGGATCTTCCGGGCCTCATTCCGACGGAATATGCCCCTACCCTGTTTGCAACCTCCACGCGCCTGGCCGGCGTACGGGCTACCGCAGGGTTGCTCTTTCGGCTGCCGCTCAGTGACCAACAAACCTCGGATGCCCTGACGCTGGGAGTGACGTTCTCGACTCCGACCACGCTACGTGCCACACGCGTGTACACCCTGGGCGAGAGCCTGGACCGGGACACCCTGAAAACAGCCCTCCATGGGGACGTCTACCTCCCACTCTCGGTCGCCTGGGGGGTGTCCTATCAGCAGGACAATCGCTGGACGTTCGTGTTAGATGGACTATACGAACCCTGGTCGCGCTTCCGAAGTGATCTCCCTTTTGCCGGATACACTCCGAATGGCGAAAATCTTTTTAAAGACTTTGTGCGGCTATCAGCCGGTCTTGAATACCTGCCGGCTGGAACCGATTATTCGGCTCCGTATTTTCACCAGGTAGCCTACCGCATCGGGCTTTACTGGGAGCGTGCGTACGTCGATCCGAGCCCAGAAGTCTCCCTGCGCACGCTGGCTGTAACGGCCGGGTTGAGCTTTCCGACTTTGTTTCCTGGCACGCGCCTTGACGTTAACCTGACAGCAGGCATGCGAGGCACAACTGCCTATAACCTTGTGCGTGATGTATATTATCGCATCGGGCTAAGCCTCAATGTAGGCGAACGCTGGTTCCTGCAGCGACGCTTTAATTGAACGTGATATCTGCCAACCAGTCAATAAACAGACGATGATTCGGGCCACAGAGACTTTCGCAGGGCAAGCCCAAAAGAAGGGCCTCTGGGGCGGCATCCTTGGATTGCTCCTGATGGTCTTCAGTGCCCAGGCTCAGCCCGTTTCCGCCCAACAACACCAGCAACATCACCCTCACGAAGAGGAAATTGACGAGCATACCAAGGCGGTAAACTACAGTCTTTACTATGAATACTTCAAAAACGGAGACTATGCAGCCGCCCTGCCCTATCTGCGCTGGATGATCCAGCATGCGCCTGAGTATGCAGGTCCCGGACGCAAAGACGATCGCAATTTTGAGCGCATTATCAAGATTCACGAAGAGCTGGCCAAAGCAAGCGACGATCCGGAAATCGCTCGGGTCCATCTGGACTCCGCACTGGCCTACTTCGACATGGCGCTGGAAGTGTTGCCGACACGGGGGGTTGACCTGGACACGGTCACCTGGTACATCCGCCGAGGTCGGCTTATCCAGCGCTTTCCGGAGTTGCTGGCCGATCGTCAGCAAGAAGCCGCTGCATACTACCGCAAAGCGTTTGAGCTGGCACCAGAACGGGTAGACGACTACTCCATCCAGGTCGTCATCGCAGGACTGGTCCAGGAAGGCCGGAAAGAAGAGGCCGTTGCGTTCATGGATCAAGTGGAAGCTGCACTGGGTGATGATCCAGAGCGGGCCTCACTGATGGAATACATCACCACGGTCCGGGATAATCTCTTCCAGACGCCCGAAGAGCGCATGGCCTTTCTGGAGGATCGGTTAGCCAAAGACTCCACAAACCTGGAGCTCATCTCTGAGCTATTCGACATCTATCGCCAGTTGGGCGAACGCGAAAAAATGTACCAGTTGGCCGAGCGCCTTCTTGCGCTGAAGCAAGACGCGCACACCTATCACATGGTGGGGAAGCTCTACCTGGACGATGGCGAACCTGCCAGAGCGCTGGAGTACTTCCGCCAGGCGATGAAAGCCCCGGGCTTAGACGAAGTGGCCCGCGAGCTCTACTTCAATGCCGGCGTGGCCGAACAGCAGCTCGGACGTCTGGCCAACGCCCGCACATATTTCCGGCGTGCCCTGCAGGTCGATCCTCAGTTCGGCAGAGCCTACCTTGCTATTGGCGACCTGTATGCCCAGGCGGTCGCCGAGTGTGGAAGCCAGCTTGAGCGTGAAGATCGCGCGGTCTACTGGCTGGCTGTCGACTATTATGAACGGGCCAAGCGCGTAGATCCCTCGGTAGCCAACGAGGCCAATCGTAAGATCAACACGTACCGTAAGTATTTCCCGGATCAGGAAGCCCTCTTTTTCAAAGGATGGAAAGTCGGCCAGCCCTATAAGATCGACTACGGCTGTTACGCCTGGATCAACGAAGAAACCACCGTCAAACCACCACCTTCTTCATAAAGGAAGATTGCCTCAAGAAGAAGGCCGGTTGGAGAGACCGGCCTTCTTCCTTTTTATGCAAAGCGCTTTCCTTCCCCGGTATTTCGCTTGAGCTTTGGGGGAAAGATCACGAACTTCTTCCTGAGTTTTTAGCAAACCAAAGAGGTGGACACAGCCCATGGCGTACATTGAGGCGATCACTGCGCGCCAGATCCTCGACAGTCGGGGCAATCCCACGCTGGAAGTTGATGTCGTTACCAACGAGGGCATTGTGGGCCGGGCGGCTGTGCCCAGCGGGGCCTCCACCGGCGAACATGAAGCTGTTGAGTTGCGTGACGGCGACAAAAGGCGCTACCTGGGCAAAGGCGTACTCCAGGCAGTCGCTAACGTGAACGAAAAAATCGCACCTGAACTGACCGGCCTCAGCATCTTCGAGCAGACCGCCATCGACGAGGCGCTCATTGCCCTGGACGGCACGCCCAACAAAAGCAAGCTGGGCGCCAATGCCATACTGGGTGTTTCACTGGCTGTGGCCAAAGCGGCTGCTGCCACGGCCGACCTGCCCCTCTACCGCTATGTCGGGGGTACCTATGCCCGAACGCTTCCCGTCCCCCTCATGAACATCATCAACGGTGGGCGGCATGCCGACAACAACCTGGACCTGCAGGAGTTCATGATTGCCCCGATCGGCGGGGGCAGCTTTTCCGAGGCGCTCCGCATCGGCGTAGAAATCTTTCACCACCTGAAACAGGTGCTCAAAGCAAAAGGCTACAGTACAGCGGTAGGCGACGAAGGCGGCTTCGCGCCCAACCTGAGAGCCAATGAAGAAGCCGTTGAGGTCATTCTGGAGGCCATTGACAAAGCAGGCTATCGGGCCGGTGAAGACGTCTTTCTGGCACTTGACCCGGCTACCAGTGAGATGTACCATGAAGGCTACTATGTCTTCTGGAAAAGTGATCCCGAGACGAAACGTACTTCTGAGGACATGGTCGCCTTCTGGGAGCGCTGGGTGAACCAGTACCCCATCATTTCCATTGAGGATGGCATGGCCGAGGACGACTGGGAAGGCTGGCAGTTACTTACCGAACGGCTGGGACAGCGCGTGCAGCTTGTAGGCGACGACCTGTTCGTGACCAACACCGAACGGCTACAGCGTGGTATCGAAAGAGGCTGTGCCAATGCTATCCTGATCAAGCCGAATCAGATCGGCACGCTGACCGAAACGCTGGCCGCCATCGAGCTGGCCCACAAACATGGCTATACGGCTATCCTGAGCCACCGCTCCGGCGAAACGGAAGATACGACCATTGCTGATCTGGCCGTAGCGGCCAATACCGGCCAGATTAAAACCGGATCAGCCAGCCGAAGTGATCGCATTGCCAAATATAACCAGTTGTTACGCATTGAAGAACAACTGGGGAATACGGCCCGTTTCCCAGGTCGCCAGGCTTTCCATGTATAACCGATGCCTGTGTCTCGCTACACCAACTTTCCTCGCCCGAGCAGACGGCGTCGCCGCCTGTTCATGCTGATAATGCTGTTGCTGCTGGTATGGATTGCCTTTTTCGACAGCCATAGCCTTTACCGGCGCCTTCGGTGGGGCTATGAAGCTGCCCGCCTGCGGGCTCAGAATGAAGCGCTCCGCCAGGCTATCGATTCGCTCCAGCAGCAGCTGCAGCACGGAATATCTGACGAGATGGTCGAGCGTATCGCCCGCGAGCAATACGGCATGCGCCGTCCGGGTGAAACGGTGTACCGGGTCGAAGAATAACGTTGCCCATTGATGAGCGCTTCGGTTCCCGCCTTTGCTATTGGTATTGATCTGGGAGGTACCACCATCAAGGCCGCGCTGGTGGAACGCGGCGTGGGTATTCAGCACGAGATGAGCCATCCTACCGAAGCTGAAGAAGGCCCGCCTCATGTCATCCGTCGCATTGTCGAGATGATTCAGCCACTTATCGAGCGGGCCCCTAACCGAGAAATCGCCGGCATTGGCATCGGAGCGCCAGGTACCGTCAACTGGGAACGCACAGCGGTCATTTATCCACCTAATTTGCCAGGCTGGGGCATTGTCGATCTACGCCAAGAACTTCAGAAAGCGCTGGGCCGCTCTCTACCCGTCTTTGTCGAGAACGATGCCAATCTGGCCGGTCTGGGCTCAGCGCACTATGGGGCCGGCCGCCCGTTCGACTCGTTTATTATGGTAACGCTGGGCACTGGCGTAGGCGGTGCCATCATCTACCGAAATCGTATCTTTCGAGGCACAACCGGTGGTGCTGGCGAAATTGGCCACATGAGTATCGACTATGAAGGACCGCTTGATCGTTACGGCATTGCCGGTTCTATCGAAGCCTATATTGGCCAGCGTTTTCTATCGCGCTATGCCCGCTACCGGCTGTTGACACATCGCGACAGTCTGGTGCATCAGATGGCCGGCGCGGACCTGCGTAACATCACCCCCCGAATCCTCTACGAAGCCGCTCGTGCCGGAGATGTGCTGGCCCGCGAAGTGTTGGCCTGGGCCGGACATAAACTGGGCTGCGTGCTGGCTTCGGCTGTTAACCTGTTGGACATACACAAGATTGTTGTAGGAGGCGGCGTATCAGCTGCCGGTGAATTCATTCTGGAGCCGGCCCGCCGGGCTCTTCGTCGCTACGTGATCCCTGCACTCCGCGACCGCGTAGAGGTTGTCCGCGAAACACTGGGCAACGAGGCTGGCATGCTGGGTGCCGCCCAGCTTGTCTTTCAACTGCTGGAGCAGCCTCGGGAAGATCTGGAAGCCTGACCTGATCCGGGAACCCGCCGCCCGCTGTCCGGTGCATCTTCTCATTACCCATGAGAGCATAGCCTTGCTTGCCCGATGCGCTGTGGGTGGGGATGGTTGCTGTTCACCCTCTGCCTGAGTCTCCCGACTCAGGCGCAACCAGCAGGTACACCAGCCCGCATGTCTGGTACTGATGGAGTGCACTTCAGTGCGCGCGACTCGCTGGTCCTGCTGCTCGACACCCCAGCAGGCGACCAGGGACACCTGGTAGGCGAAGCCCGCGTTCAGTATCGCGACCTGGAACTGACGGCCTACCGGATCGACCTGCTCTTTGATCAAGAAGAGTTACGAGCGACCGGACTCCCCGTTGATACAGGTGTAGTGGGCCTGCCCAGGTTCCGCCAGGGCAGCGACACCTTCACCGGACGCGAGCTCCGGTACAACTTACGCACCGAACGAGGACGCGTTGTCAATGCCCGGACCCGCCTTGAAGACGGCTACCTGCAAGCGCAGGTGGTGAAGGTTACCGAAGACAGCGTCCTGTACGTACAGGGCGGCACCTACTCCACCTGTCCCTGCACCGACGGTCGGGCCCCTTCCTACTCTTTGCGTACCAACAAAATGAAGGTCGAAGGGCGCTGGATCTACACGGGTCCCATTCAGCTCTATCTATTCAGCATCCCCACACCGATATGGCTGCCTTTTGGTTTTCTGCCGGCTATCGAAGGCCGCCGAAGTGGTCCGCTGCCGGTACAGTACGGCGAAGACGAACGAGGCTTTTACCTGCGCGGCTGGGGATGGTACTGGGCCATCAGCGACTATATGGATCTGCAGATTCGCGGTGGCATTTGGACAAAGGGAAGCTGGCAGATCAGTCCGCTGTTTCGCTATGCCAAGCGCTATGCCTTTAGCGGACAGCTTATGCTCGACTATCTGCATAACCGGAACGGAGAAAAAGGGGATCCGGACTTTAGCGTCACCAACACGGCTTCCTTTCGCTGGACCCACAATCAGACGCTGGGGCCTTCCGCCAACTTCTCCGCGAACGTCAACCTGACTACCTCTAACTACCTGCGGGCCATTTCTGAACGCTACGACGACCGCGTGCGGCAGACCATCTCGTCCAGCATCCGCTACAGTAAAAACTGGTCGCAGGCTGGCCGCGTGCTCAACCTGTCGCTTTCGCATCAGGAAGTATTGACGACCGGCGCCGTACAGCTCTCTTTTCCTCAGCTTTCCTTCTCACAGCGCGCTTTCAAGCCATTTCGCCGGAGCAGTGGCAGCCAGGAGCGCTGGTATGAACGCATTACGGTCAGCTACAGCGGAACGCTGAACAACCTGTTCAGCTTTACCCCGCTCCCCGATGAGACGCTGCTGGCCCGAGGCGACACCAGCGCCCTGGACATTACCTGGTACGATGCGCTCTTCTCGCCCAGTGCCTACCGACGGGCTACCGGCCAGGAGGTCCCCTTTCAGTTTCGCGCCACCCACCGGGTTCCAGTCTCAGCCAGCTTTTCCATGCGCCGCCTGCCGCTTCTTAACCGTCCATTCCCCGTCACTTTCTCGACCAGCCTGAACTACCAGGAAGACTGGTATATCCGCACCGAACGCCGCAGTATCGACAGCACAGGCCGCGTGGTCACGCGCTCCGTTCCCGGCTTTTTTGCCCTGCGCCAGTTCTCAACAGGCATTTCGGCGTCCACGACAATTTATGGACTGTTCCCCATCCGCCTTGGTCCTTTCGAAGGCCTGCGGCATACCGTGCGGCCCAGTCTCAGCTTTGCCTATCGCCCGGATTTCTCTACAGACTTCTGGGGCTATATGCGCACCTACCAGGATACCACGGGCCAGGTTGTACGCTACCCAATTGTCTCCGGCGTACCGGTAGGACGCACGCAGAGCCTGTCGCTTTCGCTGGGCAACGTGTTTGAAACAAAACGCGTACGGACCGACACCTCCGGCAACGTCCATCGGCAGACCCTTCAGCTACTCAACGTGGATCTGTCGACCAGCTATAACTTTGCAGCCGATTCGTTACGGCTGTCCACAATTAACATCAGTGCACGTACTTCGGCCCTGGGGCCCCTGCGCCTGACCTCCTCCCTGGTCCTGTCTCCCTATGCCCTGACGCCCGACGGCCGTCTAATCAACCGATATGTGTTGGATCTGCGCCGGGGCCGTCTGGCCCGTATAACCAGCTTTCGGCTCAGTGCTTCGCTCAGCCTTCGCAGTCGAACGCGTCAGCCCCTTGGAGAAGCCGCAACACCACCCCGTGCCCGATTTGGCGATCCCTTTACGCCGGATTTGATCACCAGCCCAATCCCTTCGCTACTGGATCCAACGCTGCACTATGCCGACTTCTCCATCCCATGGTCACTCAATGTAAACTTCAGCTACAGCATGAGTCGTCCCGCCCGTCGCCTGACGCGAAGTGCCATTCTGAACCTGTCGTTTGATTTTAACCTGACGCCCAAATGGAAAATCCAGGGACGCAGCGGCTACGACTTTGTCCGGCAAGAGCTGGCCACGACCAGCCTGTTCATTGTGCGCGATCTGGGTTGCTGGCAGATGAGTCTCTCCTGGATTCCATTTGGCCGCTACCAGTCTTATGCTTTTGAACTGTACGTTAAAAGCGGCCGGCTACGCGATCTGCTCCGCCTGCGTCAACCACGATCGGATATTCGAGGACGCTTCCGGCAATTACGCTAATCTTTCATTTTATCCACATTTTTTACACACATCTTTTTTTCACCTGTCGGATTTGTTATTCTTTAGCAAAGATTACGTCATGTAGGAATTCCTGCAGTCTGGGTTGATTTAGGAGCTGCTCCTGAACGCTGTGCTTTTCATCAAAGGGGCGGACCTGGGCGTCCGTCTCGCAAGGTATGGTTCGATTCGCTTTCTGGTACCGTTTTTCCCGCGCCACTCGCGCTGACCGTAAGCTGACCCGCCGGCTGGCCCGTCGCATTGAGGCGGACCGGGAACTGGCTGAAGCTACCAGTGTGCACGTCTACGTTCTGGCAGGCCATGTAACGCTCTACGGCTTCGTACGGGGCCATCGCGCCCGCGATCGCCTGCTGGAGGCGGTGTACTCGGTGCCGGGCGTGCGCTCGGTTGAGGCCAGCCTGCAGGTCCTGCCCGTGGACGAAATGGAGCTGGTTGACGCCTGAGTTTGATTCAGGCGCGGCGCATCCAGGCGTTACGGACCCGCTCGAAGCCCAGACGGGCGTAGAAGCCGGCCGATAGATCTGAATCACGCAGCACCAACTCGGTACCCTTACAACGTTCCAGCACCGCCTCAATGAGTCGGCGTCCGATACCTAACCCCTGCACGTCCGGTTCAACGGCCAGATCACATAGATAACTGTAAAGCACGCCGTCGGTCAGTACCCGGGCAATACCTACCAAGCGGCCTTCGTGCCAGGCGGTCAACACCAGCGAGGCGTTCTCGAACATCTGCCAGACCCGCCGGGGATCGTCAACCGGGCGTAACAGGGGAGCGCGTCGGTAGAGCGTCATGATACGCCCGGGGGTCAGTCCCTCCAATCCTTCTCGGATTTCCAGGGTGCTGGTCAAGGGGGTACGGGTAGGCATAGCACAGGGCTTCAGGCTGCAGTCACGCGACGCAGCGCCTGATTCACTTTGTCGGCGACCTCTTTAAAGAGCGTGGCTGTTTCGATCTCCAGGCCACTGGCCTCCAGGATAGCACGCGCTTCATCGGCATTGGTGCCCTGAAGGCGCACAATCAGGGGCACATTGATTTGCACCTTACGGGCAGCTTCCACAATGCCACGCGCGACGCGGTCACAGCGCACAATGCCCCCAAAGATATTGACTAAAACAACCTTGACATTGGGATCTTTCAAAATAATGCGGAAGCCCGCCTCTACAGTTTCCGGACTGGCGCCTCCCCCCACATCCAGGAAGTTAGCCGGCTCGCCACCGGCCAGCTTGATCAGGTCCATCGTAGCCATAGCCAGTCCGGCACCGTTCACCATACAGCCCACATTGCCACTCAGCCGCACATAGTTCAATCGGTACGTGCTGGCCTCGACCTCCAGCGGATCTTCCTCGTGGATGTCGCGCAGTTCGGCCAGATCGGGATGCCGAAAGAGGGCGTTATCATCCAGATTAATCTTGGCATCGACAGCCACGACATCGCCCTGCTCGGTCAGCACAAGCGGATTGATTTCTGCCAGCGAGCTGTCGGTCTCTTCATAAGCGCGGTAGAGTGCCTGGATGAACTGCACGGCCTGCTTGAAGGCGTTGCCTTTAAAGCCCAGCCCGAAAGCCAGTCGCCGCGCCTGAAATGGCCGTAGCCCAATGGAAGGATCCACCCAGACCTTCAGAATCTTTTCGGGCGCGCGGGCAGCCACTTCTTCGATCTCCACTCCTCCTTCGCTCGATGCCATGATCACATGCTGGCTGCGCTGGCGGTCCAGCGTAATGCCCAGATAGTACTCTTTGGCAATATCAACGGCGCCGGCTACCAGTACAGCCCGTACCTTCTGTCCTTCGGGCCCCGTCTGCGGCGTGACCAACTGCATGCCCAGAATGGCATCGGCCTTCTCCCGCACCGCTTCGATGCCTTTTGCCAGTTTGACGCCCCCGCCTTTGCCACGTCCACCGGCATGAATCTGAGCTTTTACCACAAACAGCTCATACCCATGCTCCTGCTGCAAACGTCGAGCAGCTTCAACCGCTTCTTCCACGGTACGCGCGACGTAGCCAGGCTGCGTGGCTACACCATAGCGTTGCAGAATCTCTTTGGCCTGATACTCGTGCAGTTTCATCGATCTTGTGGACTGGGGTGAACAGATTCGTGTGCTTAAAAGTACATTGCCTAAAGGTAAAGAATCTACCCTGTCCCGGGCGAAATTCGTTTTTTTGCGGGTTGTTCGCGCATGTCGCTGATCGATCGCCATATTGTTCATCGCCTGTTACGCGGCTACCTGTTTTTTACCGGGGCCCTGATCGTCTTTTTCATTGTGCTTCACTATGTGGAGTACATTGATGACTTCATGGATCGGGGCGCCTCGATGCGTGAAGTTTTTCTGGTCTACTATCCCAGTTACATCCCGGAAATCATACGGCTCACTTCGCCGCTGGCACTATTTCTGGCCTGTCTGTATGTGACGGGTCGCATGGCGCAGGGGCTGGAGATCGTTGCTCTACAGATGAGTGGCGTGTCGCTCTACCGTCTGCTACGTCCGTACGTGCTGGTAGCATTGGGGCTAACCGGCTTCATGTTCTGGTTCAACGGCTGGGTGGTGCCGGTCACCAACCGAACCGTTGTCGCCTTCGATGAAAAATACCTATCCAAGACACCGCGTCAGTTCGATCTGAGCCATCTGCACCGGCAGGCCCGTCCCGGTCAGCTACTCTCGGTAGGCTATTATGATCGAGAGCGACGCATTGCCTACCGTATCTCCTTGCAACAGTTCGCGGAAGCCCGCCGTCTTGTCTATCGCCTGGACGCTCCCCGCATGGAGTGGCGAGATTCGCTGCAGGCTTGGATCGTACCGGAGGGCATTGAACGGCATTTTGAGCCGGATGGCCGCGAGGTGCGTCGTCCGGTGCGTCGCCAGGTGCTTGCATTGCCGCTCTATCCACGCGATCTGGCCCGTACCGAGCGTGAGGTTGAGGCCATGACCTTACCGGATGCAGCGGCCCATCTGGCCACGTTGCGCCGCTCCGGCGTTGGCCAACTGGGCCGCCCCCTGGTGGCTTACTACAGCAAGTTTGCCTATCCCTTCGCCAACTTGATCCTGGTGCTCATTGGCGTCCCCCTGGCTTCTGTACGCCGCCGCGGAGGCCAGGCCGTTCAGATTGGTATCGGGCTGGGCGTGGCCTTTGCCTACCTGGCCCTCCAGAAATTGATCGAACCATTTGGCTATGCCGAAACCCTCGCGCCATGGCTGGCGGCCTGGCTCCCCCACCTGCTATTTTTTGTAGGCGCGCTCGGGCTTATCGCACAGACGCGCACCTGATCAGGCTTCACCTCCGGGGCCGCCAAAATGAATAGGCGGGCCGGGTTCCGGCACTTCAATTTCACCGTAGGTAGCCTCGTAACGGCTGATGTTATCGGCCAGCGCTCGCAGCAGACGCTTGGCATGAGACGGGGTGATGATGATGCGACTCTGCACGCGCGCCTTGGGCAGTCCTGGCATGATCCGGATAAAGTCCAGAATAAATTCTTCAGCCGAATGAGCGATCATCACCAGGTTGGCATAACGCCCTTCGGCCACTTCTTCGGTCAACTCGATGTCGATGCGTTGCGGATCGTTTCCTGGAAAGTTCGGATGGCCTGCCATAGGTCGTCTGTTCAAGGTTCACAGGGCGGGCAAGCTACGCCTGGTCTGCCCATAAAGTTGCGGTGTCAGGCTCTTGTATCCTGTTTTCCAATCCGCTAACTTGTTACAAATGCCTGATTCGTACTTTCCCATGGGGGCATCCCAGCCATGCCACCTTCCCAGCCACATTCGCAGACAACCCACGGCTACGCCTCCGGCTTTGGCTCGGAGCCCACGTTGTTTATCGCCACGTTATCGCCAGAAGGTATCTGCTATGAATCCAATCCAGCCTGGGAAGCACTGTTCGGTCGGCTGGCCGCTCCCTGGCAACGTCTGTCGCAAGAGGACCAGCTACGCTTCCGGGAGCTACTCGCACGGGCTGCTCGGGGACAACGCATCCTGCACGAAGTGCTGATGCTTCAGCTTCCCGGCCGGGATGAACCGGTGCCTGCGCTATTCAACCTGATCCCGGTACGCCTGCCTGGGCAGGGAGATGAACCGGTGGCGCTGGTCGCCCTCGCCGAGCTGTTGGTTGAACCCTCCAGTCTGACCTACAGCCAGAGTCAACGACATCGTCTGGAAACCCTGGGGCGCATGGCGCTGGGCATTGCTCACGATTTTAATAACCTGCTGACCACGCTCCTGGGACATCTGGAACTCCTGCGGCGATCGCTGGAAGCTGTGGCTACGCCTGAAGAAGCAACCCACCATCTGCAGGCCCTGGAGCGGGCGGCGCTGGACGGTGCAGCGCTGATGCGTAAGCTGCAGGAATACGTACGTCAGGAAAAGCCAACAACGCAGGAGGTGGTCGATCTGCCGGCCCTGCTGGAAGAATGCCTCATGCTGACCCGTCCTTACTGGTACAACGAGCCGCGCCGTCAGGGAATTGACATTCGTGTGGAAACGCATCTGGAGCCAGTACCTCCTATTCGAGGTGTGGCCACAGAGCTCCGCCAGGTGTTTACCAACCTGATTCTCAATGCTGTTCAGGCCATGCCACAGGGGGGCACGCTTCGGATAGCGACCGCTTTCGATGCCACGCAGGGCGTGATGGTCCACGTGTCCGACACCGGGATCGGCATGTCCGAATCTGTCCGCCGTCGCATTTTCGAGCCGCTCTTTACAACCAAGCCTGAAGGGTCGGGCATGGGGCTGGCGATCGTAGCCGGCATTGTACGCGCCCATGAAGGCCGCATTGAGGTAGCCAGCGAGCCCGGTGTGGGCACTACGTTCACCCTGTACTTTCCGCCGGCAGAAGTGCCACGGCATCCTCCGGTGTCGGTCCAGGAAGAATCCCCCGTGGCCCCCGTACGCGTACTGCTTGTCGACGATGAACCTGGCGTGCGCAATGTGCTTGCCCGTCTGCTGACACTGCGCGGGCACACCGTCGTCCAGGCTGCCTCTGCTAAAGAAGCGTTGGAACAGCTACAGCGAGAGCGCTTCGACATCGTTTTTACGGACCAGGGTATGCCAGAAATCAGTGGCCTCGAATTGGCCCGCCACATTCGGCAACAACATACCGGGTTACCCATCGTACTGATTACCGGCGACACCGAGGTGCCTGCTCGGCGTGGCCTGATCGACGCGGTCCTTCAGAAACCCTTTCGCCTTGAAATGCTTGAGCAGCTTATTCGCCAGCTCTGTCGTCGAGGTACGTCATAATGACAGGCTCTGCCTGTCGGCCTGGTTTTTGACCCGCCCGGGTATAGCCCGCTCTGGGGAAAGGGATCTTGCAAGTTGTCAGCAGCATAGGTCCAGACAGGCGGGTTGTCAGTATTCGGTACCTTACGGTTAAGAGGGGAGAAGCACAATGCGTTACGGAGATCTGCTGTACCTGCTGGATGAAGACCCGGAGCAGAGCATTCCGCTGCCCACGCCGGATGAGCAGCGGGCCATGAGTGCTGAGGAGGTGCCGGAGACCCTGCCCATCCTGGCCCTTCGTAATACGGTGCTCTATCCAGGCGTGGTGCTGCCGATCACGATCGGTCGGGATGCCTCGCTGAAGCTTGTGCGGGATGCCTTTGCAGGGGATCGGCTGATCGGAGTAGTTGCCCAGCGAAGCAGCGAAATTGAAAACCCGACGCCGGACGACCTGTACCGTGTGGGAACGGTCGCTTCGATCCTCAAGCTGATCAAGATGCCTGACGGCTCAAAGTCGATCGTCATCCAGGGACGGCGTCGGTTTGAGATAGAAGAATACGTCCAGACCGATCCATACTTTGTAGCCCGCGTACGACCGTTGGATGACAGCTTGGAGGGGATAGATGAGGTCGAGCTGCAGGCCCGTGTCCGCTCCATCAAAGAACTGGCCGTCCAGATCGTCAATCTGTCACCGAACCTGCCCAGCGAGGCGGCTTACGCGATCCAGAACATCGAGTCGCCGTCGTTTCTGATTTACTTCATTGCCTCGAACCTGCCGATCGACGTAGCTGCCAAGCAGGAGTTGCTGGAGGCGCACTCGATCCTGGAACAGGCCGATCTGCTTATGCAGCATCTGTCGCGAGAGCTCCAGGTGCTGCAGCTCTCACAGGAGATCCGTTCGCGGGTCAAAAGCGATGTCGATCGGCAACAGCGGGAGTACCTGCTGCGGCAACAGCTGAAGGCTATTCAAGAAGAATTGGGTGAAGCCGACGAGACGGCTGAAATTGAGGAGCTTCGTAAGCGGGCCGAAGAAAAACCGCTGCCGGAACACGCCCGCAAAGCCGTACTGAAGGAAATCGAGCGGCTTTCGCGGATGAACCCGGCCTCGCCCGACTATGCGGTTACCCGTAACTATATCGACTGGATCCTGGAGCTTCCCTGGCAGGAGTACTCGGAAGATCATCTGGACCTGCAGGAAGCCCAGCGCATTCTTGACGAGGACCATTACGGGCTGGAGCAGGTCAAAAAGCGGATCCTGGAGTACCTGGCCGTGCTCAAGCTCAAGGGCGATATGAAGGCGCCCATCCTGTGCTTCGTCGGGCCTCCAGGGGTAGGGAAGACCAGCCTGGGCAAGAGCATTGCGCGGGCACTGGGTCGGAAGTTTGTCCGCGTCAGCCTTGGTGGCGTACGCGACGAGGCCGAAATCCGCGGCCACCGGCGCACTTACGTAGGGGCCCTGCCCGGCCGCATCATTCAGGGCATGAAAAAGGCGGGCACGGCCAATCCGGTCTTTATGCTGGACGAAATCGACAAGCTGGGCGCCGACTTCCGAGGGGATCCATCCAGTGCGCTCCTGGAAGTGCTCGACCCTGAGCAGAACTACGCCTTCAGTGACCACTACCTGGAGCTGGAGTACGACCTGTCCCGCGTGCTGTTTATCGCGACAGCCAACTACTTGGATCTGATCCCACCGCCGCTGCGGGACCGCATGGAGATCATCGAAATCAGCGGCTACACGCAGGACGAAAAGCTTGAGATTGCCAAACGCTATCTGGTGCCACGGCAGGTTGAGCAGCACGGGCTCAAGCCCGAACAGTTCCGTATTACTGACGAGGCACTTCAGGCGATCATCGAGGGCTATACGCGGGAATCGGGTGTGCGCCAGTTGGAACGCACTATCGCCTCGGTTGTCCGCGGCGTGGCCAAAAAGATTGCTATGGGCGAAATTGAATCGGCCCACGTTGATGTGGACGACTTGAAAGAATACTTGGGAGCCCGGAAGTACTTCTCCGAGGTGGCGGAACGCACTGAAGAGCCCGGCGTGGCGACCGGCCTGGCCTGGACACCTGCCGGGGGGGACATTCTTTTCATCGAGGCATCGGCTGCACGGGGCAACGGCCGGCTGATCCTCACCGGCCAACTGGGCGATGTCATGAAAGAGTCGGCCCAACTGGCCTACTTCTACGTGAAAGCGCATGCCGACGAGCTGGGCATCCCGCTCGACGCGTTCCGCTACTGGGACGTGCACGTGCACGTGCCGGCAGGTGCCGTCCCCAAAGACGGGCCATCGGCAGGCATTGCTCTCCTGACGGCTCTGGCCTCGCTCTTCACGCAGCGACGCGTACGGCACACGGTGGCCATGACGGGTGAGATCACGCTTCGAGGACTGGTGCTGCCCGTGGGCGGCATCAAAGAAAAAGTGCTGGCCGCCAAACGCGCCGGTATCCAGACAGTACTGTTGCCGGAAAAGAACCAGAAAGACGTTGAAGAAATTAAGCCCGAATCGCTCGAAGGGCTGGAGATTGTCTACGTTCGGCGCGTGCATGACGTGCTGGCGCAAGCGCTGGAACCCGAACCTGTGCAGGACCCGCAGGAGGTCTATCACGTGCCGGAAGCCGAACGCACGCCGACCCCGGCCAACGGCGCCGCGTCCGATACCGTCATCAACGAATAACGACTCAACGAGCACGATGAGACGTTGCCACCTGGGGCCTGTCTTCCTCGGGCCGCCGCGTCAATTCATAGTGCCCCGTTTGCTGCAACATCGGAGCATAATGGACTACCGCTTCCAGAAAAGCCACGGGGTCTTCAGGGGCAATGACCAGCCAGTTAGGACGATGTGCCCGGCCATACTCAATGCGTAAAGCTTCCCGCAGCGAAAGGCTGAATCCGATCGCCCGGAGAGAAAAATCGCGCCAGGGACGATGTCGGGTTATCCGTTGGATCCGAGCGTAAGGAACGCGGAGATGGATCATTCCTGAATGAACCACCAGGGCCTCGGGACGTACCTCATAGTACACAGGCCATCCGAGTACGCGCATCAGGAAGAGGTCCAGGCTCCCGATAATCAACAAAATCAATCCACCTACCGTCTCTCCACGGACGATCAACCATACCCCCAGTCCCAAAGGCGACAGCAACCCCACTACCAGCAATCCCACAAGTCCACGGTCTATGCGGGATCGGAAAAGGAAGACCATGCTGCAGCGTCCGTGTTGGACTTTCGGGGTGGTTCGTTCGGAGGACGCGGTGTTTCTTCAATCACCCGCGCCTCCTCCAGGTTGGGATCCATCCCCTCCTGGAAAGCACGCTTGCTCTCGACCGCGATGCGGGCCACATGCCGAACCAACTTCTTCAGCAATCCCTTTCCGGCATGGGCCGCCATACCTGCCACAAAAACGGTCTTACCCAGCGCATTCAACTGCTCAAACTCGACAAGGCGACGAGGACGTTCCATGGCCCCTCCAGCGTTCAAGATTCAGCCGTTGCGCTCGTTCCGGAAGGATCGGGACGGGGCTTTTGCTGACATACATCCAGGCAGCGCTCCAATCCGCGCGCCAGCAGGGCTCCAGCCGCCTCAATACCATCGGCCAAGGTGGCGGCCGTGGCTTCAATCAGAAAACGCGCTTTCTCTTCCAGACGAAGCCGAGCAAAAGCCTCCCGAACTTCTTCATACCTCGGAGTTTCCATAACCCACCCTTTATGTGGTGTGTTTATCTTAGGCCTGGCAAAATAGACGTGAAGTTTATCCTTCAAGTTTCAAGAAGACTTTATGCCAACCCAAAAAACGCCCCAGCATCTGGAAGGTATCGTCATTCGAGCAACCGGAAGCTGGTTCGATGTACAGGCTGACGGCTGCGTGATTCCTGCACGCGTCCGGGGCAAGTTTCGCCTGAGTGGTCTGAACACTACCAGTCCGGTAGTGGTAGGCGACCGGGTGACGGTTCGTCTGAACCCGGACGGCACCGGACTGATCGTTAAGGTGCATCCACGCCGTAATGAACTCTCTCGCCGTGCGGCCGGCCGTCGGCACAGCCTGCGTCATGTGATTGCCGCTAATATCGATTTCGTATGGATCGTACAGGCCGTACACCTCCCTGAACCCAATCCCGGTTTCATAGACCGCGTACTGGTAGCCGCCGAACGCTATGAAATCCCGGCCGGCCTGATTATCAACAAAATCGACCTGATGACCGAAGCAAATCGCCCGGTCATAGAAGCACTGGAGCGTCTGTATGCCGGACTGGGCTACCAGGTGCTGCGCACCAGCACGGTAACCGGTGAAGGCCTGGACGCCTTCCGGGAAGCGCTACGGAGCAAGACCAGTGTGGTCACCGGCCCCTCAGGCGTGGGCAAATCGTCACTGCTGAACGCCATTGAACCGGGGCTAAATATCCGCACAGCACCGGTTAGCGAAAAAACCGGCAAGGGCCGTCATACCACAACCTACGTGGCCCTCTATCCGCTCTCAATTGGTGGATTTGTAGTCGATACGCCAGGTCTGCGCGAATTCGGCGTAACCGATCTGGAGCCGGCCGAACTGTCCCACTACTTCGTAGAATTTCGCCCCTACCTTACGGCCTGCCGTTTTCCCGATTGTACGCACGAGCATGAGCCAGACTGCGCCGTGAAAGCTGCTGTCGAAACTGGCGAAATCTCTGAGGAACGCTATCTCAGCTATCTCAACATCCTGCACAGCCTGAAATCCGGAGAAAAAAACGCCGGTCCTTGAATAGCTACCGGCTATTTTTTCCGGACTTTTCCCTGCTTTTTATAGCGCAAATCAAGCTCATAAAACAGGTACACCTTTTGCAGAAAGGCAGATGACTTCCCTTTACTGAAGTCATCTAATTTAAAGAATATATGAGGCCTTGCGTCTATTTCCGACTCTGCGGCGTCCTGCTTTGGCTGCTGTCTCTACCGGCGCTTGCGCAGCGACATTATTTTCATACCTATACCAGTGCAGACGGCTTATCGCAGCTGGTCGTGCAGACGCTGTTGCAGGATCGTCAGGGATACGTATGGATTGGCACGCAGGCGGGCCTCAATCGCTTCGACGGCTTTGGTTTTGAAACTTTCGGTCTTCGGGATGGCCTTGCCGGCGACTTTATCTGGGCACTGGCGGAAGGGCCGGACGGATCGCTCTGGATCGGAACGCGCACCGGCCTCAGTCGCCGAGATCCAAACGGCCGCATTACCAGCTTTGACCTGGACGATGATTTGCCTTCCCCAGAGGTACGCGTGCTCACCATCACCGCGGACAGCACAGTCTGGCTCGGTACACCCAACGGCCTGGCTTACCTGAGACAAGGCCAAATCTATCGCGTCGAAGCGCTGGGAGCGCAGCCCGTTCTCGACCTTTTTATCGATCGCAGCAAACAGCTCTATGTGGCCACACAGCATGGTCTGTATCGCTGGGCGCCGCCTCGCTGGGTTCCGGTACCATTATTTGCAAACCAACCCGTCTATCGTCTGCTTGAAGATCTGGAGGGTCGTCTCTGGGTAGCCACGGCTGATGCTCTGGTAGTGCTGGCCAATGGCCGGCCGGTCGCTCACTACACGGAAGCAGACGGAGTACGCGGCCTACCAGCCCGTGACCTGGCGGTCGACTCGTTAGGGGTAGTCTGGGTAGCCACCCTGGAAGGGCTGGGGCGTATCGATGCGACGGGTGTCCGCTGGATTACCGAGGCCAACGGCCTACCTACCTCAGTCATCAATGATTTGATGGTTGATCGCGAAGGCATGCTCTGGCTGGGCACCTTGAAGGGTGTCGCGCAGTTCCGGGGCAGAGCTTTTACCAACTACACCGTTCAGGATGGATTGGCCGATAATGTGGTACGCCCCATCGTCCGCGATGCTCATGGCTACCTCTGGGTAGGGACACGCCGGGGGCTTAATCGCTTCGACGGACGCCGCTGGACGGTCTATACTGAAAAGGATGGGCTGCCCAGTGAGTATGTGCGCTCCCTGTTCCTGGATCGAAAGGGGCGTCTCTGGATCGGGACAATTCGAGGTCTGGCCCTCTATGAGGACGGCCGCTTTTATCGTCCCAGAGGGTTTCCCTACGAGGCCAGCGTCATGTCTATCGTGGAAGACCGACAGGGGCGTATCTGGGTAGCTGCCCAGCGACTGGGCATTTTCCGCCAGCATGGCACACGCTTCATCAAGGTAGAAGTGCCCGGGCAGACCTTCTCCGATGCTCGACTGCTGGTGGACCGACAGGGACACGTATGGGTCTCCGGCGATAGGGGTCTTTCTCGCTGGGACGGAAGCCACTGGCGTACCTTCACCGCTAAAGATGGCCTGGCCGGTAATAACCCCTATTTTCTGGCCGAGGACCTTAAAGGGCGCATCTGGTTCGGGTACCATGCAGCCCTGGGGATTACCGTTTACGACCCCGAACAGCATCGCTTTCGTACCTACACAACAGCCGACGGTTTACACAACAACGCCGTCTATTCGATCGGGGTCGATCACCAGAACAACATCTGGATCGGTACGGCCCGAGGTGTCGATCGCTTCGATGGGAGGCGCTTTGTAAACTACAGTCCGCTGGAAGGTTATGCCAGCTACGAGTCAAATGCCGGAGGCTTCTTTGCCGATATAGACGGCACGCTCTGGTTTGGCACAATGGACGGGCTGAGCCACTATAATCCCCGTGAGGACCTGTGGAACGCCCGTCCCCCACACATCCGCATTCACATCTTACAACTGGGCGATCGGCAGGTCAATCCCGATTCCATTATTCGGGTTTCGCATCAATCTAACACACTGACCGCCCATATTGCGCTGCTTTCTTTCTTTGGAGCCAAACAGATCCAATTACGCTATCGGTTACGTACCGCAGACTCAGACTGGAGCCTGACAGTTCGCCATAATCGATCGTGGCTGAATAGACTGACCGACAGCGAAGAAAAATGGCGTCCACTGACATCGCCCACGCTTTTCCTGCCCAACCTTCCGGCCGGCTTCTATGTGCTGGAGGTACAGGCACGCAAGCCCACATCCGACTGGTCGCAGCCAGCAGTGGCACGTTTTGAAATTACCCCGCCTTTCTGGCAGACCGCCTGGTTCGCCACATTGATCGTGACCCTTCTGGGATTGGCAATAGGCGGCCTTCATCGCTATCGGGTTCACCGTATTGCCAAACAAAAAGAACAACTCGAAGCGCTTGTTCAAGAGCGCACAGCTGAACTGCGGGCACAGAAGCGCCAGCTCGAAGCCGCGCTGGAAGATCTGCGTCGGACTAAAGAGGAGCTTGAGCGGGCCAACGAAGAGCTGGTGCGGGCCAGCCGGCTTAAAAGTGAATTTCTGGCCAACATGAGCCACGAGATCCGTACGCCCATGAATGGCGTGCTTGGCATGACTGAATTGCTGCTCGAAATGGATCTAACCAAAGAGCAGCGCGAATGCGTGGAAATCATTCATCGCAGTGGCGAAACGCTGCTGACCATTTTGAATGATATCCTAGACTTTTCAAAAATCGAAGCAGGCCAACTGAAGCTGGAAAACATTGATTTCAACCTCCAGGAAACCATCGAAGATGTCATCACGCTATTTGCACCGCGGGCAGCCGCCAAACAGCTTGAGCTGGCCTGTTTTATTGAAGAGCGCGCCCTGGAAGTTCAAGGAGACCCCCATCGACTTCGTCAGATACTCTCGAACCTGATTGGCAATGCGATCAAGTTTACGGAGCAGGGCGCGGTTGTTGTCGAAGCCGAACTGGAGCAACTGAAGGCGCGTCGGGCCTACTGGCGCATTGCTGTACGAGATACCGGCATTGGAATTCCACCAGACCGGCTTCCCCACCTCTTCCAACCTTTCACGCAGTTGGACGGTTCGACGACCCGTCGCTACGGTGGCACTGGGCTGGGACTGGCCATCTCCAAGCAGCTCGTTGAAATGATGGGGGGCACCATCAGCGTCGAAAGCGAGGTGGGACAGGGCTCCACCTTTACCATACGCATCCCTTTCCGTCTGTCGTCCCAGCATAAGCTGCATAGAAATGGGCGTCGCGCCCTGCTCAAAGGCGTTCGCGTGCTCATTGTAGATGACAACGAAGCCAATCGAGAAATTCTACGGCGTCAGACGCTGGGCTGGGATATGTTGCCCACGTTGGCTCGCAATGCAGAAGAGGCACTGGAGCTGATGCGATCAGCCGCCCGTCAGGGCCATCCTTTCGGGCTGGCCATTTTGGACATGATGATGCCCGAAATAGACGGTATCATGCTGGCCCAGGCGATTAAGCGTGATCCATCCATCGCGGCTACCCCACTGATTTTGCTTAGCTCTTACCTTTTTACCCGCGAAGACTACAGGGCTGTAGATGATAAGCTCTTTGCAGCCGTGCTTTCCAAACCAACCCGCCAATCCTATCTCTTCAACACGCTGGTTCGCGTGCTTCAGAACACTCGATCAATGCCTACTCGCCCGGAGCAGCCGGACCTCCCCTCGGTGACCTCTGCCGCTGAAACCGCCACGCCGTCACCCAGACCGTCTTCTTCCACAAGTCGCGGCCATCTGCTACTGGCCGAAGACAATCCGGTTAACCAGAAGGTAGCGCTTTATCACCTGGAACGGCTGGGCTACACGTGCGACGTAGTAAACGATGGCAAACAGGCCGTCGAGGCAGCGCTGCGAGGTAGCTACGACGCCATCCTGATGGACGTGCATATGCCGGTAATGGATGGGTTTGAGGCGACGGCGCAGATTCGGGCACGCGAAGCCCAACTGGGACGCCACATCCCCATCATTGCCATGACAGCCAATGCGCTACGAGGCGAACGTGAACGCTGCCTGGAGGCCGGCATGGACGACTATATTGCCAAACCTTTCAAGAAAGACGAGCTCAAGGCCGTATTGGACCGCTGGCTTCAACAACCGAAGGTCTAATGTACGAGCGCTCCCGCAAGTCTGCTCCAGCGTCTGACGTATCCAGAGGGTGCCCTCCTGCTCATGACCATCACCTGTAGGGGCAGCCCAGCGTGTTTTGTTAATCTCAAAGTCAGGATAGACCGCAGGATAGCTAACGGCTATCAGGCGTACTCCCGGGGCGGGACTTTTCTTCATCATGATTCACTTCGAGCGGCGCTGGCGACTGCGTCTGCGTCCCTTGCGGGCTGCTTTTTCTTGCAGCAGCTTCAGCGCTTCCTCCAGCGTGATGGCTTCAGGCGCACGTCCTTCAGGCAGCGACACATTCGTACGTCCGTGCTTCACATAGGGACCATAGCGTCCCTCCCAGATCTCTACCGGTTCGCCTGTCTCAGGATGTGTTCCCAGCGTACGTAACGGACGACTTCGTGCTTCCTTTTCGGCCAGCAATTCTAAAGCCCGCTCCAGATCAATCGAAAAAACGTCGTCCTCTTCTTTAAGCGATGCAAACGTCCGGCCATGCTGCACATAAGGTCCATAGCGACCGATACCTACCAGCACCGGTTGGCCGGTCTCCGGATGCGTCCCCAGCGTACGCGGAAGCTGCAGCAGTTTCCGCGCCATTTCCAGATCCACCACCGCCGGTTCTATGCCCGGAGGTAGCGCCACTCGCCTGGGCCTGCCAGTATGCTCGTCATCTCCAAGCTGCACGTAGTATCCGTACGGACCGCGCCGGAGCAAAACCGGCAGGCTGGCCTCTGGATCAATCCCCAGTACCCGGTCTTCGATCTGTCCTTCACGTAGAATTTGCTCCAGCTTTTCGCGGGTCACATCTCCGGGAGCCAGGTCAGGCGGCAGTGAAGCGGTTACGATCTGTCCATCCAGCGGTCCTTCCACGTAAGGCCCGTATTTACCTACACGTACTACATATGGCTCCCACTGTGGGAAGCGAATTGTCGAAACTTCTCGAGGATCCACGCGCCGAAGCGCCTCATCAATCATGCGCTCCAGTCCGTCTTCTCCCTGATAGAATTGGCGCAGATAGGGTACGGTCTTCTGGCGGCCTGCCGCGATTTCGTCGAGTGCCTCTTCCATTTGAGCGGTGAAGCCCAGATCGACCAGCTTTTCGAAATAAGCTTCCAGCAGATTGTTGGTGGCAAACGCTGTAAAAGTAGGCACCAGTTGATTGCCCCGCCGCACGGCATAACCACGCTGCAGAATGGTGTCGATAATGGTTGCGTAAGTACTCGGCCGTCCAATGCCTTCCTGTTCCAGTGTTTTAATCAGCGTAGCCTCGGTGTACCGTGCAGGCGGGCGTGTCTCGTGCCGACGGGGCTCAAGTTGCAGGCAGCGCGGTTGATCGCCCTGTTTCAGAGGCGGCAGCGGCTGATCCCGATCCTCCAGGGCTGCCTCCGGATCGTCACTGCCTTCAACGTAGGCCCGGAAAAAGCCTGGAAATTCGATAGTCCGCCCCGAAGCGCGAAAGCGTGCAATCGGCGGTTGATCGCCAGCCTCCAGATGCACCGTCAGCAGGCGCAGTCGGGCATCAGCCATCTGTGAGGCTACCGTACGCTTCCAGATCAGATCGTACAGTGCCGCATCGATCCCTGTCAGTCCCAGCTCTTCGGCCGTTTTCATTTCGCGACCGGCGGGACGGATGGCCTCATGCGCTTCCTGCGCATTGCGGACCCGACGCTGATACTGGCGCGGCTGTGGGCTCAGGTACGCGCTGCCATAGCGTTCAACGATGGTACGCCGACTGGCTTCGATAGCCTCCTGCGACAGATGCGTCGAGTCGGTACGCATGTAGGTGATATAGCCCTGCTCATAGAGACGCTGGGCGATCTGCATGGTCTGTCGTGCCGACAGTCCCAGCTTGCGGCTGGCCTCCTGCTGGAGCGTGGAGGTGATAAACGGTGGAGCAGGTGCGCGCGTTACGACCCGCTCCTCCACCTCGGCTACCACCCAGCGTTCGTGGCGAAGCCGTTCGGCCAGCGCGTGCGCCTGCGCCTCGTCGAGCAGCATCACATCGCGTCCGGCCACCAGCCCTTCCTTAAGCCGTCCAGTGTGTTCGTCAAAGTCTTTGCCCCCGGCGACCCGGACACCATCTACATGCGTCAGCACCGCCTCGAACGTTTGCTCCTCCTGCTCCAGAAGCGCCTTCAGATCCCAATAGGTGGCTGGAACAAAAGCGATGCGTTCCTTCTCTCGTAGGACAAGCAACCGAACGGCTGCACTCTGGACACGTCCAGCCGACAGCCGCGGAGCGATCTTGCGCCACAACACAGGCGACACCAGATAGCCGACCAGCCGATCCAGAATACGCCGGGCCTCCTGCGCTTCCACCAGGTTGTAGTCAATGTCTCGCGGATTACGCAGCGCCTGTTCGATCGCCTCCCGCGTGATTTCATGGAAAACCATGCGGCGGATCGGCACCTTTGGCTTGAGTACCTCGACCAGATGCCAGCCAATGGATTCCCCCTCGCGGTCTTCGTCGGTCGCGATATACAGCTCGTCGGCTTCTTTCAGCGCCGCTTTGAGGTGTTGTACCACCTTGCGTTTGTCACGCGGAATCACATAGAGGGGCTCGAAGTCGCGATCGATGCGGACGCCCAGCCGGGCCCATTCTTCATGTTTCAGGTTCGATGGGACCTCGGCGGCCGAGGCCGGTAAATCGCGGATATGTCCCATGCTGGCTTCGACACGGAAGCCATCCTTCGGAAGAAAGTTGCGAATGGTGCGTGCTTTTGTTGGCGATTCAACAACAACCAGGCGCTTCATAGGCGATCGGGCTGCTTCTGCACAAAAAACCGCCCGGCTATAGTCGCCGGGCGGGCAGTCTCACGCCTACCCAAAAGCAACGTTCCAACAATAACCCACCGAACGTACACAACAGGGCACCACCACCAACCGCCAAACCCCCGTAGGGGCCGACCTCCATATCGGCCCCCAACCACCAGACGCACACAACAGGGCACCACCACCAACCGCCAAACCCCCGTAGGGGCCGACCTCCGTGTCGGCCCCTACCATCGGGATCCCCAATCCATCCCAACCATGGGCGCTGCGTTACGAGCCGGCCGACACGGCTTCGTGGCTGCCATCGCCAGCCGCTTCGATACCGGCCGG
>JALSJJ010000255.1 GCA_026989375.1 Rhodothermus sp.
CGCTGGGCGACACGTCGGCTCAGCTACGGGGGCGGGTGGCATTGCGCCATCCGGCCTGGCGGGATCCGCCGCAGGAGATGCCGGCGGATTTGCTGGTGAATGATCGGGCTCGGTTCAACGAGCTGTTGCTGCGGACGTCCACGATGGAGGGGGTGTATTTTGCGGGCGATACGTTGGTGCTGGCCTACTTTTACAACCGGAAGCCTTCGTTTTTTGAGCGGCCTGGGTACAGCGATGCGGACATAGCGCCTTATGGGGTGGTTGCGGGTCTTTCGGGCGTGTGGCAGCAGGCGTTGGCGCTTCCGGGTCCGGTGTTGGGGCGGGACGAGGGGTTTTATCTTTACATTCGCTTGTCGGACGAGCCGGGTCGTCGGTTGATCGGGCGCTACCGGGTGGTGCTCAAGCAATAATGGGCAGCGGAAAAAAAGGCCTTTCAAGCGAGCACTTCTTCGGCCAGGGCCAGGGCGCCCAGGACGCCGGCGCGGTCGCCGAGGGCTGGCGGAACGATGAACGCGTCGAGGTCCGGCAGTTGTACGTAGCCGTTGAGGCAGGCGGCTACCTTCTGGCGAAGGCGCGGAAACAGGTGGCTCTGGTGCATGACGCCACCGCCCAGAATCAGGCGCTGCGGCGAGAGCGTCAGGATCAGGTTTGCCAGGCCAAAGGCCAGATAGTGGGCCACTTCGTCCCAGGCTGGATGGTCGGGTGGTAGTTCCGGGGCGGGTCGGCCCCACCGGGCGGCGATGGCCGGACCGGAGGCAAGTCCTTCGAGGCAGTCGCCATGGAACGGGCAGATTCCGGGCCGGTTGTCGCTGGGCAGGCGCGGGATGAGCAGGTGGCCCATTTCAGGGTGCTGGTGGCCGTGATGGCGCTGGCCGTTCACGATAGCCCCGCCGCCGATGCCGGTGCCGATCGTCAGATAGATGAACGTATGCAGGCCGCGGCCGGCGCCCCAGCGATGCTCGCCCAGGGCGGCAGCGTTCACGTCGGTGTCGAAGGCCACGGGCACGTTCAGAGCGCGGCGGAGCGTGCCAGCCATGTCGGTATGGGCCCAGCCAGGCTTCGGAGTGGTCGTAATGTAGCCGTAGGTGGGCGAGGACGGATCGGGATCGAGGGGGCCGAACGAGCCGATGCCCAGCGCGGCGATCGGTTCGGGTTGTTTCTGAAAAAAGTCGATTACGCGCTGGAGCGTTTCTTCGGGGGTGGTGGTGGGGAAGCGTTCGATAGCGCGGAGGTCGTTCGGGCCGGTGCCCACGGCACAGACGAACTTGGTGCCGCCGGCTTCGAGGCCGCCAAGCAAAGGCATGGTTGCCATCTCAGTACCAGTAAGGTGTTACGTGATCCATCAAACGTTGCGTTACACGCAAATTCTGGAGGGCGATCTGTGCGCGACGCGTGGGGGTCACAGAAAGCGGGCGTTTTTTATCGTGTAGCGTAGGGGTCAGGGTGCATGCCAGTCGCTGTTCCCAGTCGAGGCGCCAGGGCGACGGAAGCCGCTCAGGAAGCGAACGCTCTTGCAGGATCAAAGACAACAGCGCCCAGACGCGCACGGTGGCGTCGAAGTCGTAGCCGCCGCCCAGCGTAAACAGCGCGCGGCCGCCGGTGTGTTCGTCGGCCAGTGCTTTGAGTCGGCGGAAGAGCTGTTCGTAGGCGTGGGTGGTGAGCAGGAGGTCCGCCAGGGGATCCTGAAAGTGGGCGTCGGCGCCGCACTGAACAACGAGCACGTCGGGACGAAACATGGTCAGGGCATGGGGCACGACGCGCTCGAACACTTCCAGGTAACTTTCGTCTTCGGTAAAAGGCTGGAGCGGCACGTTCAGCGAAAAGCCCTGGCCGGGTCCTTCACCGATTTCATTGACAAAGCCCGTTCCGGGGAAGAGGTACTGGCCGCTTTCGTGGAAGCTGATGGTCAGCACCGTATCGTCCTGATAGTACATGGCCTGCACGCCGTCGGCATGGTGAACGTCGAGGTCGATGTAGGCCACGCGCAGTCCGGCTTCGTTCAGGGCCTGGATGGCGAGCGCCAGGTCGTTGTAGATGCAAAAGCCCGAAGCGTGGTCCGGGTGGGCGTGGTGGAATCCGCCCCCGAGCTGAAGCACGGTAGTTGCCTGACCTCGGGCAATCAAGCGAGCGCCATGCAACGTGCCGCCGGCCTGAATACGGGCGGCATAGTCCATGTCGGGAAAGACCGGGACGTCCGGAGTATCCAGGCCAAAGGCCCGGGCGTCGGGCACCGTTTCGCCCCGACTGGCAGCTTCTACGCGGGCAACGTAGGCTTCGATATGCACCTGAAGCACTTCGTCGCGGGTAGCCTCGGGTGGGGTGATGGGCGCGGGCCGGTCGCCCAGCGCTTCCAGGAGCGTCCAGAGCATCTCCAGCCGAAGCGGACTGAACGGATGCTCGGGACCAAAGCAATATTTCAGATAGTCCGGATGATAAACGACAACCACAGCTCAGATAGACAATCAGCTTACTTCAAACCTTTGCGCCGAAGGTGTTGGGCCGCGGAAGCGTCCAATTGATGGAGGCATACGGCCTGTTGCATTACGTACGGCGCCCCAAGTTTATTCAGGGGAAAGCTAAAAGTCGGCGTCCAAGCTTACAACATCCCGCTCTGGGGTGCAAGGCAAAAGAGGAGCCATGGGCTGCTCGGAGGTGCAGCGAGGCGTGGAAGCCCCAGCCGGACTACTGTTTCAGGATGGATTGTTTTGAAGGAGCGCGGGTTACGGGTGCTCGCTGTGCGGGGTCGTTTTCAGCAGCTCAGGGACTGGAAGAGGGCTCCAGGCACCAGGGCCAGAGTGCCCAGCGGTCCTGCTCCTCCAGAAAGCGCTCAATGTACAGACACGGCCCCTGAGCAGTACGAAAGATGGACTCCATCAAGCCATACTGTTGCCGTACGGTGACGGGTAGCGTGATGCGGTCAATTTCCTGGCGTGTAGCGAGGTCGATAACGATCAGTCGGAGCCAGCGGCTTTGCTGGTCCGGTCCATATTCCAGCTGCACGGCCAGCAGTCCATTGTCGAGCACAAACAGCCCGCAGGTACGGCTGTTGGAGGTGAGGTAGCCGACCCATTGCTTCTGGTAAGCACGCCACCGGCCCTGGCGTAGCAGTTTTTCGAGATCAGGGGCCGGTTGAATGCGAAAGTCAGGATCCTGGAGCGTGAGCCATATTCCCTGCTGGCCTGTACGTAGGTTTAGGAAATAAAGGGTGAGTCGGTCAGCCGGAGTAGCCAGTACCAAGGAATCCCCCAGCAGAGCCAGTCCACCACTACCTATGTAGCTTAACAGCAGGTCGTGCTCCGGCGTAAGCTTGGAGATGGAAAGCGTATGGGTATATCGACGTCGCGAGAAATCATAAACTTCAACCAGGGCGGAATGACGACGGCCTGACAGGTAGAGGACCAGGTGGTTGCTGTGAAGGATCCAGTGCTGAAAACCGGGCAGACTCTGGGGCAACATGCTGAGTGTAAGTAGCTGGCCCGTAGTCACTCGATAGGCCTCTAACCGATTGCGCGTAGGATCGAGGACGAGCAGGGTATCGCCCCAAACGGTAACAGACGGCGGACCCAGAAACTCGCCGGGGCCTTCCCCCTGACGACCATAGCTTCTCAGAAAACGTCCGTTTGCTGTTAGAACAAAGACACCCGGAGGCTGGCGATCGACCACAAAGAATAAAGGTTGCGTCGGATGGGAGGCTATATCAAAAACGTCTCCGACAAGTTTTCCATGGACTACAATGGGAGACCGCGATACGAGCTGAAAACGCTGTTGTGCCCCCACCAGCGCCAACTGCTGAGCAAGCGAAGAGCAAACAGGACCGCCACCTGTTCCGGACAGGATCAGGATAAGCGTGCTGATTATTCGGGTCCTCCACTGCATGGGGGACAGCCTAACTCAATGAGCAAAGCTACACAGATCTGATCTTTCGTCCGATAGCACACGGCACCCGCAGGTTCCCATCGATTTTCCCAGATTTCCATACATCCAAGCTCACATAGATCGATGCGGGTTGTCTGGGCCAGTTGTTGGGCGATCTGGAGGCAGGGGAGGGTTTCCAGATCGACTGAAAGGTTGACTGGCGAGTGGGCGGAAAGCATCAGCGGTATGCTCAAGATCAGCGCCGCCCGTGCTATGCGTCCAATCATGGCATCCTGTCGGATTGGTTACCGGGAAAGTGCACCGTTGAAGAGATTTTGCCTGTATGTTAAAAAAAATAACCTGTTGTCAAGTATTGATGGGGATGTTCGGATGCAGGGGCAGGTTGAAACGCGAAGCGGTAGGTGGTTCGGGTATGTAAGTGTTGGTCGAGTTCAGGGGGAGTTGCTGGAAGGGACGGGCTCCAGGCACCAGGGCCAGAGCGCCCAGCGGTCCTGCTCCTCCAGAAAGCGCCGAAGGTAGAGGCAGTTGCCCTGTGCTGTCAGAAAGATGCCACTTCGATGAAGCAACTGGTATTGTTGCCGCAGGGTAGCCGGGAACGTAATGCGATCGATTTCCTGGCGGGTAGTGGGATCCAGAATGATCAGCCGGAGCCAGCGGGCTTCCTCACGGGTACCGTGCTCTAACTGAACGACGAGATACCCATTCTGGAGCAGGAACAACCCGCAAGTGCTGCTGCGGCGCGTAAGGTAGGCCACCCACTCTTCGAAGTCATAGGCAGGAAGCGGCTTTTCAAGCGGCGGTGCATGAAAGGCTGGATCGGAAAGCGAGCGCCACCGTCCCTGCGTGCCGGAACGCAGATCCAGAAAGTAGAGCACCGGCTGATCGGCCGGCATGGCCAGTACCAGGGAGTCGCCCAGGAGGGTCAATCCTCCGCTACGCACATAGCGCAAAAGCATCTGATGCTCCGGGGTAAGGTTTTCCTGGAGCGCATAGGTGAAAGCCCCCTGCTTCAGATCATAAACTTCGACGAGGGGTGGGCGAAGCGATCCGGACCAGTAGAAGATCAGGTGTTCCCGATAGAGCTTCCAGCGTTGCACGGCTGCCGGCAGGGGGGCGGGTAGTCGGGCAAGCGTCAGGGGAGCACCGGTAGTTACATGGTAGGCAACCACCCGGCGACGCAGTCCGTCCAGGATCATCAGGGTGTCCTGCCAGGCCGCCACCCATAGCCGCCCCAGAAATTCATGGGGGCCTTCGCCTTGTCTGCCAAAGCGCTGGACAAAACGTCCTTGATGATCGAAGCTGTACACACCGGGTGGTCGGCGGTCGATCACAAAAAACAGGGGGCGCGTTGGATGGGCCACCACTTCCTCTACTTCGCCAATACGGGTACCTTGCAATGGGATCGGGGCCTGAGGCACAAGCTGCAATCGCCGTTGTGCCCCGATCAGTGGCTGCTGGGCAGACAGTGGACCAGGCCAGCTACCTCCTACCAGTCCCAGTAGCCCCAGCAGCAGCGTTATTCCGGACCGCCTACGCATCCCGGACATTCCAGATCTTTCAGGATCCCCTGGCAGATTGCACTTCCATTATGGCTGCAGGTCCTACCTGCGGAGAGCTGAAAGGATTCAGTGCTGCGCTGGACGGCTTTCGCGCTGCAGCGCCTGGCGGACGTAATCCCGAAGCCGGGAGGCCGGGACGCCTACCGGCACGCGGCGGCCGTTCAAAAAGAACGTGGGTGTGCCCGTCACGCCTACCCGCCGCGCCAGCGCGATCTCCTGCAACAGCAGGGAGTCTACAGGAGAATCCCTGCCATACAGGCACGAATCGAAGGCGGCCCGTTCGGAGGCCGTGCGATCGTAGAGCAGGCTTTCTATATCCAGTTTCTGGGCGGTAAGAAGACGGGGGTGCAGGCGTTCGAACCATCCCTGCGCGTCGGCGCAGAGGGCAATGCGAGCAGCCGCTGCTGAGCGGCTGAGGTTCAGCGGATAGTGGCGGTAGATAATCTGCAGGTCGGGATACGCCTCCAGCAGGGCCTCCAGCGTCGAGTGTATCTGGCGGCAGTAGGCACACCGGTAATCCAGGAATTCCACCAGAATGGCTCTGGGCTCGGTCGCGCCTACCCGGTGGCCGCCCTGAAGGAGCGGTTCCCAGAGGGAATCCGGTAGCGCAGGCAGCGCTTCAAAGTCTTCAGGGAAGGGAGGCGGAGATTGCGCTTCTGGCGAAGCCAGCAGTCGGTACAGCACGGCGCCGGTGATGATCAGGGCGCATCCGGCCAGAATGCCAGAGAAAATCAATTGCAGGCGTTCGGCTTTCATGGCTGTTCGGGAAGCGTGTAGACGTAGAGCAAATCTTCCGGAAACATCCGGGCCAGCAGCCTGCCCGTTTGGGGAATGACTTCAATGAGGCGAGCAGATAGAGATACCTCATCTATACGGTCCGCTTCAAGGAGACCCATCTGAAGGGGTGTCTGGTCGCGGTGAAGGCGCAAAATATGCGATAGCACCATTCGTTCACGCGTAACCCGCACGACCAGCACATGCTGGATGTGAGGCGCCTCTGGCCAGCGCATTGCAACGGCCAGATAAAGCCAGCCTTTTGCATAAGCAGCATCTCCCCACAGTTGGGCAAGCATATAAGGCTGTTTGCGCTGTAGTTCCTGCGTGCGATCCCAGGCCTCTTGAAAAAGTCGGGTTAGGAGTGGGGGCTGGTTTAGCGTGAGAATCTCCTGCACCTTGCCCTCAAGAGTGTACCGCTCGATCTGAGGGTGCAGGCGCGGAACGGCAATGATGTCTTGCGACTCCGTTATAAAAACGCCAACGCGAAAATTGAAGAAAGCAGAAGCGGGATGGTCAGGTTCCAGCATGCGTCCGAATTGGCGCACAAGACGTCCGTGGAGATCATACAACCGGATAGGATCTTCGGAGCTGACAACGGTTTGTACAATTCCGTAAGGGGTGACGTGAACGCAATGCGCACAGCGACTACGAATAAGATAACGATCAAGGTATACAAAATCGGGCAACAAAAATTTTTTGATAATCCTGTCTGTACCTACAAACAGGGTATCTCCCCATAAATGAAGGAAGGATATACCCATCAATTCTTCTGGACCTTCTCCAGGCTTGCCCAACGTACGTATTAACTGGAACTGGCGGTTTGTCCAGGCAATCTGACTCAGCTCATCGTCACCAATGAAGTATCCATATGTTGGTGCATAGGCAATGGCCAGGACTTTGTCGAGGTAAAAGTGCGGGCCCAGTACGGTAAGCGCTGTGTCGGGGTACAGGTCGATGTAAGGGATCTCCTGTGCCCGAGTAGTCTGAAAAGCAGGAAATAGAAGTAATAGGAAGAATATCAGAAACTTCATGGCGCTTTTGCGACGATTCAAAAGGGGGATAGCAGATTGTTTCTGCTATCCCCCCAACTACGTTTCACCTACTCACGACAAAAGCCATAGGACCAACCATCCCCGTCATAGCAGCGAACTTCACCATTCCTCTGGCTTGCTTCGCATTGTGAATTAGAACCCGACGCTTCACAGGAGACTTTACCACCGTCTCCACAG
>JALSJJ010000256.1 GCA_026989375.1 Rhodothermus sp.
TGTGGATCATTCTGGACGAACGCGGATGTGCGATCTGCATCGCCGTGGAAATGGATCACCTGAACCGATACTGGCCTGCGCTGCAGGCGTTCACCCGTGTGGTGTATGCTGGCAGGCAACGCATTTATCTCCAGGAGCACCCACTCGGTTTCGATTACGCGTGGGTCCCGGATGCGAAGAATGTCTGGGGCCGGGAGCTGCCCCCCATCAATCCCGTTGCTTTACTGTTCATCGACGGACGCCTGGTGAGCGTACGACTGGCTGACCCCACGATCCCCTTCTACGAAGCCTATACAACCGCGTGGTACGAGGGCATCCGGACATTAGGGAGGCAGGTACACAATGTGTTCTAAATTCGGCAACGCCTTTCTAACTTCTCTATAGCGCCGCAGCCAAAATGGAGCCCTGCATCCGCACTGGCGAGGAAGACGAAGCGGCCGTCACGCCGGTTATGGTGCACCCCTGAGCCATCGCCTTTTGGACCGCCGCCCCGCGTCCCTGCAGGCGCGGGGTTTTTTTGTTGCAGAAACGGTACGTTTCTGCCGGAACTCTGCGAGGCCTGGTTGCGCTTTTTCTGGTGCATGGATCAGGCAACCAGACCAGAAGTGACCTTGGCGATCGAAACCCTTACACCCTCCTGGAAGACCGTTCTGGAAGGCGACCGGCGCGCCTTCCGCCGGTTGATCGAGCCCTATGTGGACGAACTGCTTCGCGCGGCCCACCGCGAACTGGCGCACTACCGGCGGCTCAAGGAGCTGCGCCCCGAAGATCTGACCGCCGAAGAGCTGGTCGGCGAAACGCTGATCACGGCCTGGCGCCAGCGCCATCGCAAGCCGCGCCGGCTGAGCATTCGGGCCTGGTTGCTGGGCCTGTTGCACCGCGTGCTCCAGCGTTACGTGCAGCGTGAGCGGCTCTTTCGCCAGCTCTGGGAGTTGTCGCTGGAGGCGCCGGTCCCCCCTGAACCGATTTACGACGACGAAGAATCCTTCTGGGAGTGGTACCAGCCCGACGACCTGGAACGCTGGGAGGATGTCCTTCCGGATCCGAGCTCACTGGAGGAAGAGCGGCTCATGGTAGAAGAGATGCCGCCTGAAGCGCTGGAGACGCTGGAGCCTATTGAGCGTCAGGTGCTGTTGCTGCACGACGCGCATGAACTGCCCGTTCGGGAGGTGGCCGTGGTCGTTCGGCGGTCGGTGCGCGAAACGGTCGAGCTCCTGCGTCGTGCACGCCAGCGCGTGCAGGCAGCACGCGCCTGATCTCCCACAATCGGCCGAAGTACCCCTACGTTTGTCACCAAACCGGAACGAACCCTATGGAAAAACCGACCGTGCATTTGACCGAAACGATCTCGCCCGAGTTGCGGGATCGCATCCTGAGCCGGCTCGAAGCGGAGCGAATCGAGCCGGCCTATCGTCTGTTGACACCTGCTGCGCTCCGGCAACTGGGCACGATCCAGTCGGCCGACGAGCCGATCGTCAGTCTGTACCTGGAGCTGACGCCGGCGCGTCGGCTGAAAGACGCCTGGCACGTAGCGTTTAAGAACCTGGTCCGGACCAGGCTGGCCAGCCTGAAAGATCGACGGCTACGGGAACAGGTCGCCAGCGAACTGGCGCGCATCGAGCTGGCCCTGAAAGAAGGGTTGCCGGCCATGGGACGCGGTGTAGCCTTCTTCGTATGCGAATCGCTGGGCCTGTGGCGACAGATCGCCCTGCCCATTCCGCTGCCCGATCGGCTGGAGCTGGCTTCGACGCCCTACACGCGTCCCCTGGTGCGCACGCGCGATGAACACGACCGTTTCGTGGTGGCCCTGCTTTCCCGCGAGCACAGCCGCTTTTTCATCAGCCAGATCGGCTATGTCGAGGAAGTCCTGACCCTGACCGGTCCTCGGCTCCGGGGCCTGGTTACCGACTGGATCGACTGGAATCAGCGGGACGATCTGGAGCTGCAGCTTATCCATCAGGAAGGCAAAGCCCTGGCCACGATCGCGTCCCTCGTCTTTCAACAGTTTGAAGCCCGCTATCTGCTGTTTTCGGCGCCTGAAAAGCTCAAGCCAAGCTTTCTGGAACATCTGCCCAAAGCCATCCGGGAACAGGTCGGTGGCGAGTGCTCGGTGGACGTACATGCGCCGGTGCATCAGGTAGCCGAGGCCATCGAGCCGGTACAGCGGGCCGTCGAGGCGCGCGAAGAAGTGCGCACGCTGGAACGGATCCAGGAAAGCCTGCCCGAACGAGGCGTCTGGGGCGTAGAGTCGGTCATCGACGCGATCAATCAGCGGCGCGTTATGACAGTGGCCGTGGACGACGCGTTCCAGGTGCCGGGCGGCTATTGCCCGCACTGTGAGCTGCTGGTGCTGGACGCCTCGAAGCCTTGCCCGGCCTGCGGCCAACCGGTAGAAGCCGAAGGCGACCTCGTCGATCGCGCGCTCGAAATGGCCCTGGCCCAGGACGCCACCATCGAACTGGTACGCAGCGAAGCCGCCCGTACGCTAATGGCCCAGCATGCCCCCATGGGCGCCCTGCTGCGCTTCTGAGCGGTTGTTTTGTGGCAGCAGGCTCCCTAAACTCCCCAGGTGATCTGCGTAGCGCCGGCTATGGCCCTTTATCCGCAACCGCAACGTGCCACAACGGCCAGAAGCCACGGCCGCGGGTACCCGTGGCTTTTTTTGTGGCTGCTGATCGGAATCGGAGGGCGCCTCTCCCTGGCCCAATCGGTCGATCCCGTTGCGCTGGTCCGTGAAGCCGAGGAGGCGATCAAAGGAAAAACCAGCCATGCGGTGCTGGAAATGAAGGTCGTGACGCCCGACTATCGCCGCACGCGCAAGCTGGAAGCCTGGTGGAAGGGGAACGAAAAAGCCCTGATCGTCACGCTTGAACCGCCCCGTGAAGCGGGCAATCGCACGCTCAAGCGCGGCAGCGAGCTGTGGATGTACCTGCAGGAAACCGAAACGACCATCAAGATCCCGCCCTCCATGATGCTACAGTCGTGGATGGGCTCCGACTTCACGTACGACGATCTGGTACGCGAATCGAATCTGGTGCGCGATTATCAGATCCGACTGGTCGGAACCGATACGCTTGACGGCGTGCCCTGCTACGTGCTGGAGCTGGTGCCCAGACCCGAAGCACCCGTCGTCTGGGGCAAGCTGCGCTACTGGATTCGCCAGACCGACCGCCTGCCTGCCCGCATCGCATACTACAGCGAGCAGGGCCAACAGGTACGTACGCTCTCTTTTTATGACGTGCGCCGCATGGGCGGTCGCCACCTGCCTACCCGATGGGTGATGCGTAACGATCGCGAACCCGGCCGTTTTACGGAAATTCGCCTGCTGGAGGCCGAGTTCGACCTTCCCATCCCTGAAGAAATCTTCAGTTTTCGCGCCCTGGAGCAGGGACCATGATCGGACGGCTGGCCTGGCGCAATCTGGGACGTAACCGCCGACGCACCCTGCTGACGGTGGCGGCCGTCTTTTTTGCCACGTTCCTGATGGTGCTGATGCGCGGACTCCAACTGGGAACCTACGACTTCTTCATTCGCCAGAGCACGCGGCTTTCGACCGGCTATCTGCAGGTGCAGCATGCGGACTACCTGGACCGACAATCGCTCCGCCAGAGCTTCTGGCTTACCGACTCCCTTTTTGCGCGTATTCGTACCACCCGGGGCGTTACCGGGGCCGCGCCCCGCCTGGAAACAGGCGGACTGATCAGCAACCGGACCACCTCCTACGGGGTGCGCCTGCTGGGCATCGATCCCTCCTACGAACCGGCGGTGACCGACTTTCCCTCCCGGATCGTCGCCGGCCGCATGCCGGAGACCAACGATCCGCTGGAAATCGTCGCGGGCTACCGCCTCCTCGAAAACCTGGACGCTTCGGTGGGCGATACGCTGGTGCTACTGGCCGAAGCTTACCCGGGCTTTCTGACCAGCCGCTTTGCCGTGGTGGTAGGCGCGCTGCGCATCGGGCACGAAGTGCACGATCGATCCCTCGTGCTGTTGCCGCTTGCTGCCCTGCAGGACCTGCTCGAAACCGGCAACCGCGTGACCGCCGTCGCCGTGGCCGTCCAGCGCAACGCCGACGTCCCGCTTGTACGCGACCAACTGCAGGCCTGGCTGAACCGCCCTCTCGTCGTGCGCACCTGGGAAGACCTGATGCCCGAGTTGCGCCAGGCTATCGAGCTGGACAACATCAGTGGCCTGCTCTTTCTGTTCATGCTGCTGATCTTGGTAGCCTTCGGCGTGTTGAATACCGTCCTGATGAGCGTGCTGGAGCGCTCGCGCGAATTTGGCATGTTGCTGGCGCTGGGCATGCCCAACGCGCGGCTGCTGCGCGTGGTGCTCGTCGAAGCCGTCCTGATGGTACTGATCGGCCTCGTGCTGGGCAGTGCAGCCGGCTTTGCTGTCAATGCTTACCTGATTCGCCATCCGATCACGCTGGGCGGCGAGCTGGCGCAGCTCTACGAATACTATGGCTTTCTGCCGATATTGACCTCGTCGGTAGCGCCTGAAATCTTTCTACGCACCGTGCTGCGCGTGCTGGCCATTGCCGGGATCGCCATCGCGTACCCGCTCTGGCATGTGCTCCGACTGGAACCGCTGAAAGGCATTCGCTACACCTGATGCGTTTGCGCGACACCATCGGACTGACCCGGGTGGCCTGGCGCAACCTCTGGCGCAACCGGCGCCGCACGCTGATCGTGCTCAGCAGTGTGGTGGTAGGCGTGTTCGTCCTGGTGCTCTTCGACACGCTCAACCTGGGCATGGTGGCGCAGATGCTCGACAATCATCTTCGCCTGCACGTCGGCCACGTCCAGATCCATCGCGAGGGCTACCATGCCAACCCGGCCGTCGAGCAATTTTTTCAAGATGCCGCGACGGTGCAACAGCAGGTGGCCACGCACCCGGAAGTGCAGGCGGTTGCGCCGCGCGTGCTGGCCCACGGACTGCTTTCGAGTGCCTACAACAATGGAGGCGTTCAGCTTGTCGGGATCGTACCCGAAGCCGAATCGCTGGTCACTTTCATTGCGAAGCAGCTTGTTGCCGGCCGTTATCTGCATGGCGAAGGCCGGGAAATCCTGATCGGCGAACGCCTGGCCCGCAAGCTCGAAGTGCGCCTCGGAGACCGCGTGGTGGCGATGGCTGCCCGCCCGGATGGACAGATCGGCTCCGAAGTGTTTCGCGTGGCGGGCCTGTTCCGCACGGTCAGCGCTGACTTCGATCGCACCATGGCCTTCATCCCGATCGACCAGGCCCGTGCCCTGCTGGGATTACCTTCCGATGCCGCCCACGAGCTTGTACTGTTGCTCAACGACGCGCGCCAGGCCGAGACGTTAAAGGCCCATTTGCAGAGCGCCCTGCCCGACACGCTCGAAGTGCTGACCTATCGCGACATCGTACCGTTGCTCGTCATGCAGCGCGACCTGTACGCCCAAATGATGTACCTGATTTACCTGATCATCGGAGTAGCCCTCATCTTCGGCATCATCAATGCCATGCTCATGGCCGTCCTGGAGCGCCTGCCAGAATTCGGCGTGTTGCGAGCCATCGGCATGAGCGAAGGACGGCTATTTCTGCTCGTATCCCTCGAATCGTTACTGATCGGTCTGCTGGGGACAGCCCTGGGCTGGGGGCTCAGCCTGCCAGTCTATGCCTACCTGGCCCACCATGGGCTGAACCTGGCGGCTTTTTCCGAAGCGCTGACGGCCTTTGGCATTGGCGCCGTCATCTATCCCCGCCTGACGTTCCGAGTGGTCTGGAACGCCTGGCTCATCATTCCCCTGGTAGCCTGGCTGGGAGCCCTCTATCCCGCCTGGCGCGCCCTCCATGTTGAACCCGTTGAAGCCATGCGGGCTGTATGAGTGCGATGGCCATTGTCCAGGCCGAACAGGTCCACAAGATCTACGACGAAGGTGCCGTGCCCGTCGAAGCCCTGCGCGGCGTCTCGCTCACCATCGCACCGGGCGAGTTTACGGTAATCGCCGGCCCTTCAGGTTCCGGCAAAACGACCCTGCTCAATCTGCTGGGTGCGCTCGACGTGCCCACCACCGGACGGGTGTTTTTTGAAGGACAGGACCTGAGCAAACTCTCCCGGCGCGAGCGGGCCCGGCTCCGGCTCTACAAGATCGGGTTCGTATTTCAGGCCTACAACCTGATCCCGGTATTGACCGCGCTGGAAAATGTCGAATTTGTGCTGCTGCTGCAGGGCGTGCCCGAACGTGAACGCCGCCGCCGCGCCCTTGAAGTGCTGGAGCAACTCGGCATCGGGGAACTGGCCCATAAGCGCCCGCACGAAATGAGCGGCGGCCAGCAACAACGCGTAGCCGTAGCCCGCGCCGTAGTCAGCCGCCCCCGTCTGATCCTGGCTGACGAACCCACAGCGAACCTCGACTCGGCCACCGGCGCGCGCCTGCTCGATCTGATGGAACAGCTCAACCGCGAACAGGGCGTAACCTTTGTGTTCTCATCCCATGACCCTCAGGTGATTGAGCGCGGCCGCCGCCTGCTCTGGCTTCACGACGGACGCATCGAACGCGAAGAACGACGGTGAACCGCCTGTTACTTTTCACGCTGCTGCTCGTTGCGGCCGATTCGGTGCAGGCCCAGCCTGTGCGGCTGCGCGGATACGTGCTGGCGCTGCATGCCCGGGAACGCTTCGGGACCGTCGGGGCGCTCCTCTTGGGCGGCGAACGCACGCTGACGCTGAGCCTGGTCCGCGCCCGTCTGATGCCCGAAGCCCGCCTGCCCGGCCGCCTGCGGCTGCGACTCGCCTATGAGCTGAACCTGCGCTACCTTCGACCACCGGGCCTGTTCGACAACGCCGATCTATTGCCTCCGCGCCAGCTCGCGAAACTGCGGGCGCGGCTTTACCAGAGCCCAAACGTCCAACTGGTCCACGAAATCGATCGGCTTTCGATACGCCGCACCTTTACCTGGGGACGCCTCGAAGCCGGGCGCCAGCGCATCGCCTGGGGTGTCGGCCGTCTCTGGACGCCTGTAGATTTTTTCAACCCGCTGGCGCCTTTTGAATTTGCCCGGATTGAAAAGACCGGCGCCGATGCCCTCACGCTGCGCTATTACCTGGGCCTGCTCAGCGACCTGGAGCTGGTGTACAACCCGGAGCGCCAGGGCCGCTGGCACAATCTGGCGCTACGCTGGCGCACCCACGCGGGCACGTACGACCTGGCCCTCGTGGGAGCCCTTCTGCGCCACCAGGCAACCATCGGGATGACAGCCGCCGGCAACCTGGGGACGGCCGGCCTTCGTGCCGAGCTGCTCTGGGAGCAGCACCGACCGCCCAGCCTGGTGCTGGGCCTTGATCACCAGCTTTCGCCCCGCTGGTACGGACTGGTCGAGTATTACCGGAACGGCCGGGGCGCAGCCCGTCCCGCAGCCTATGACTGGCGGGCCCTGGCCCGGGGCGAAGCCGTGCAGGTAGGCCGCGACGAGCTGGCGCTGATGCTGCAATACGAGCTACACCCGCTGGTTCGGCTTCAGGCGCTGCACCTGCGCAACCTCAACGATCGCAGCAGCTACACCGGCGTCCAGCTCTCCTGGCTGGCCACCCAGGCCGTCGATCTGGTGCTGGGCGGCTGGCTGGGGCGAGGCAATCGGCTCAGTGAATACGGCCTCCTGCCCGACGTGCTCTTTCTTCGCGGCCGCGTGTATTTCTGAGCCACCTGTTCGATCGACGGCACAACCTGGCTCCGGTGACGCCATCGTCGGGACCAACACCACGCGTCAGCCTCCTGTGATCCTGACGACGCCGGCCCTATGGCGAAAGGACCGTATCCGGCTCGGCCAGCGGCATCCCGGCCTGCACCCACCGACGGATCCGGTCGATCCCGACCAGCCGGAGCAGCAGTCGGGCTCCCTCTTCCGTTTCCTGATAGAACACCAACTGTGGCGTGGCCGCCGCACCACCATGAAGCGCCCGCAGCCCCCGAAAGGCCAGGCTGGCCCACCGCCCGCCAGCCGCCACTTCGTGAAAGGGACCCATCCGCTCCAGGTGCTTCAGGCCGTCCGCAGGCGAATGACTGATGGCGATCCCGACAAAGTGCACGTCCTGCTGATGCGTTTCAGCATACGTCCTCACGTGAGCCTGCATCGTCCGCAACAGCGCCGGAAGGTCCGGGTGGTTGGACGGCCCACAGGTAGGCGAACCGATGTAAACGACCACCAGACGGGTATCGAAGGCGGGAAGCGCCGCAGCAGACAATTCCGAAGTGGCAAACAGCTTCTGGTACCACAGATACCCACCCCATGCAAATAAAACAAGGCTGATAAAGTACAGGCTAATAATATAATTCTTTCTCATTGACAGACTTATATTTTTTCAAAATAATAAATATTAGGATATTCGTGATTTATGTTTATTACTATCTTAGATTTATCATCAATCCATAATATTGGATAATCACTATTTGAAACAAAATATCTACCCTTAATATCAAACATAAAAACATAAATATTGAAATTTCCTTTCTTTCTTAATACATATTGAAACATAAAAGCGCCTCCATTTATATTCAAAATTTTAGGTATAAGTATCATTTTATTTGATTCTTCATAGAAATAAATAGCCCCATCTTTTTCTGTAAATCCACTTATATTCACACCTTCTATTCGTGCTTCCCATATTAGATGGCCTGTATCTATATGATAAACCTGAACAATTGGAATATACCTGAACACAACGACAATAATTTTTTGATCCAAATCACAGATCATGTAATTTTTAGTTATATAATTCCATACTAATCGATTATCTGATTTATACTTGATTATCCCTAATGTATCCATTATTTGTCCACTTTTGTTTATTTTATATATGAAAGGAGTATTTGCTCTGGCTCTGTGTCCAGAGACAATAAGAATAGAATCACCTACACACAATCCACCGGATGGCACAATTGGTAATGAAGAAATCGTTCTATGATATACATATCGTGTTCCCTCTGGCACAAACACATCGATTTTCATTTGACGATCCGCCACAAACAGTGTATCCTCTTCATCCAAAGCAATCCATTCTGGATATATCCATTCTCCTGGACCTTCACCACGAGCACCTACACTGAATAAGTATGCTCCTGCCGAATTAAATACGCGCACCTCTGCATTCTTTCTATCCAGGACAAAAATGCGCCCTCGACTATCTCGCGACACATCCTTGATCTCACCAAACATCTCCTCCTTTCTTCCTACCAGCGCTCCGATCTGCCAACGCGGCTGCATAGCCTGCAGCCGAGAGATCACGAGCTCTAACGAATCCTCAGATCTCATTTGATCGATATAAAAAATATGATCAAACGCTTCACGAGGAGGTAATAATGCTGGATCTGGGTGATAACGCTCTTTAACGTCCCTATTTTGACACCCCACTAATAATGCACAAATTAAAGATATGAATATACATTCAATTTTTAAAAAGTTAATAATTCGAATATTTATTATAAAATTTTTCATACTATAAAAATCAATTTAACTTTACTTTATTCAGGTTCAAAGCAACTTTTTGTAACACAGTCATTATAGTTTATCATGTCACAATAAGTTTTCTCTCCTGTATTAGGAATACATTCTTCTATTCTACGTCCCCAAAAATCCCATCTTACATTACATTCATCTTCCTCACAGGGAGGAAGGGCGTTCGTTGACGCTTCAGGCCACAACACAGCCCCTCCCAGAAACGCCAGCGAGCAGACCAGCAGGATCAACGCTTTACTTCAGGGCGCCCTCCTGTTTTGATTTGGTTGACCATGGATTGAATCTTCTTGAAATTTCTCTCTCGTCAAGTATTCATTTTTGAAATTTTAGTTAATCAAAGGAAGTCTTCAAGAATACCTCCCAGGAAGGCGTCACTTTGCTGCGATAGCTCAGCCGTCGCCTGGTGAAACAACGCCAGGGCTTGCCGCGCCCGACGCATTGCCCATCATGGTAACCAGAGGCTCTCGGCACACCAGCGCATCACGCTCCCGAAAATCGACCCGCTCCACCCGGCAGCGGCGTGCGACAGCCTAATAAAAATTAAAATCACATGCTCCCCCTCTCAGGGGAGCTGTCCGAAGGACTGAGGGGGTGGTCTGTTGAAAACAGCGTTGCGGTGAAGACAAAACGGTTAGCCTAATCAGGCGGAGGTGGCTGGAGCCCCTCCCCCTGTCCCCCTCCCCAATGGGGAGGGGGGAAGTCATAGAAGTAAAGCCTGACATTTAGTAGCTTTGCTGCTAAGTGTGCCTTTCCTGCAGCAAAAAGCCTGGGCTATCACTCTGCTGTTGCCTGTAATTGGTACTGCCGTAGAAATCAGAAAATCCGCTCCCCCTGCCAGGGGGAGCTGTCGCGTAAGCGACTGAGGGGGTTATTCTCGGACCACAGCGCCAACCTCTGGGACAATAGCGTTGGTGGCGGGACAGAGCCCCTCCCCCTGTCCCCCTCCCCAGAGGGGAGGGGGATACCTTGTAACAGTCTCCGCAGAGAGCCAGCGCCTACGCCACAAACAACCCTCCTCACGGAATCAAAGCTCCCCCTGCCAGGGGAAGCTGGCTCAACGGGCCTGAGGGGGTCTTTCATCCAAGCAACAATGCTGACGTTTAGGCCAATAGCAAAGCCGTTCCCTATATAGAGTTCAGGCCACGGCCCATGGCAGCAATGTTTGGGATAAGCCCCTTCCCAATGGGAAGGGGAACTCTGAGATACACGTCCAGCGATCTTAGGGCTTGCCACTAATCGTTGGAAGCTATTACAGGTCTGACGCACTGATGATTGGCGCCCCTTCTCCGGAGGAGCTGGCCCGAAGGGCCGGAGGGGGCCCTACACCTGACAGGAATACCGACATCCGGGACAATGTCAGGGGCGCAGGACAGGGCTCCTCCCCCATGGAGAGAGAGGACTCAGGAGAAAGCACCGGATTAACAGACGCAATCAGGTGTTTATACGTCCACTGCGAAAATCTTCGGGTTGACGAAGACAGCCTGGCGGATGCATGTCGAAAAAACGGTACCTCCTTTCTGGAAGAGCTGTTGTGCAGTGACAAAAAAAGGAGGTGCCGGTTGCCCCTGCGGCGTTGAAACCCGAACGAGCTCCGCAACCGAACGGGTAGCAGAGAGAGCGTCTCCTCGCGTTGCCAAGGTAAGGGAATGAAGTACCGTTATCCAACCAGTCATTCCGGGCAACACGGCGCTTCCTCAGAGACAAAGCCCATCCTTAGCCTGAAGGGGCGTCGCGCTGCGGACCGTCTGGAGTAGCTCTGTTTCGTCATCAAGAAAACCTCATGCCGCCCTCGCGCCGCAGGCATAGAACTGTTCGCCTGGCCATAGGCATCGGGGCCTTCTTGGTGCTTCAGAGACGGCCCAGCCACACCACCAGGCCTATATTGGGAAGCCAATCCAGCCGGAACGTGCGCTGCCGAGTAAAGCCACCACGTCCTTCTCCTATGTCTACCACCACCCGTTCCTCCCATCGGGGAAAGGCAATCGCGCCCCCTTCTATGACTAACCATCGTCCCGGCAGCCACAACCGCACCCCGGGCTCCAGTCCCCAGACAATCGCACTACCCCCACCAAGTGGATCGGCCGCCCATACCAAATGCATCCGTCCGAAAACATCCACCGGCCCCTTCGTATGGGTGACCACCCCGGCAAATCCGTCGATCAGCAGCAGCAAGTAGCCACCCCCCAGCGTCCCATACACACCCGGACTGAGCTCTGCTTCGGCCATCACCCCTATTCCACCGATGATTTTTCCCTGTCCACCCCACCGAGGGGCATCCTGTCCATAACTTACCCATGCTGTTTTTCCCACCAATAGGCCCAGTACGAGGAGCAGCATCCTCCTTCCAAACATCGCTCCTACCCGCTCTCAGCTTGGATGGAACCTTTACCCTGGAAAGATAAAATTACAAAAATTAGACCCGCTCAAACCCTTGTTTCTGATGCGCATCTATACCGCCACAAAATACTGGCAGCCACTGAAAGATGGACGTGTTCAGTGCGACCTGTGTCCGCGGCACTGCAAGCTGCACGAAGGCCAGCGGGGCTTCTGCTTTGTCCGGATGAATCAGGGCGGACAGATTGTGCTCACCACCTATGGCCGTTCCAGCGGCTTCTGCATCGACCCGATCGAGAAAAAACCGTTGCATCATTTTCTGCCGGGCACCGCGGTGCTCTCGTTCGGGACCGCCGGATGCAACCTGGGCTGCCGTTTCTGCCAGAACTGGGACATTAGCAAATCACGCGAGATGGATACGCTGGCCGACGAAGCCGCGCCGGAAACGATCGCGCGTGCGGCCGAAGCGCTGGGCTGCCGGAGCGTCGCCTTCACCTACAACGATCCGGTCATCTTTCACGAGTATGCCATTGAGGTGGCCCGGGCCTGCCACGCGCGTGGCCTCCGGACGGTAGCCGTCACGGCCGGCTACGTCTGCCCTGAGCCGCGGGCCGAATTCTACGCCCACATGGATGCTGCCAATGTCGACCTGAAGGCCTTTTCGGAGCGCTTCTACCGTAAGATCTGTGCCGGTGCCCTAGCGCCTGTGCTCGACACACTCCGCTACCTCTATCATGAAACCGATACCTGGCTGGAGATCACCACGCTGCTTATTCCCGGAGAAAACGACAGCGATGCCGAGTTGCACGCGCTCACCGAATGGATCGTCACCCACCTGGGCCCGGACGTTCCCCTGCACTTCACGGCGTTTCATCCGGACTGGAAAATGCGCGACCGACCGCCTACGCCGCCGGCCACGCTGCGCCGCGCCCGGACCATTGCCCTGAAAAACGGCCTTCGGTATGTGTACGTCGGTAACATCCTGGACCCGGAAGGACAGAGCACCTACTGTCATGCCTGTGGTCGGCTCTTGATCGGCCGCGCTGGCTACCGGATTACCGCCTGGCACCTTGATGCGCAGGGGCACTGTCCGGATTGCGGGACCCCCTGCGCCGGCGTCTTCGAAGCGCAACCTGGACACTGGGGTCCCCGCCGCCGGCCCGTGTGGCTCAAGGCCTTTGCATCCACACCATAAAAAAGCGCCCGGTCCGAAAGCCGGAGCCGGGCGCCCTGTCCCGCGCAAGCAAACCGTCGATCAACCGCAGCCGCTCGAGCTACCGCAGTTCGGACACACGTAGCAGGCGCCCGAGCGCACCGTGATCGAGCCACAGTTCGAGCAGGCTGGCGCATCTTCCTGGTTCTGAAAAGCGGCTGCTGCCATAGCCGTCGTCTCCGGTGCAGCCGCTGCGCTCTTCTGCTGCGTCTGCAGGAAAGTTTCAATGGTCTGTCCCACCAGCGGCGTAACCTCGCCGGTCGGCTGCGTCTCGAAGCTCAACTCCAGTTGTCGCTCATCACGGGCCGGCCCACTCCGCTTCATCTCGGCCTCCACGCCATCCTGTGGATTTTCCGATTGCTCCTCCTGTGGCCGTCCCAGGAATTTGAGGGACAGGTAGCGGAAGATGTAGTCCATGATGGACTTGGCAATCGGAATCTGCGGGTTGTTCGTAAAGCCGGCCGGCTCGAAGCGCATGTGGCTGAACTTGTTGCACAGGTCTTCCAGCGGCACGCCATACTGGAGTGCGATCGAGATGGCCGTCGCAAACGCATCCATCAGCCCCGAGATCGTCGATCCCTGCTTGGCCATGGTGATGAAGATCTCGCCCGGCATGCCGGTGTCCGGGTAGAGGCCGATGTGCAGATAGCCCTCGTGGCCGGCCACGGAAAACTTGTGCGTGATCGAAGGCCGCTCGTCGGGCAGCCGCTTGCGCACCGGTTTGTAGACGACCTTTTCCACAATCTTCTCGACCACCTGCGGCTCACCGGCAGCCACCCCGTCGCCTGCTGTCTCGGCCTGCCGCTCCTCCTTGCGCGTCGAAAGCGGCTGGCTCCGCTTGGAGTTCTCCCGGTAGATAGCCAGTGCTTTCAGTCCCAGCTTCCAGCCCTGGATGTAGGCGTCCATGATCTCCTCGACCGTCACATGCTCGGGCATGTTGACCGTCTTGGAGATGGCCCCACTGATGAAGGGCTGGCAGGCGGCCATCATCTTGATGTGGCCCATGTAGTGAATAAAGCGCTGCCCCTTGTAGGGCTTAAAGGCGCAGTCGAAAACCGGCAGATGTACCTCCTTCAGGTGCGGAGCCCCTTCAATCGTGTCATTTTCTTCAATGTAGGCGAGGATCTCTTTGATCTGCTCTTCGCTGTAGCCCAGGCGGCGCAGGGCAATGGGCACCGTGTTGTTGACGATCTTGAACATGCCATCGCCTTTGCCCGCCAGCAGCTTGTACTTCACCAGCGCGATGTCCGGCTCGATGCCCGTGGTATCGCAATCCATCATAAAGCTGATGGTCCCCGTGGGCGCGAGCACCGTTGCCTGCGCGTTACGGTAGCCGTAGCGCTCGCCCAGCGCGACCATACGCGCCATGCTCTCACGGGCGGCCTCCTTCAGATCCGCCGGACAGCTTGGATGAATATCCTCGACGGCCGCCTGGTGCAGGCGCATCACTTCCAGCATGGGCTCCCGGTTTTTCTCGAAGCCCGGGAACGGCCCAATACGCTCAATGGCCGCGATCTCCGCACTCCGGGCATAGGCTTCCGCATGCATGATGGCCGTAATGGCGCCGGCTACCGCCCGCCCTTCATCGCTGTCGTACGGCAGGCCCATCGCCATCAGCATCGCGCCCAGGTTAGCAAAGCCCAGCCCGAGTGGTCGGTAGTCGTGGCTGTTTTGCGCAATCTTTTCCGAGGGATAGCCGGCATTATCGACCAGGATCTCCATGGCCGTGATGAAAATCCTCACGGCCGCCCGGAAGCGCTCGACGTCGAACGATCCATCCTCCCGCTGAAACTTGCGCAGGTTCAGCGAGGCCAGGTTGCACGCCGAGTTGTCGAGAAACATATATTCGGAACACGGGTTACTCGAGTTGATCGGGCCGCTGCGCTTGCAGGTGTGCCACTTCTGGATCGTATCCTCGTACTGCAACCCGGGGTCGCCGCAGATCCACGTGCCTTCGGCCACCTTGTAGAGCAGCTCATAGGCATCCACTTCGTCGATCACCTCCCCGGTCGTTACGGCCCGAAGCGGGAATTTCTTCCGGGCCAGCACAGCCTCCATGAACTCGTCCGTAACGCGCACGGACTGGTTCACATTCTGGAAAGCGACCGAGCTGTACGCCTCGCCATTGAACGAGCCGTCGTAGCCCTGCTCGATCAGTGCCCAGGCCTTCTTTTCCTCTTTGGCCTTGGCCGTCACAAACTCCATGATGTCGGGATGCCAGACCTTCAGCGTCTGCATGATGGCCGCCCGGCGCGTCTTGCCCCCGGACTTGATCGTGGCGCCGGTGGCATCCTGCACGCGCATGAACGAGACTGGCCCTGAGGGCCGTCCACCACCGGAAAGTTTCTCCTTCGTAGAGCGCAGCTTAGACCAGTCGGCCCCCACACCCGAGCCAAACTTGAACAGGCGGGCGCTTTCGGCCATGAGCTGCCAAATATCGTCAATCGAATCCTCTACCGAGATGATGAAGCAGGCTGAAGCCTGCGGCCGCTCGTATGGATCAACAGGCACCACCTGCTGCTTTTCAAAATCCCAGCCAAAGATCGTCTTGCCCCCCGTGTCGCGCACCCCGTACTGATGGTACAGACCCACATTGAACCAGACCGGCGAATTGAAGGCCCCGTACTGGTGCAGGCAGAGCCAGGTCAACTCGTCGTAGAAGCGTTCGGCGTCTTCCGGCGTCGCGAAATATCCCTGCGCCTTGCCCCAGTCGGCAATCGTGCGGGTCACCCGATGAATGAGCTGCTTCAGGCTGTACTCCCGTTTGCCCTCCCGGGGATCGCCGTTGCCGGCGGCCAGGTCGCCGTAAAAGTATTTGGAAGCGACCACGTTCGTGGCCAGTTGGCTCCACGTGGAGGGAAATTCCACGTCCTTCTGTTCAAAAACCGCTTCGCCTTTGCTGTTATAGATGGCGGCCGTCCGGCGCTCCCAACGGACCGTATCAAAGGGATGCACGCCTTCCTGAGAGAACACGCGCGTAATGCGCAGACCATGACGGAGCGCCTGTGCGTCTGTCGGTGACTTGCGAGGAGACTTTGCCATAGCGGTCTCTACGGTGGATACATCATGCGCTTGAGGGATAACACCGCACCCTTAGGGCAATAACAGCATATACCCTGCCACTCACTGGCACAGATGCGGGTTCTTTAATAAAGAATGCCAAGACCCGTTTTGCAAGGACGAGTTAATCACAACTTTTCCACATCCATCCCGGTAGCAGAGGACATAACAGCCATCAAACCATCTAATTGCCGTTATTCGTCAAGACCATTCAAGACTGTGACAAAATAAAAGGAAAGGCCCGTTAAAAGGAAAAGCTATGGTGCATAACGGCAATTAAACGAAAAACCCTGACACCTCACATGCGTGTCAAGGACGCTGCTGTACACGACAGCAGGGCACTCAGAACGCTTCCTCCTCGTCAAAATCGTCTTCAAAGTCAAAATCTTCCTCGTCGAAGTCCTCAAAGTCATCAAACTCCTCCTCGTCAAAGTCCTCCTCGAAGTCGTCAAAGTCCTCTTCAAAATCCTCCTCCTCAAAGTCCTCAAAGTCTTCCTCCTCGAAATCTTCTTCTTCAAACTCATCAAAGTCCTCTTCGTAAGCCCAGAGGGACTGCAGTGGCAGCCGATCCGGCGCAAATGTAGCGCTACGCATGGTCGGAAAAGACGATCGTTTTGATGGAGCGTGCTTCGGCCGAAACACCCGGCCACTTTCCAAAAATACGCAACACCTGCATGAAAGCAAGCCCTCGTGATGATCCGACATTATGAAAATTTGTACCGTTGCTTTCCTTGAACCGAATCGGTCTGAGCGAGTACATGCTTATTTGCAGCAGCCTATGAACAAACAGAATGGACGATGTACGACACGGACCGTAGTGCGTATCCGCACCCTGACGAATTCAAAGTGAAACGGCCGGAATACACGCAGTTGGAAGATGGATACTATCGGGCCACCATAGAGATCGCGCCCTTTAAGGTCGTAGGAGAAAGTCGGACCAAGGCGGGTGCCCGGCGTGTTGCCCTTTACCGGGCCGCCCTGACTTATCGTTCCTACCACCCATCCTACCGGGTGGAGAATCCCTACCCGGACGAGTTTGTCGATCAGGAAGGTACGCGCTGGCGTCGGCTTCCTCCCTCGCAGCGCGAACTCGGCGACTATGCCTTTGTCGGACCCGACGGCGACGAAGATTACGCTACCATTGAACAGATGCTGATGTGGGATATCCGACCCGCCACGACTCCAGAAGCAGAAGAAACTTCCTGATCGTTGACATTTGCGGGCGCTCCTTGGTGAGCGCCCCTTTTTTATTGCAGCGTGGCCAGCATACGTACAATCACGTAATTACTTTTTTGCTTAACTTCTATCATTCTCTATGGATACCTTCGAAAACTGCGATGAGGCAGACGCAGGCGCTGCTTCCTCCTCCTTTTGATCGGCTGGCCGCCTACCCCCGGGGAATTGTCGGCTGGATTACTGAGCTGTTGCGAGGACCGCTGGCCTATCAGCACACCTTGCTGGCTGTCTGTCCCAACTCAGAAGCCGTAACACGCGCCGCGCTGGAAGCTGCGCAAGAGGCCAATGCACCTTTGCTTTTTGCGGCCACCTTGAACCAGGTGGATCTTGACGGCGGCTATACAGGCTGGACCCCTGCCGCACTGGCTCATTTCGTGGCGGCGGAGCAGGCCCGCCAGCATCTGCGTATCCCGATCGTGCTTGGTCTGGATCACGGCGGTCCCTGGAAAAAGGATGTGCATGCCCGGCGTCGTCTGCCTTTTGAGGAAACCTTTCAGGCTACACTTCGAGCGATAGAAGCCTGTCTGGATGCAGGTTATGGCCTGCTTCATCTGGACCCAACTGTGGATCTGGAGCTGCCGCCTGGGACGCCGGTCCCCATCCCCCGCATTGTCGAACGCACGGTAGCGCTTTTACGACATGCCGAGACGTACCGGCAACGACACAACCTGCCCCCGGTCGCCTACGAGGTCGGTACTGAAGAAGTGGGCGGCGGCTTACAGGCCGAAGCCCGCATGGCCGAATTTCTGGATCGTCTCTGGGACGCGCTTGATCGTGAAGGATTGCCTCACCCGGTATTTGTGGTGGGCGACATTGGCACCCGGCTCGACACGCGCACTTTTGACGTGGAACGCGCGCGACGCCTGGACGCGCTGGTGCGCCGCTATGGGGCCCTGATCAAGGGTCACTATACGGATGGGGTAGAACGCCTGGATCTCTATCCCCGGGTCGGTATTGGCGGAGCGAATGTGGGCCCCGGGCTGGCTGCTGTCGAGCTTGAGGCCCTGGAAGCACTGGTGGCCGAAGCACGCCGTCGCAAACTCCCGGTCACGTTTGACCAGGCCCTCCGCCAGGCGGTAATCGAAAGTGGACGCTGGAAAAAATGGCTCCGCCCCGAAGAGCAAGGACGCCCGTTTGAAGCACTGGCTCCTGAACGGCAGCGCTGGCTGGTGGCTACAGGCAGCCGTTATGTATGGACGCATCCGTCCGTTCTACAGGCGCGGCGTGAACTATACCAGAGGCTTGCGCCCTGGTGCGACGCTGACGCTTTTGTGCGCGCGCGCCTCAAAGCGCGCCTGCTGGACTACTTTCGCGCCTTCAACCTGATCGACTTCAACGAACGCCTGCAGGCCTTTCTGCCTCACTGAGGCTATGTCGGCTCGTCGGCCGGTGCCAGCGCTTCGTCTTTGACCCGGTGCAGGTAGGCCAGGGCTTCCTCTCGATCAGCCGGAAGCTCTCCTTTAAAAATGACCTCCTTAATGGCTCCCAGTGCTCGTCGCTCTGGCCCCCGAAGCGAGGCGGCCATCTCGTCAAACAGCGCGGCCCGCCGCAAGGCCTCGTCTTTGATCTGCATCATGTACTGAAAAGCCGCATCGTGCTCGTTGGGGATCCGCCCTTCCAGAATCGCTTCTTTGATGGCTTCCTTGATGATGCCCACTGCCACCCCTTCCCGGATGCCCAGCGTCCGCATGATCTCTTCGCCATCGACAGGCGGCTGGAAGTTACGGATGCGGTCTTTCTCCTCCACCTCCGCCATGCGGGCCTCCAGGCGGTCGAAGGCCTCCAGGTAGCGACGCACGCGCCGGGGATTTTTGGACGTAACGTCGGCCCGCACCAGCAGCATCAGATCCTCCAGCTCGTTACCGGCTTCAAAGAGCAACCGCCGAATGGCCGAATCGGTTACCTGTTCATCAACCAGGGCAACAGGGCGGTGATGCAGCCGAACCAGCTTTTGCACGTAGGCCATGCGCTCATCCATAGGCAGTTTGAGCCGACGGAAAATACGGGGGACCATACGCGCCCCCAGTTCCTCGTGCCCATGAAAGGTCCAGCCCGTTCCCGGCACAAAGCGTTTGGTAGCCGGTTTGGCAATGTCGTGCAGCAGGGCAGCCCATCGGAGCCAGACGGCGTCGTTCTCGCAGGGGCGATCGGCCGTCATGCGGGCCACGTTGTCCACCACCTGGAGCGTGTGGTAGAAGTTGTCTTTGTGGCGGTGTCCCTCAATGGTCTCGACGCCTTTGAGCGCCACCAGCTCGGGAAAAATGTGCGTCAGAATGCCGGTAGATTCCAGGATTTTGAAGCCAATGGACGGCTGCGGCGCGCACAGGATCTTCTGGAGCTCGTCGGTAATGCGTTCCTGACTGAGAATTTCGACGCGATGGGCCTTTTCACGCATGGCCGCGAACGTGTCGGACTCGACGCGAAAGTTTAGTTGCGCGGCAAACCGGGCGGCCCGAATCATGCGCAGGGGATCATCTTCAAAGGTTTGACGCGGGTCGAGTGGCGTGCGCAGCAGTCGGTGCCAGAGGTCGCGCCGCCCCTGAAAAGGGTCGATCAGGGTGCCCCAGCGCATGGGCCACAGGTCGAGCGCCATGGCGTTGATCGTAAAGTCGCGGCGGCGCAGGTCATCATCAAGCGTTCCATCTTCAACGATGGGCTTACGAGAGTTTTTGCGATAGCTTTCCCGACGGGCCGCCACAAACTCCAGGACAAAGACGCCCGTGCGATCCGGCGCGGGCACGCGGATGGCGGCCGTGCCAAAGTTTTCATAGACGTGCACGGTGCGTCCACCCAGGGCACGGGCCACCAGTCTGGCCAGCCGGATGCCCGTCCCTGCTCCCACGGTTACAAAGTCGATGTCCGTCGTTGGTCGATCCAGAAACAGATCGCGTACAACACCGCCAACGGCATAGACCGGAATGTGGTGCTGCTGTCCCAGCTCGCCGATGCGTCGCAGCAGCGGCGCGAACGGACGGGCTTCCAGCCGTGCCTGTATGCGTAGAGGTAAAGGCCGGATCGTCACCGCGATTACTGGCTGGTTCCGAGGGACAATACTTAACGCAGGCGACTCATTAAACGTTCGACGATATGAAGTACCTGAATCGTCTCCAACAGCGACACGGGCGCCGGCTGGCGAGCGGCCAGCGCCTTCAGAAAAGCAGCCACCTCGGCTTGCTGCAGTCGGTTATTGGCGGCCTCTAAGCGGACCTGACGATGCCAGCCAGTACGGGCCAGATATAGCTCCGGGGTTGTACCCTCACCGTCCCGCCACATCAGCACCTGCGCATAAGTACCGCTGTAAAAACGAAGGCCAAAGGCGACAGCTTCAAGCCAGGTAGGCCCTCCTCGGACGGCTTCGCCCTCGATACGAAGCACACTGCTGGAATGAGCCAGGGCGCAACACAGATCAATCGCCTCGGCCAGTCGAGCATGCCAGGGCACCACACCCTGACCACCTACCTGCTGTCGATAGACCAGTAAAACGGGCGGTATTTTTTGCTGGAGACTTTGAAGAACCGGGTGAAAACGAAGCGGCCGGCTGACACCTACCTCCACACGGGCTTCTTCGGCCAGGCGGTTCAGCCGTTCCAGATCCCGCAGTGCCGGTGCCGGCGGCCAGGCTACAAAGCAGTGTACGCCCTGGCGCAACGCAATTTCTGTCACGCGAAAGCGCTCGGCCGGTGGCGTCGCAATGAACACCACATCCAGCGTCTGCATCCAGGCTGCCAGCTGCGCGTCCGGCACCTCCAGTGTATTTTTCGCGAATCGAAGAAAGGAACGGTCCGGGAGCAGCGCGCGCAAGGTGGTCGCCAGGTTACGCGCTTCTCGACCTCCACCGATCAGGCCAATCTGAAAGGGCTGTTCAGTAGCCTGCGGCGTGTCCATCCTTGCGCATTTCCGAAGCTCCGTGATAGACGCCCAGCGAATCACGCAAAATGGCCTGGTAGCCGCCAAAGGCCCCCCGCGTAAACCGGACGCGATGACCGCGACGCTCCAGTTCGCGTACGACGGCCGGATCAAAACCACTCTCGAGCAGCAGTATCCCACCGCCTTCGCTCGTACCCAAGGGAGTGCGTCCGCCAATATGCCGCCAGCGGGCCGCATCGCCCGCTTCCTGCACGTTCATGCCAAAGTCGATCAGGTTCGTCAGGATCTGCACATGCCCCTGGGGCTGCATATCGCCCCCCATCACGCCAAAGCTCAACCAGGGCCGGCCATCCTTCATCACAAAACCCGGGATAATGGTATGGAAAGGACGTTTGCCTGGGGCATAGGCATTGGGATGGTCGGGCACCAGAGCAAAGAGTGCGCCTCGATTTTGCAGCATAAAGCCCAGCCCGTCGGGCACCAGACCGCTTCCCATGCCGATGTAGTTGCTCTGGATAAGTGATACCATCATCCCTGATGAGTCGGCCACCGTCAGATAGATGGTATCCCCCTCCGGTAGAGGTTCCTCCAAACCAGGATCCACCTGGGCCATCACCGTATCCATACGAATCAGGCGACGTCGCTCGGCTGCATAGGCCTTGGAAAGCAGTTGCTCAAGCGGCACCTGGTAAAAGTCCGGATCGGCATAAAAGCGAGCGCGGTCCTCAAAGGCCAGCCGTTTGGCTTCGGCCATAACGTGCAGATAGTCGGCGCTGCCCCATCCCATGGCTTTGAGATCAAATCCTTCCAGAATGTTGAGCATCTGGAGCACGGCAATCCCCTGGCCATTGGGAGGCAGCTCGTACACCTCATAGCCGCGGTAGGTTACCGAGACGGGTTCGACCCATTCGCTTCGATGGGCACTCAGGTCCTCCTTGCGCAGGTAGCCGCCAATGCGGCGCATGTAGGCATCGATCGTCTCGGCGATCGGGCCCCGATAAAAGGCATCCCGGCCCTGCTCGGCCAGCAACTCGTAGGTACGCGCCAGATCCGGGTTGCGAAAGATTTCTCCTTCGCGAGGTGCCCGACCGCCGGGGAAGAATGTTCGCAATGCATTGTCAAATTCGGGAATCAAGTGGCGGTTTTCCTGAAACCGCTCCAGATTCTGCGCCCAGTAGTGGGCAATCACCTGGGAAACCGGGAAGCCTTCCCGGGCATAGCGAATGGCGGGGGCCAGCACCTCACGCATGGGCAGACGGCCAAAGCGAGCATGCAGCTCAAACCAGCCGTCCACCGCACCGGGAACGGTCACGGGCAACACGCCCCAGCGGGGTATCGTCGGCAGCTCACCGGCTTCTGGAGGCTGCAACCGCTTCGCTTCGGCCACTATGACCTCAAACGAAAGGCCCCGAGGGGAGCGACCGCTGGCGTTCAGGCCGTAAAGCTGCTGCGTTTCGGGATCCCATACAATAGCAAACAGGTCTCCTCCGATGCCGCATCCGGTCGGTTCCATCAGGCCCAGCACGGCATTGGCCGCAATGGCAGCATCCACGGCCGAGCCTCCCTTTCTCAGGATATCCAGGGCGACCTGCGTAGCCAGCGGTTGGCTGGTAGCCGCCATGCCTTGACGCGCCAGCACCGGGCTCCGGGTGGCAAAAGGAGCCCCGACAATTCGATCACCCCTTCCGTGTCCGAAGACCTGTCCCTGTGCGTGTGTCTGAGGAATCCACATGCCAGAAGCCAGCAGGCAGGTTAGTAAAAGCGCAAGCCGGATCATGATTCCTCGGGCTGTTGTAAGCGGGTAAGCACTTCCTCATGAACCGCTCGAGCGCGCTCGTCAAAAAGTACGAAGCGCACATGGCGCACGTGCTTGCATCTGGGACCCTCTTCCAGGACTGTTCGCAGCGCTACCTGTGCGGCCTCCTCCAAGGGATAACCAAACACGCCCGTGGAAATAGCCGGAAAGGCCACCGAACGCACGCCGCGCGCGTCGGCTACCTTCAGGGCGTTTCGATACGCTTCGGCCAGAATCTGATCCGAAGGCACATCGCGTCCATAGACGGGCCCCAGCACGTGGACCACGTACCGATTAGGCAGCCGAAAGCCTGGCGTAATCACCGCCTGTCCCGGACGGATCGGTGCCAGCGGACGACAGGCCTCGGCCAACTCGGGGCCGGCTGCTCGATGGATGGCGCCGGCTACGCCACCCCCGGGCATTAGCTGCGCATTGGCGGCGTTGACAATTGCCTCCATGTCGGGTTGCCTGGTAATATCGCCTTGAACGATCTCCAACGTAAAATCTCCTTGCTGCACACGCATAGCCAACGTTCAACGATAGCCTGTCTTTTTGCCAAAGATAAGGTGTCTGTTTGCAAAGTGCAGTGCTTGCTACGGGCTGACTTTTATGCGACTTTTTTGTTTTTTAGGCAGCAGCGCAGGACGAAAGTCTTGCCTGTGACGTACAAACGTCCGTCTTTTTGCCAACTGAAAATTCCGGATCTGCTATGAAGCCGACCCATACCGTTATCTCCCGACGTGTTGTCGTAACCGGCCTGGGTGCCGTTACCCCGATCGGCCTTTCGCCGCAGGCCTTCTGGGAAGCCATGATGCGCGGCGAAAGTGGAGCCGGGCCAATTACCCGCTTCGATGCTTCCTGTTTTGACACGCGCTTTGCCTGTGAGCTCAAAGGATTCGACCCGCTCAACTACATGGATCGCAAGCTGGCTCGCCGGCTGGATCCCTATGCACAGTATGCACTGGCGGCTGCGCGGCAGGCCCTCAGCGATGCGGGAATCGATACAAGCACACTTTCCGATGAAGCCCGGGAGCGTTTTGGCGTGGTGTTCGGCTCAGGTATCGGGGGGCTGCGGCTCTTTGAGGAGCAGACTGCCCTGTATCTGCGAGAGGGTCCGCAGCGCCTGTCGCCTTTCTTCGTGCCCATGATGATCTCAAACATGGCGGCCGGACTGATTGCCATCGAACACGACCTGCGTGGTCCAAACTATTCCGTGGTCTCGGCCTGTGCCACCGGCAACCATGCCCTGATTGATGCCACCATGCTCCTGCGGCACGGCCATGCGGACATCGTGCTGTGCGGTGGCAGCGAAGCGCCTATTACGCCGCTGGGTATCGGTGGCTTTAATGCCATGCGGGCCCTTTCGACGCGCAATGATGATCCCAAGACGGCCAGTCGCCCATTCGACAAAAACCGGGACGGCTTCGTAGTAGGCGAAGGCGCGGGGGCCCTGGTATTGGAAACGCTGGAGCATGCCCTGGCCAGGGGTGCGCGCATCTACGCCGAGCTGATTGGGTTTGGGATGTCGGACGATGCCTATCATTTTGCGGCACCGGAGCCGACGGGCCGCGGCGCCTGTCAGTCCATGCAGCATGCCCTGGAAGACGCTGGCATTGCTCCGGAAGAAGTCGATTATATCAACATGCATGCAACCTCAACGCCGGTAGGCGATCCCATTGAGTCGGAAGCCATCAAAGGAGTTTTCGGCGAACATGCCTATCGGCTGAGCTGCTCGGCTACCAAGAGCATGACGGGCCATCTGCTGGGCGCCGCCGGTGCTGTCGAAGCAATAGCTACTGTGCTGGCCATCTGGCACCAGACCGTGCCCCCCACCATCAACGTTGAGGAGCTGGATCCGGCCTGCGATCTGGACTATACGTTGCACAAGCCGCGCCAGCGAACAATTCGCGTGGCGCTTTCCAACGGCTTTGGTTTTGGGGGTCACAATGCAACCGTAGCCTTCCGACGTTATGAAGCATGAGACGTCTCAGCGTGAAGTTGCCTCTCCGCTGCGCATCGTTTTCATGGGTACTCCGGAGTTTGCCGTTCCTTCGCTGGAGCGGCTCGTCGAGGCCGGTTATCGTCCTGTAGCGGTGGTAACCGGTCCCGATCGTCCGCGTGGACGCGGACAGCGCGTGCAACCTACGCCCGTCAAGGCGGCCGCCGAACGCCTGGGGCTATCTCCTATTCTCCAGCCAGAATCTGTGCGCGATCCGGCCTTTGCAGAAGCTGTTGCGGCCCTGCAACCTGACATTATTGTGGTGGTGGCCTTCAAAATCTTGCCACCCGAGGTATACACGCAGGCCCGCCTGGGGGCCTTTAACCTGCACGCTTCTCTGCTACCTCGCTACCGGGGGGCGGCTCCGATTCACCGGGCCATTATGGCCGGTGAAACCGAAACCGGGGTCACCACCTTCTTTCTGCAACCTCAGGTGGATACCGGCGACATCATTCTTCAAAAGCGCACCCCCATCGGCCCCGAAGAAACGGCTGGCGAGTTGCACGACCGTCTCATGCAGTTGGGCGCCGAGGCCGTGCTCGAAACGATCCGACTGATCGAACGCGGCGAAGTTCACCCCCGGCCGCAGGATGACCGCCAGGCCACCCGGGCTCCCAAGCTTACGCGTGAGGAAGCCCGGGTGCCGTGGGACCGTCCGGCACCGGTTGTGCACAACCATATCCGGGGGTTGTCGCCGCATCCAGGCGCCTGGACGATGCACGGGGACCGACAGCTCAAGCTCTATCGTTCCCGAGTGGCCGAAGGGGAAGCCTCTCCGGGTACAGTACTGGAAGCCAACAATCGGCTGGTAATAGCCTGTGGCGAAGGAGCCGTGGAAATCCTGGAGCTGCAGCAGGAAGGACGTCGCATCCTGCCGGCTCATGCTTTTCTGCGCGGCTACCCGCTTCGTCCCGGCGACCGGTTGACCTGAAAACCTACAGTACCCCTGAACTGTCTGATATGCAAGAACGTATGCGAAACAAGAGCGCCTCGTTCTGAACCTGCACAGCCATTACATTCCTTTACGGAATCTATGGATCTTTCACCCACCAACGGTACCAATAGCCCGCTGTTGCGCATCTATCAAGAGGCGCTCACGCGTCTGGAAGCCAAGGCGCCCCCCACGCCCCAGGGACATCGGGAGCGATGCCAGGCTTTGCTCCAGCAGTTGGATCCGAACAATTCGGGTACCCCGCACATCGCGTTTGTACACGGAGCGCCGGCCTTACTGGCAGCCCATACGCATTATTTCGACGGGTTTGCCCTGCTACTGGCTGTTGCGCACGGAACCGCTGTGGCTGTTCGTCCGAGTCGAAAGGCCACCAACCGCCTCCTGCTCTGGCCAGACGAAACACTCTGGACCTTGCCCTCCGGAGCCTCGGTACCTCTGGACTGGCCCCTTGAAGTAGTGCTGGCTTTTTCCGTACTACGTCATTGCTGTCCCGAAACGCATTTTGACGTAGCGGTATTCAGCTCGGTACCGCCATTTGCCCGCGAAATACGGCTGGCCACGCTGGCTGTCACGCTGACCCAGGCTCTGAAGCAGTCCCCGACGTCCTCTGAGCAGCTCCGGGCGTTGACTGCAGTGATTGAACGCTGCACAGGTTTCCCCTTCAGCCTTGCCTACCTGCTGGCCGCTTCGGTAGCCCGTCCGGGGGCTTTTGTGCTGATTGATACCGCCTCGCTGGAGCATCTTGAGCTGGCAGGGCCACCACCGGAAGTGTTGCGCTGGCTGCTGATTGATGCAGGGTGCACCCTGTTACCTCCTCCCGAATATCATCGTCGGCAACGGGCTCTGGGACAGCAGATTGTCGAAATCCTGCAACGGCGTGGTTTCCATGAGCTGACCTCCTTGCGCGACCTGGTCTATCGCGATCTCCCTCGCGCACAGGCATTGCTGCCCCGTCGGCTGCATCCCGTGCTGCGCTATCTGGTCACTGAAAATCACCGGGTACACCACATGGTAGTGGCTATTCGGCAGCAGGACTGGCAAAAATTGGGATCGTTGCTGCTTATGTCGCATGCGGCGCTACGGCACGACTGGCAGGCTTCCTGTGCCGAAGCGGATTTGATCGTCGAAGTCGCCGAAACCATGAGCCTGGAAGGCATCTTTGGTGCCAGCATGAACGGCTACGGCAACGGCGTCCTGGTAGCCGGTCGGCCTTTCCAGCTTCCCCTCTATCTGGAACGCCTGCATCAGACGTTCGAAACCCAGTTTGGTCGCGCACCGGAAGTCCTGCTGCTCTGATGGGAACCCCTGGAGTCGCCGAGACTTCGAGAAGGCGATTCCCGAATGAATTTGCCTTCAAGATGTCTTCGTTTGATCTGGCCCGCATCAATGCGCGTATCGAAGCAGACAGCGCCTTTCTGGACGCCCTGCGGACAGAAATAAGGCGGGTCATTATTGGACAGCACTACCTGATCGATCGCCTGTTGATCGGGCTGCTCTGCGGAGGACATGTGCTGCTGGAAGGCGTGCCGGGACTGGCCAAAACGCTGACAGTCAGCACGCTGGCGCGTGTGCTGGGCGTCCAGTTCCAGCGGATTCAGTTCACGCCTGATCTGTTGCCCGCCGATCTGCTCGGCACGCTCTATTTCAATCAGAAGGAAGGAACCTTTTCGATCCGAAAAGGCCCTATCTTCGCCAACCTGATCCTAGCCGACGAAATCAACCGGGCTCCGGCCAAAGTGCAGAGCGCCCTGCTGGAGAGTATGCAGGAGCGACAGGTGACGCTGGGCGACACGACGTTTCGGCTACCCGAGCCATTCCTCGTACTGGCTACCCAGAATCCCATCGAACAGGAAGGCACCTATCCCCTGCCGGAGGCCCAGCTTGATCGTTTCATGCTCAAACTGCAGGTGGACTATCCCTCCCGCGAAGAAGAGCTGGCCATCATGCGGCGGATGGCACGCACAGACGGGCTCCCAGAAGTGCGCCCCGTCGCCACAGGTGCCGACATCCTTCGAGCCCGCCAGGCGCTTAACGAGCTGTACGTGGACGAACGCGTTGAGCAGTACATTGTGGACCTGGTAGTGGCTACGCGCACGCCCGAAGCATACGGGCTGGAAGCACTGCGTCCATACCTGGAATTCGGCGCTTCCCCCCGGGCCACCATCTATCTGAACCTGGCCGCACGGGCGCATGCTTTTCTGGAGCATCGTCCCTATGTGACCCCCGACGACGTGCGGGCCGTAGCACCTGACGTGCTCCGTCACCGCCTGATTCTCAGCTACGAAGCCGAAGCCGAAGCCGTCACCAGCGATCTGCTGATTGAGCAACTGCTTGCCCATATTCCTGTACCTTAAAACCGCCACGACCGGCCATGCCCTACCAGCCTAACCGCGTCTACCGCAAAGAGTCGATCACGGTTGCCTTCATGGTCGAACAGCTCCAGAAGACGGTCGGCCTGCCGGTAACCCGCGTCAACCAGGTCGACGACACGCTGCGCCTGGTGGTGGAAAGCGAGCTGAACCGCCCCGGTCTTGTTCTGGCCGGCTATACCGAACTGTTTACCTATCAACGTGTCCAGATTCTGGGCAACACGGAAAATCGCTACCTGCGTCACCTGCCCCCTGAGCAACGCCGCCAGGCATTCCAGAACCTGTTACAGTTTCCCATTCCCTGTATCTTTTTGACTGACAATAACGAGCTGGAGCCTGAGCTGGTCCAGATGGCTACCGAAGCCGGCGTGCCGATTTATCGGACGCCGGTACCTTCGACCCGCTTTATGGCGCTGCTGCGCGACTTTCTCAACGATCAGTTCGCGCCCCAGATGACCGTTCACGGTTCCCTGGTGGACGTTTACGGCATCGGGCTACTGCTAATTGGCAAGCCAGGCATTGGCAAAAGCGAGGTCGCCCTCGACCTAGTCGAACGCGGCCATCGCCTGGTCGCCGACGACGTGGTGATCGTTACGCGTAAGGAAGAAACCGTCCTGATGGGCACAGGCACCGACCTGGTGCAGCATTTCATGGAAGTACGCGGGCTGGGGCTCATCGACGTGCGCGCCATGTTTGGCGTGCGGGCCATCCGCTTCCAGAAACGGATCGAAGTCGTGGTCAAAATGGAACTGTGGGACCCGGACGAAGAATACACCCGCCTGGGCATGGTAGAAGAGACCTACCGCCTGCTCGACGTAGAGCTGCCTATGGTGAAGGTGCCTATCACCCCCGGCAAAAACATCACGGTGCTCTGCGAAGTCATTGCCATGAACCATCTGTTGCGGCACTATGGCTACGATCCGGCCGAAGTCTTTGCGCAACGCCTGAGCGAGCGCATTCGCCAGAAAGCCTCCTCTGTCCCCCTGCGCGGCACCGAATACTTTGAGCAAGATTACGAATAAGCCGTCGGCGCGTAAAAAAGAAACCAAACCTACCCTTTTGTTCAGCCTTTCTCCATTGACACAAGAAAGACCACCTTGTATTTTCCTATGCGTTTTGGTTAAAATAAGGGGCCCCACCTGTTTGTAGGCCGCCGGCTATTGAAGCAAGACAAGCCGGGCACGATTTTTAACCGGGTGGGGTGCGGTGTGAAATTTCGGTATACGGAAGGGGTGGTATCATGCCGAAGAACCGGTACTACTATTTTGACCATGAGACGTGTTCATTTGTAGAGGTACAGCCGCATCCGATGCGGCGCTTGTTGCTGTTTATCAGCTTTGTAGTCGTGCTGCTTGGTGCTGGCGGGTTGCTTTTCTGGTATTCTACAGGTCGGCTGGCCACCCCACGCGAACTGGCCCTGGAAGCGGAGAACGAGGCCTTACGGGCGCAGTTAAGTCGCCTGAATCAGAAGCTGGATCAGTTTGCTATGCGGCTCAACGAGCTGGCTGCCCACGACCAGTCGCTTTATCGCACGTTGCTCCAGGCTGAGCCGATCTCGGCGGACGTATGGCAGATGGGCGTGGGCGGCACCGATACCTATGCCGCATTTGACCGCTTCAGCAAGCCGACCGCAACACTGTTGCGGGAAACGGCTCAAAAGCTGGATGCCCTGGAGCGTCGAATTGCCCTGCAGAACGCCAGCTATCGGGAGCTGGTGAAGCTGGCCGAAGCGCGGGAGAGCTGGCGTCGGCAGATGCCAGCCGTGCTGCCGGCCGATGGAGTTATTGTGTCAGGCTTCGGTATGCGTCTGCATCCTATCCTGCGGGTGCGCAAAATGCACGAAGGGATCGACATCTTGCTGCCCTACGGCTCCCCCGTTTATGCCCCAGGCGACGGAGTCGTGCAGAAAACTGGCCGCAGCGCTGGCTATGGCCTCTATATCATTCTGGAGCATCCAGCTACGGGTTACCGTACACTCTACGCGCATCTGTCTAAAATCCTGGTACGCCGAGGTCAGAAGATCCAACGAGGCGACCTGATCGCACGCAGCGGTAACTCGGGACGCTCTACCGGACCTCATCTGCACTACGAAGTGCGCGACCGCCGGGGACGTGCGCTCAATCCGCTCCAGTTTGTAGCCCCGAGCATGACGCCACATCAATATCAGCAATTGCTCGAAGCCGCGGAAAATTCCAGAATTTCTCTGGATTGAAAACGCATGGCAGACCCTTCTAACGGGAACCCTTGGCGCCTTTCGCCGATAGGGAAAAAAGCCGATATATTAGGAGTGCTACCTCTTGCATTTTTCGGGTCGGTGTGCTATTGTGCCGGCCCATAGGGGGGGAAACAAAAAAGAGATTGTGTTAACCAAACCTGTGTGCCGACGATGGGGTACTGGACGCTTGAGCTGGCTTCCTACCTGGAAGATGCGCCCTGGCCGGCCACCCGTGACGAGTTGATCGACTACGCGGAACGCACGGGTGCACCCATTGAGGTGATCGAAAACCTCAAAGAGCTGGAAGACGACGGGGAGCCCTACGAGAGCATCGAAGAAATATGGCCGGACTATCCAACGGCCGACGACGACTTCTACTACGAAGAAGAGTAAGCCGTAGAATCGCTTCAGTCGGCCGTCCGGCCACTCCCCATCTGCTTAAGGGATTGCTGTACTGGTTGATCGGCTGGGGGCTGCTGGGTGGGCTTCCGGTGTGGGGGCAAGCCCAGCAGCAATTTTTTTCTATGCCCTGGCTGGTCCGTGAAGTTCGTCTGGAAGGCAACCATACCTTCTCTGATGAAGTCCTCCGCCCCTACCTCCACACGGTCGCCAATCGGCGCTTTCTGGGTATCCCCGGCTTTACCTGGTGGTTGTGGCTCTACCGACTGGGGGCCTCAGGTAGTCTGGGGGGACTACTGAGCCGTGCACTGATGGCCAGTGGTGAGCCGCCGGCTTATTACGAACCGACGGTCGTCCAGGCCGATGCAGAGCGCCTTACCCTGTTCTATCGCCAGGAAGGATTCCCCCAGGCCCGGGTAGAAGCCCGATTGGACACCCTGCGCCCGGGCCACCTGCGGGTCATTTTTCACATTGAAGAAGGTCCACCCACCTATCTGCGGCACATTCGTTACCGCGGTATCGAAACACTCCCTCAGGCTCTCCAACAGGCGCTCGTGCAAAACTCTCGGCTGCGTCATGCCCCGCTGTCCGATACATCGTTACGACTCCAGGCACGTCATCAGCGCTACTCGGAACTGGCGCTGCTGGAGGAACGCCAGCGCCTCATGGAATTTCTATGGGACGCAGGCTATGCAGCCGTCACGCGCGATTCTATCCAGGCGATCATTATCCCTGTACGTCCTGATTCTTTTGACGTGGTTTTTCGGATTCGTCCCGGACCTCGTTTTCGCTTTGGTGATCTGTATGTGGAAATCGAGGGCCCGGAGCCCGAGCTGTTCTTCCGACACGATACGCTCTGGCTACCTCCAGTTGCCGATACCCTCCAAGCTGGCCGCCTGTTTGTCATTCGCTCTCGGGAACGTCGCCTGAAGCTTGCTTTTCTGGCGCGTATGCTACGCTTCCGACCGGGCGACTGGTACAATCGCTCCCTGCTTCTAAGCACCCGACGCCGGCTGGAAGCCACGGGCCTGTTTTCCTACGTTCGCATCGAACCCCGCTGGCGCGACACGTTGCATATTCCCGGGGAGGCAGCTCCCCGCCTGCCTCATCAATTTGTATTGACCACCCGCCCCCGTCACCGCATACGGGTAGAAACCTTCATGCTGCAACGTAACGGTTTGCTCACCGGTAGCGAGAACGAGCTGGGGACAGGCATGGCCATCACTTACGAAAATGCCAACCTGCTGGGCCGTGCCGAAACGTTCAGCCTTCGCACATCCGGTTCCATTTCGGGAAACTTTGAAGAAGGCCTGCTGACCTCAGCCCAGCTCGAAATCACGGCCTCGCTGGTCTATCCCTATGCCGTCCGCCCCTTTGGCGCGCTTGAACGCTGGCTCCAGCTCTACGATGCCCGCACGCGCCTTTCGCTCAGCCTGCTTACGGCCCGCCGAGACATCCTCCGGCTGGTTATTCGGGGACGTGGTGCCGCCCGCTTCCGCCTTGAGCTCCAGCACACGCCAACACTCACTTCATTCGTGGACCTGCTCGACTTGAGCCTGAGCAATCCAGACACGTTGTATGGTTTTCGTGCTGCCTTCCTTGATGAAGTGCTGCGTCCCATTGAAGATCCGGTGCAACGAGCCCAGATCCTCGACGACTACACGGTGCCCCAGATCAATGATGTGTTCCGTTATACGCTGCAGGCTGCCCGCTTCAACCCGCTGCGCCGTGAACGCGGCTATGCCCACGAACTTTCTGTCGAAGTAGGGGGGATGCTATCAGATCTGCTTGACCGCGCCGTGTTCACACCGGGCCAGCACGAAGGCACGCTGCCGGGACTGCCTCTCTTCCGCCGCGGACCCTCTGGCAACCGGCTGCTCTACCGCCCGTATGTACGCATCAGCCTGGACGTCCGCCGATATCATCCGCTTCGCTCCGGCACCGTACTGGCCGGCAAGCTGCAACTTGGTCTGGCCCATCCAGTCGGCACACCCGACGTGATACCCTTTGACCGGCGTTTCTACAGTGGCGGCGCCACCAGTGTCCGCGGATGGCCGCTACGCGGACTGGGCCCGGGCCGCCTTCAACTTCAAGAAAACGTAGAGGGCGCCAACCTGCTGGGAGGGGAGATCAAACTGGAAGCCAGCCTGGAGTTGCGTCAGCGGCTACTACGGCGGGTACTGGCTGCCGACTGGGTCGGCGCATTCTTTACCGACGCAGGAAACGTCTGGCTTGGGCCCCGCAATCCGGGTGCCGCGGCCGGACACTTCCGGCTCGCCCGTTTCGTTCAGGATCTGGGCTGGAGCGCGGGCATAGGCTTGCGTCTGGCCTGGGAATATCTCATTCTTCGACTGGATATGGCCTATCGGCTGCACGATCCGGCCCGTCCAGAGGCCGGACTGTTACCCGATGGGCTACGTCGCCCAATGCTTCATTTTGGCATTGGCCACACTTTTTAACCTCTACAGAACCATGCAAGCCCTGCAACGCTTCTATCGGCGCCTGTTTCGCGCACAGGAAGACGCCCACACCCGTGAGTTGCTGCACATATTACGCCACGTCCCCCTTTTTCAGCACTTGCCCCGGCACGTCTTAAAGACGTTGCTCCCTTATCTGCATGTCCGCACCTACCGGCGCCACGAAGTGATTTACTTCGAGGGGGATCCCGGACTGGGCCTGTATATCATTACGCGGGGAACCGTGCGTCTGCTTATGGAAAACGAAAACGGCCAGCTTGAAGAGCTGGCCCGGCTGAGCGAGTACGACACATGCGGCCATCTGGCACTGCTGGGAGAATTCCGTCGGCTGGAGACGGCACAGGCAGCCACCGACGTTCAAGTCCTGGGCTTTTTCCGTCCAGACCTTAAGCTGCTGCTCCGACGCCATCCGGCCGTTGGTGCCGCTGTTCTTCAGACAGTAGCCCGCTACGTAGCTGCTCGACAAGTCGCGCTTATTGAATTGCTGGACCAGAGCGCCGATCGTCGTCAGGCGCTGATCTGGCTACAGGAGGCCGGGCGCCACGCCGAGCATCGCCTGTCTTCGCTCTATGCTGACTGAATGATAGCGACTGAACCCTTTCGCCTTCTTGGTGGTTTGTTGAGCCCGACTGCGAATCCATCCGAAGCTACCGTGCTGAAGAAAGGGGCCGAGCTGGAACTGATTGTTGAAAAATTCGCAGACCGCGGGAAGTCGCTCACCCGCATCGATGGCTACGTGCTGTTTATCGAAGGCGGCGTGCCCGGCGACCACGTGCGCGTGCGCGTTACCAGACGCAAGAAAAACTACGCCGAAAGCCGCATCGTCGAACTGCTCGAGCCGAGTCCGCTGCGCACCGAGCCACGCTGCCGATACTTCGGCACCTGCGGGGGCTGCAAATGGCAGCACGTGCGCTACGAAGCCCAGCTCGAAGCCAAACGCCAGCGCGTCTATGAGGCGCTCGTCCACCATGGCGGTTTCGAAGACGTGGAGGTTCGTCCCACACTACCCTCGCCTCGACTGTACAACTACCGCAACAAAATGGAATTTTCCTTCAGCGCCGACCGCTGGCTGACCTCCGATGAGATCGCCAGCGGCCAACCGCTCGACCGCCACTTTGCCGTGGGCCTGCACGTGCCGGGCAACTTCTACAAGGTAATCGATCTGGAAGAATGCCACCTGCCCGAACCCATCACGGTACGTTTGCTCAACGAGCTGCGGGCGTTTTTCAAAACGCATGGCTGGGAACCCTGGGATATTCGAGAGCACCGGGGATACCTGCGCCACCTGGTCATTCGCACCGGCATGCGCACCGGCGAGGTGATGGTCAACCTGGTTACCAGTCGCTACGACGAAGCCCGCATGGCGGAGCTGGGCGCCTTTTTGCAGCAGCGTTTTCCAGAAGTCATCACGCTGGTCAACACAATCAATTCGCGTCCGGCCCAGGTCTCCTACGGGGAAGCCACCTACACGATCTTCGGGCCGGGCGTTATCCACGACGGCATCGGGCCATTTCGCTTTGAGATTGCACCCGATGCCTTTTTCCAGACCAATACGGAGCAGGCCGAACGGCTCTATGAAGTGGCGCGTGAGCTGGCGGCGCTGCGCCCGGATGACCTGGTGTACGACCTGTACTGCGGTACCGGAACGATCTCCATTTTTATGGCGCCGCACGTGCGCCACGTGGTCGGCGTGGAACTGGTCGCGTCGGCCGTCGAGAACGCCCGCGCCAACGCGGCCGCCAACGGCATCACGAACTGTACGTTCGTGGCCGGCGATCTGCTGGAGGTGCTTACCCCGGCGTTTGTGCAAACGCACGGCCGGCCCGACGTGGTCATCGTCGATCCTCCACGGGGCGGCATGCATCCGAAGGTGGTGCGTCGCATCGGCCAGCTCCGTCCGGAGCGGTTCGTTTATGTGAGCTGCAATCCGCAAACGCAGGCGCGCGACCTGAAGCTGCTTCGCGAGCAGTACCGGATCGAGGCCGTACAGCCCGTCGATCTGTTTCCCCACACTGACCATGTGGAATGCGTCGTCGCCCTGCGGGCTCGCTAATCTGAGTGTGCCATGCATCGAGGTATTGCGTTCGTAACGGGCGGAACCGGCTTCATCGGCAGCCACCTGGTCGAAGAGCTGCTGCGCCGGGGCTACCGCGAAGTGCGCTGCCTGGTACGAAACCGGCTGCGCTGGCTGGAAGGGCTCGACATTGTGCCTGTGCGCGGCGACTTCTCCCAGATCGAGGTGCTCTGGGAGGCCGTACGTGACGCCGACGTCGTCTTTCACGTCGCTGGCGTCACACGCGCCCGCGACTGGGCTACCTTCGAGCAGGGCAACATCACGGCCACGTTGAACCTGCTGGGCGCTGTCTTGGAGGCCAACCCGAACGTCCACAAAGTGCTCATCACCAGCAGTCTGGCCGCCGTAGGCTACTGCCCGGGCGGCGTGGCGACCGAGACGTCGCCCCTGCGTCCGATCAGCGCCTACGGACGCAGCAAGGCGCTCATGGAACAGGCGCTCCAGGCACCTCGCGCCGAAGGGCCACCGTTCACCGAGGTGCTTCCCCTGGTAGTGGTGCGTCCACCTGCCGTTTACGGTCCTCGCGACGCCGACATCTACACGTTCTTCCGAACCGTCAGCCGCGGCCTGTGCCCCATCATCGGGAGCGGCCGCCACCCCGAGCTGAGCCTTGTGCACGTACGCGACCTGGTACGTGGCATGGTGGACGCTGCCGAGTCGGACGCCACCACCGGGCAAACCTACTTCATCGGTAGCGAACGGTTCTACTCCTGGCGCGAGATCCGGGACGCCACGCTGCGTGCCCTGGGCCGCCGAGCCCTGACCGTCCACATCCCGCCGTTTCTGGTGGAGCCCATCGGCGCGCTGGTGGAACTGGCCGGACGCCTGACCGGAACCTATCCCCCACTCAACCGCGAAAAGGCCCGCGAAATCCGGCACGCCTGCAAAATGTGCGCGGTGGACAAAGCCCGTCGCGACTTCGGCTACCGCCAGCAGATCGGCCTCGAAGAGGGCCTCCAGGAAACCATCGCCTGGTACCGCCAGCAGGGCTGGCTGTAGCCTCTTGACATTGTTTTTTTTGCTTA
>JALSJJ010000257.1 GCA_026989375.1 Rhodothermus sp.
GCCGGCGTCACGATGCTTACGGCAATCGGCGCCGTCGTGGTCAGTCTGCTGCTGCCGAACTGGTATCGGGCCACGGCGCGCGTGCTGCCTCCGGCAGGGGCCGGCCTCAGTCCCCTGGCCTCCCAACTGCTGAATAACCTACCGGGATTTCTGGGCAACGTACTGGGCGGTGGGGGACAGGGCGGCTATGAACGCTACCTGAGTATCCTCACCAGCCGTACAATGTATGGCCGGGTTGTCGATCATTTCAACCTGGTCGTTGTCTATGGCCTGCAGGATGAGCAGCACCCGCGCGAAGCAGCTATCGAAGCGTTACGGGACAACGTATCGTTCAAAGTCGACCCGGACTTCGAGTACCTGGAAATCTCGGTGCTCGACCGCGACCCGCAACGCGCGGCCGACATGGCCAATTTCATGATAGCAGAGCTCAACCGGATCAACGCTGATCTGCTGACCCAGAGCGCGCGACGTTACCGGCAGTACGTCGAACATCGCTACCACGAAGCCCTGGCCCGCCTCGACTCGGTGCTCGACGCCCAGCAGGCCTTCCATGAACGATACGGCCTGTTTGACCTGGAAGCCCAGGCGCGCGGCTTCCTGGAGTACGTGGCCACGCTCCGTGCCGAAGCGCTTCAGACCGAAATGCAATACGAGGCGCTCCGCGCCCAGTTTGGCGACGACAACCCGCAGGTCCGCCTGCTGGCCGAAATGAAAGCGACAGCCGAGCGTCGCTACCGGGAAGCCCTGGAGGGCCAGGAACGCCTGCTGCCCGTTCCCCAGCAGGAAATTCCAGCCGCCCTGCGCCAGTACTTTGAACTGGAACGCGAACGGCTGCTCCAGACCCTCATCCTGGAGGTGCTGGCGCCGCTCTACGAACAGGCTCGTTTCGAAGAAGAGCGGCGCGTCGAGGCCGTGCAGGTGGTTGACCCGGCTGTGCCCCCTGTCAAAAAAGCCAGGCCACGCCGCTCGCTCATTGTGCTGGGCGTTACGCTGGCCGCCTTCGCGCTGAGCGTTCTGTTCGTGCTGGCCCGCGCCTGGTGGCAGGCGCAGCGCGAACAGCTCCACCGGCATGTACTCCAACATCCGACAATGGCCGCCTCGAAATCTCAACCCCAGTCCGCCGAACTGAAGTAACGTTGGGACGTTTTCTTCGTATCGCTTAACGATGGAACTTCCCCTCTAAACCATTCGGAAGGAGCTATGTGGCTACTCGTCGCTCTGGGTCTGCTGCTCGCATCGCCATCCGACTCAACCCGGCGAGACGAAATCCTGCCCGGACTGCATCTGCGCCCAGCCGTCTGTGAGGAATTCTGGGAGCTGGACTGTCGGCGCCCGCGACCCCTGGCCACCTTTGCTGGCGACTTTCCGCATCGCTGGCCTTTCCGCGAAACGGCCTTGTACCGCTCGCTGCCAGGTATTCGCTTCAACCGGGTGGAAGGGCTGGTGCTGGGCCTGGGCACCGAACCGCTGGAATGGACCGAGTACGATCGTGTGCGGCTGCTCGGCCAGTTGAGCTACGCCTTTGCATTACGCCGCTGGCGTTACGAAGTCGGCGCCGAAACGGTGCTCAATCCGGCCCGCAACGCGGCCTTCTATCTCAAGCTGGGCGGCGGCTACTACCGCACCACGCGCACCGAAGACCTGTGGAAAACCGCTCCGCTGGAAAATACGCTGGCCGCCTTTTTCTTTGGCAACGACTTCTATGCGCTCTACTATGAAACCGAAGGCTGGCAGCTCTATGCCGTGCAACGCCTGACGCGCTATGCGCAACTGGGCCTGGGCTTCCGTGCCGAAGATCACCGCGCACTCCCCCAGAAAACCCGATGGGCGCTGTTCGACCGCCAGGCCACCGACTTCAACCTGCCTGCACGGGAAGGCCGCCGGCATGCCCTCGTGCTGACGCTGGACGCCGGCCGCCTCCTCGCCTACAAAGACCTGCCGACGGGCTGGGCCCTGCGCCTCCAGGCCGAACTGGGACGCCGCCTGGGCGGCGACTTTTCCTACAATCGCTATGTGGCCGATGGGCGCCTCTACCTGCCGATGGGCCGCTACAGTCGGCTGAACCTTCGGATGCGCGGCGGTTGGGCCGACGAAGCAACACCCCTCCAGCAGCAGTTCTTCCTGGGAGGCATCGGATCGGTACGCGGCTATGCGGAGAATGCCTACCTCGGCACGCGCATGCTGCTGGGAAATGCCGAACTGGTCATTCAGGGAGTATCGCTGGTGCCCGGCGAAGTGATCGAAGAGCTGTTCTTCCTGGCGTTTCTCGATGTCGGATGGGTTAATGCCTTCGACACTAACGCCTTTCGGAGTCGCGACATGCTGAGTGCCGCTGGCATTGGTCTGGGGCTGAACGAAGGCCGAAGCGTGCGGCTGGAGCTGGCCTGGCCACTCCGCGACCTGGGTCAGGGGTACCGACCGTCGCTCTGGTTCCGCATCAGTCCGGCCTTTTAAACAAGGGAGGGGGCCAGCGGCCCCCTCCCTTGCGATCAATGCCTTCCGGTTGAGCCAAAGCCGCCTGCGCCGCGCTCGGTCTCGTCCAGCGCAGCACGTTCGTCCCAGGTAACCCGGGCGTGACGCGCGACCACCAGTTGCGCGATGCGCTCGCCACGTCGGATGACAAAGGGCTCCGGACCCAGGTTGATCAGCAGCACCTTGACCTCACCCCGGTAATCCGCATCGATCGTCCCCGGGCTGTTCAGCACAGTGACGCCATGCCGGGCGGCCAGCCCGCTGCGCGGCCGCACCTGGCCTTCGTAACCCGGGGGAAGTGCCAGCACCAGCCCGGTAGGGACCAGCGCCCAGCGCCCCGGCTCCAGCACCAGCGGCTCGTCTTCCGGAACCGCTGCCCGCAAATCCATCCCGGCACTGTACGGGGTCGCGTAATCGGGCAGCGCCAGCCCTTCGGCATGCGGCAACCGCTGAATGGGCACGACTGGCGTGTCGATCTCGGCAAAAGTTTTTGTCTCCATGGAAGCGATTTGTTCTGTTTAATCTACGTGACCCATCAAGCGTCGGATGGCCGGGCTCACTAAGAGGGCAATCAGGCCGGCTCCGCCCGTGATCATCGCCACACTCTGGAAAAGCGCCGCGGGCATCAGCGTCTCCAACTGACCGGCCACCAAACCCGCAAACAGATTCCCCAGCGCAGCCGCAATGAACCAGATCCCCATCATCTGTCCTACCCGTCCCTGGGGGGCCAGCTTCGTGATCGACGACAGCCCCACCGGCGAGAGGCACAGCTCGCCCACCGTATGCAAGAAATACGTCACTACCAGCCAGGCGGGCGAGACCGGATTTTCGGGCGTGGCATGCGCAGCCCCCCAGGAGAGTACAAAAAAGCCGGCCGCCAGCCCCAGCAGCCCCAGCGCAAACTTCACTGGAATGGACGGATTTGCATTGCGCTGCGCCAGCCAGGTCCAGAGCCAGCCAAAAACCGGCGCAAAAATGATAATGAACAGCGGATTGATGTTCTGAAGCATGCTGGCCGGCATCTCCCAGTTCCCGAACTGGCGGTCCGTCAGATCCCGCGCGAACAGGTTCAGCGACGAGCCGGCCTGCTCGAAACCTGACCAGAACAGACCGGCCAGGATGACCAACCACAGGATCACGAGCAGCCGGCGCTTTTCCAACGCCGTATGTCCTCCAAAGAAGAAAATATAAGCGAAAAACAGCAGGGTAATGATCACCACGCCCACGCCCAGACTCTGCGCCAGCGCTTCCAGCGAAAGCGGAAAGCGCCCCGTTGCCAGCAGATAACCACAGAAAACCACCACGGCGGCGGCGATTCCGGCGCCGGTGTAGAAGCGCTGCGCCCGTCGCGTCAGCACCGTTTCGTCTTCGCCCGGCGCTGGCCGGAAAAGGCCCGCTTCTCCCAGGTACTTCTCGCCCACCTTATAGGAGATCAGACCAGCCACCATGCCAATGCCGGCCAGCGAAAAACCCAGGTGCCAGTTGTACCCTTCGCCCAGTAAGCCACAGAGCGTGGGCCCCAGCACAGCGCCAATGTTAATACCCATGTAGAAAATCGAGAAACCGGCATCGCGCCGCGCGCCGCCTTCCGGATACAGCTCCCCGACAATCGTACTTACATTCGGCTTGAGCAAGCCGGTGCCGATCACAATGAGGGCCAGCCCCAGAAAAAAGGTCAGATTTGTCGGGATCGCCATGGAAAAATGGCCCATGGCAATAATGACGCCGCCCACAAAAATGGCTTTGCGTTGCCCCCAGAGCTTATCGGCCAGCCATCCTCCAGGCAACGACAGCACATACACAAAAAACGTGTACAGGCCATAGATCGCTGTGGCTGTTCCTATGTCAAAACCCAATCCCGGGTTAGCGGCCGTCGTTGCCGTGGTCATGAACAGCACCAGGAGCGCCCGCATGCCGTAGTAGCTGAAGCGCTCCCAGAGTTCGGTAAAAAACAGCGTGGCCAGGCCGCACGGATGCCCGAAAAACGTTTTCCCGTTCACGAGCGCCGACGCACTGGCCGCCGCCATGCCTTCGGACTTACTATGCATGGTTGCAATCCCACCGGTTGGTACAACATCCACTCATAGCGGTTAAGCTTAGCAAATCTTTCGGAAAAAAGTAAAGAAAAACCCTGCGGATTCCTGTTTGAAACCGAAGCACGTGCGCTTTTTTAGAAGGTATTTCGTTATGAATTGCGCCAATGTAGTCGTATATTCGCGCGGTTGTATAGCGTGTCCCGGGACTATCAGCCACAGCATCGAATCGCATGAGCAACCAGTTCGGCCCGCAATCCCTTACACCCGGCCGTGATCTGCACGGTCCGCGCACGCATACCTGCGGTGAACTGCGACGTACACACATTGGTCAGGAAGTCGTACTCAAGGGCTGGGTCGACACCCGACGCGACCTGGGCGGAGTCATCTTTGTCGATCTGCGCGACCGATACGGGCTGACGCAACTCGTCTTTTCGCCGCAGGACAACGAAGCAGCCTATCAACTGGCCGACCGCCTGCGTAGTGAATACGTCATTTCGGTACGGGGCGTGGTGCGCGAGCGCTCTCCGGAGACCATCAACCCCAAGCTGGCCACTGGCGAAGTGGAAGTGCGCGTCCACGATCTGCTCATTCTCAACACGGCCGAACCCCTGCCCTTTCCGGTCTCTGCGCATGAGGAAAAACGTACGGCGGCCAGCGAAGAGCTACGCCTGAAATATCGCTACCTTGACCTGCGGCGGCCCGAACTGCAACGTAACCTGCTCCTCCGCCATCAGGTTTACCTGATCACGCGGCGCTACTTCGACGCGCACCAGTTCGTCGAAGTGGAAACGCCCGTGCTGACTAAGTCGACCCCCGAAGGCGCTCGCGACTTCCTGGTGCCCAGCCGCCTGCACCCGGGCAAGTTCTACGCGCTCCCGCAGTCGCCACAGCTCTACAAACAGATTCTTATGGTCGCGGGGTTGGACCGCTACTTCCAGATTGTTAAGTGCTTTCGCGACGAAGACCTGCGGGCCGACCGCCAGCCGGAATTCACCCAGATCGATGTGGAAATGACCTTTCCTACCGAGGAGCAGATCTTTACGCTCATTGAAGGGCTCATGCAGACGATCTGGCAGGAAACGCTGGGTGTCGAGCTGACACGCCCCTTCCCACGTCTTTCCTACCATGAAGCCCTGCGCCGCTTTGGTTCCGACAAGCCGGATACTCGCTTTGGGCTTGAGCTCCAGGAGATCGGCGACGTCTTCCGCGGCTCGGGCTTTCGGGTCTTCGAAAGCATTCTGGATCAGGGCGGTGAAATCGTCGCGCTGGTCGTACCGGGTATGGGCGACAAGGGCCGCGGCTACATGGACCGTCTGGACAAAGAAGTCGTGCGCAAGCAGATCGGTGCCGGCGGCCTGGTTTACTTCAAGCTGCCCTCCGACGGCGGTCCCGTTTACGCCTCGGTCAAAGAGCATATTCTGGCCCCGGCGTTTGTGCAGCGCGCCATCGCGCAACTGGGAGCCCGGGCTGGCGACCTGGTGTTGTTGCTGGCCGGACCGAAACCCCAGGTCTACCTGCAGGCCGGCGCGCTACGTCTGCACATGGCCCGGGAGCTGAACCTGATTCCGCCGGCCGGCCAGGCACCCTGGCACTTTCTCTGGATCACGGATTTCCCCCTGCTGGAATGGGACGAAGAGACCGGGCGCTACTACGCGATGCATCACCCCTTCACCTCGCCTCATCCCGACGACCTGGACTGGCTGGAAACCGATCCGGGCCGCGTGCGCGCCCGCGCCTACGACCTGGTGCTGAACGGCAACGAGATCGGAGGCGGCTCGATCCGTATCCATCGGCAGGACGTGCAACGCCGGATGTTTCGCGTGCTGGGCATCGACGAAGCCGAAGCCGAACAACGCTTTGGCTTTCTCCTAAGCGCCTTTCGTTATGGGGCCCCTCCTCATGGCGGGATTGCCCTGGGATTGGATCGCATTGTCATGCTGCTGGCCGGTGCGGGCTCACTCCGCGATGTTATCGCGTTCCCGAAGACTCAGCGCGGCCAGGAGTTGATGTCGGACGCCCCGGACGAGGTCGCCCCAGAGCAGCTTGAGGAGCTGCACATCCGGGTCGTACTGCCCGAAACGGAAGCGTAAGACTCCTTCTACCGCCCGGGCACGCGACCTACCGGCAGACCGCTACCACAGTATCCCACTTGCTTCAGCCGGATGAAACGGGGGATCACACCGCGCTTCATTGTCCCCAAAGTTATCCTCCCGGCTTCGCCCAGATGCCAGCAAAGCCCCTTCACCCGTAAGGACCCTATAACAGACTTGCACAACAGGCGATGATCCAGAATATTTTCTCGTGAGATCCGAACGCCACCTTCATATTGCCCCACCAGAAATATCAGGAACAATGCGACCTGCCTATAGCAGCGCGTTTCTGGAGTTATTTGCCCGTCACTTCCACTGGGAAGCCTGGGAGCAGTTGATTCGCCAGCGTGGCTGGACCATCGACCGCCCCTATCGAAGCCGCCATCCGCTGTTTGCGGAAGTCATCTACCCGATCGACTATGGCTATGTGAACGGCACCCGCAGCAGCGACGGCGAACCTATTGATCTATTTGTAGGCCACGGCACTCGCGGACTGGTAGGGGCCCTGCTAACCATCGACCGGCGCCGTGGCAAGCGAGAAGTCAAGCTGCTCTACAATTGCACCGCCGAAGAAGTCTATCTGGTCAACGGATTCATCAACTTCGACCGGCAGCTGCTGGAAGGCTTCCTGGTGCTACGCTATCCTATGTCGTCTCTGTGGAATGACATCGAATGAGCCGGGCGCCCGCCATCGGCAAACAGACGTCGCACGAAACTGGGTAGCGCAAAAGCAGCCCGG